>NZ_VFXM01000005.1:0-230077 GCF_006519705.1 Ornithinimicrobium kibberense
GCCGAGGATGTCGGTGAGCACCTGCCGCGGCTCCACCACGGTGTCCTGGACCTCGGGGCCGACACCGTCCAGCGAGGGGGTGGGCGTGTCCAGGTAGAGGTGGTTGGTCTGCCGGCCGCGGGAGAGGGCGACGTACAACGCCTGGCGGGTCTCGGTCCCGTTCAGGACGGTGTGGGTGGTGTCCACGGTGGCGCCCTGGGCGCCGTGGATCGTGCTGGCGTACCCCAGCTGGACGTGCTCGGCCACGTACTCGACCGGCAGAGTGAGCCGGCCCAGCCTGCTCCTGCGCCGGTCAGCCTGGCGCTCGACCAAGACGCCGCCGTCTTGCCGGACGGCGAGCACGTGCCACCGGTCCCCGTTCTTGACCCAGGACCCGTCCGTGTCGCGCAGATTTCGGTCGTTGCGTCGGGTCAGGATGGTGTCGCCGGCGCTGGCACGGGTGCCGTCGGCGAGGGGAACCTCTTGTCCTGGGGTGCTCACGGTGGCGTCGAGACGGTCCTGCCGGGCACGCTGATTGAGCTCTCGGACAGTGTCACGAGTCGCGGCCAGCAGCAGACTGCTCCGACCCGCATCCTTGTCGGCGTTCCAGGCTGCGTACGCCGCCTCGACCACGTCCCCGGTGTCGCCGGTGTGGATCCGTCCGTGGTCGAGGTAGTGGTCCAGGGCGGCGGGGTCTCCGTCGCGGATCGCGAGGGTGGCGGCGCCTTCGGAGGGGTCGGTGAACCGGTGCAGCTCCGTCAGGGTGGCGGTGGTGCCGTGCGCGTGGCCTTGCTCGGCCAGGTCCCGGAAGATCCCACCGGCGGCGACGGCGGCCAACTGCTGGTCGTCCCCGACCAGCCGCACGCTCCCACCGGCGTCAACCACGTGCCGGACCACGGCCGCCAGGTCGCGGGTACCGGCCATGCCTGCCTCGTCGATCAGCACCAACGTTCCCGGGGCGACCGCTCCAACCACGGCGGACGTCGTCCCGGTCTCCGGTGAGGCGCTGCCCGCGGGAGTGTGGTGGAGGTACTTGGCGAGGGTGTCGGCGTGGATGCCGGTGGCCTTGCCGAGCTCTTCGGCGGCGACCGCGGTCGGTGCCAGTCCGAGAACGGTGCCGCCGGAGGCTTCCCAGGCCCGGGCGAGTACGCGTAGGGCGGCGGTCTTGCCGGCGCCGGCCGGGGCGAGGGCGACCTGGACCCGGCACCCGCTCGTGGTCAGGTTGCGGATCATCGCCGTCTGCGACCGATCCAGGCTCGGACCGTCCGCAGACTGGTCGGCCAGCACTTCGTCCACGATGAGCGGGTCTGCCTGGCGGCCGTCGCGGCGCAGTCCCAGGGCGAGGAGCTCTTCCTCGGCAGCCAGGATCGCCTTCGAGGTGTAGGTCTGGCTGCCGTGCACCGTGTGGGCGGACTGCCCATCCGGGCGGCGCAGCACCCGCGGCTCGCCCAGCTCCGGCGGCACCCCGACCGGCACCGAGAAGCCCTGCAAGACCCACCGCTCGACCTCGCGTGCGTGTTCCTCGAGCTTGTCCAGGGGGACTTGGGCGGTGCGCAGCTGGCGGAGGGTCTCGGCGCGTACGTGCCACACCTGCCACGTCGCCCGCGACCCCTCCAGCACCTTCAGCACCCTGGCCGCCACCACCTGGGGACGCACGTCCCCACCACGTCCCTGGAGACGTCCCCGGAAACGTCCCTGCTGCCGCGTCCCCACCTCCTGACCTGCGACGATACACGCGTCTTGACCACGTCCCCGGTCGCCTCCCTTACTGGGTCCCTGGTCGCGTCCCCACCTGGCTCCGACCGCCGCGGCCACCACGTCGTCGGGGCTCTGATCATTGCGGGCGAGCACAACCGTAGCCTGCTCCCGCCAGGTCTGCCGTTGCTCGGCCTCGGAGCGCGGTTCGTGCTTGCCCGGTCGCGTCTCCAGGTTGGCCTGCTGCGCCAGCGCCAGCGACTCGACAGTCGTGGGCGTGCGACCGTGGTCGGCCCGGAAGGTGGCGGCGAGCTCGCGCTGCCGGGCCTCGATCGCTTGCCGCCGCGACGACCACGCGGACAGCAACCCGGGGTCGACGCCGTCGATCTCGCGGACCGGACGTTTGCCCTCCTGCCCTGGGCGGTCGGAGAAGGTAACACCGAGCCGGTCGACGAGGCCGGCTTCGAGGTGGGTGTTGTAGTGCTCAGACGCCATGACCTTGGCCTTGAACAGCATCCGCCCGTCCAGGGTCAGCCAGCGTCCCCCCTCCTCCGGCAGGGACTGGACCTTGTTGGAGACGACGACGTGGGTGTGCAGGTCCGGGTCCCCGGTGCGCGAGTCGCGGTGGTCGAACGCGGCCGCCACCAACCCGGTCACCGGCACCTGGCGGATGCCGCCCTTGCCGACACGGGTGAACGCCACCTCGCGCTCCAGCATCGCCAGCGTCGCGCGCACCGCACCGTGGTGCGCGGCCTCCACCTGCTCGGCGATCTCCGGGGAGGCGAGGGCCCACAGGGCCGAGACCGACTTCACCGGCGAGAACGTCAGGTCGAACCCCGCCACCGGCACCTGCGCCGGCCGCGACGCCCGCGCGATGAACCGGGTCAGCTCGGCCTCGTCCACGGGGGCGCGGCCATGCCGTTGCTCGAACGCCCTCTGGGCGACCTGGGTGCGGATCGCTGCCCGCTCCTCCGCTGGAATCGGCGCGTTCCACGCCAGCCCGCGGCTGGTGTTGTGCTCGCTGAACGCGCGGGCCGTGACCTGCCGCAGAGACGTGGCGTCGAAGGTCGGGAACGCCCGACCCAACCCGCCCCACCCCTTCGCGGCCGCCTCGGGCTCGTTAGAGCGGGGATGGCGGCCCTGCCCGAACAGCAGCTTCATCTGCTCCTCGGTGACCACGTCGCCGACCTTGAGGTCCAGCCCGGCCAGACCGGTGCCCAGCCAACGCCCGGGCGCCTCGCCCTTCTCCTCGTAGTAGGCGGCCAGGCCGGCCTGCCGGCGCTCGGTGGCGTCGTGCGCGGCGACCTGCTTCGTCAGGTACGTGTACCCACTCCCCGCGGCGAGCTTGTGCAACGTCATCACGCACACCACAGGCGGACCGAGCAAGCCCCCGGGGTCCACGAACTCCACCGAGTGCACCAGGTGTGTCCTCGATCTTCCTGTGGCAAGGCAGGCGGCAGGTGTGATCGACGCCGGGGTCGAGCGGTGTCGACCGGGCTGATCGAACCTCTCAGGTGCGCACCGGGGAGCTGGGTCCTTCGAGCGACGGCTCACATGTCGGGAGGTGCGGCATGCGGTGGGAGCGCGATGTCCCGGCTGAGGCGCTCGGTGAGCGCCCGGTCACGCTCGGCGGTGGCGTGTTGGTACCGCAGGGCGACGGAGACGTCGGTGTGGCCGCCGCGGTGGAGCAGCTCGGCGAGTGTGGCGCCCTGCTCGGCGTACTTGCTCAGGCCGGTGTGCCGGAGGTCGTGGAAACGAAAGCCTGGCCGGCCTGTCGCCTCGCGAGCGACTCTCCATGCCTTGTCCAGGGCGGTCTGGGAGACCCGGGCGCCGCGCAGCCCTGCCAGGACCGGTGCGGTGCGTCCTGCAGGGGTGTAGGCGTCGAGGTGGCCCCGGAGGGCAGGCAGCAGCGCCTCGGGGAGCGCGACCGTCCGGACGCTGTCTGCCTTCGGCGGTGTCAGCGCGTTGGCCTTGACGTTCCACTGCCGACGGACGTGGAGCACCGCCCGCCGGGGGTCGTCCAGCTGCTCCAGGTCTCGACGCTGCAGTCCCAGCAGCTCGCCGATGCGCAGGGCGCACCAGGCGGCGAGGGGGATGGCGATCTGCAGGTGCGGCGGCATCGCCTCGGTGAAGGCCCTCACCTGCTCCGGCGACGCGACGTCGCCGTGCTCGTCCTCGGGGCGCACGCGCCGGTGCTTGGGCGCGGCCGGGAAGGCGAAGCGCTCCAGTCCCCCGGCCTGCGCCTTCACGGCGGCGTTGAGCATGGACCTCAGCACGATCACGGTGTTGGGCGCCACGCCGTTGACGCGGGCACCAGGGTGTCGTCGGGAGGGGCGGCGGGCCAGGGCGGCGAGGTGCTCGGCGACACGCTCGCTCGTCAGGTCCACGAGCCTGACCTCCCCGAGCTCGGGGAGCACGTGGTTCCTGAGCACCGAGCGGTAGGAGACCACGGTCGCGCGCGAGCGTCGGGGGTCGTCCTCCAGGGAGGCCAGCCAGATCTCGGCCCACTCCCCCAGCGTCATCGCCTCGGTCTCGGCCCGCGCAGCGGCAGCCTGCCGCTCGGCGCGGCGCTGCGTCGGCGGCACGAACCTGCCTCGTGCGACGTCCGCCTTCGCGATGTGCAGGGCGGCCTTGGCGTCGGTGATGGTCTCGAAGACCCCCAGCGAGTGGGTCCTGCCCTCGTGGTCCATCCGGACCCGGTAGCGACCCCGGAACCGAATGATGCCGGGAGGCAACCGGGCTCTGGTGTCCTTCGTGCTCACGTCGTCAGCCTCCAGATCCGGCGAGGGTGTGTCAGCCCTGTGTCAGTTCTGTGTCAGTTTGGGTGGTCATCTGAGGCTACTCCTGACCACCCCTGTCCAGACGCACGAAACCCCCAGATCCCCGCCCTCATGCGGAATTCTGGGGGTTGACGTGCGACAGCCGCACGACGTGAAGGCACGGGAGTGGAGGTGGCGGGAATCGAACCCGCGTCCGTCGCCAGGAATCCAGGGCTTCTCCGGGCGCAGTGCGCTGTGGATTTTCTCGGCCCCAGGGCTCGCGCGCACACGTTCCCTGACAGGCCCAGTCACGTAGGAGTCCCGCGCCGTCCCGTGACGTGACGACGCAGCAAGTCCTCTAGCTGATGCCAGACACTGAGACGAGGACTAGCTCAGGCTGACAGACTTCGGGCTCGCTCAGGCGGCGAGGGCGAAGTCGCTGCGCTTGGAATTGGCAGCTATTGGTTTCGCAAGGAGCGTTGACGAGATGACCTTGCATCCTCGACCCGCTTCCCCTGAGACGCTGAACGACGTCGAAACCGATCACCCCCATGGGGTGCCTTCACGCTGTGCAGTTGTCAAGGTGCCCGTCCGCGACCCCTGGGGGTCACGGGCGGAACATCATCGTACGTGGGTCAACGCCACCGGGTCCACAGAGATTCCCCCGAGGGTGCGCCCCGGCGGCCGGTGGCGGGTCAGCCGCGCCCGTAGACCATCTGGACGAAGTGGGCGACCTTGTCGTCGGACACGTGGCGCGCCAGGTCGGACTCGCTGATCATGCCGACGAGGTGTCCGCCGTCCACGACGGGCAGCCGCTTGATCTGCTGGTCCCCCATCGTGTCCACGATGCGGTCCACCTCCTCGTCCGGGCCCACGGTGGAGACGATCCCCTGGGCGACCGATCCGACCGGCGTGGTGGTCAGGTCGACGCCCTCGGCGACACCGCGCACGACGATGTCCCGGTCGGTGACGATGCCGGACAGTGCGCCCTCCATTGACAGGACCGGCAGGGCCCCCACCCCGTGGTCGCGCATCACCGCGGCCGCGTGGGCCAAGGTCTGCTCCTCGGTGACGGTGTGCATGTCGGCGGTCATGATCTCGCGGGCGGTGCTCATCTCGCTCCCTTTCCACGGGGGTATGCGGTCTCGTACGTCCCACCCTGCCCCGCACCGGGGTCGGCGGCAACCGGACCCGGCGACGGCCGGCGAGAACCGGGGCGACCGCATACCTGCTGCTCACCTAGACTGGCCTGGTCATGCCCAAGGAGACCGGACGCAAGGTCGTCGCGAACAACAAGAAGGCCCGGCACGAGTACCTCATCGAGGACACCGTCGAGGCCGGCCTCGTGCTGACCGGGACCGAGGTGAAGTCGCTGCGGCAGGGGCGTGCGTCCCTCGTGGACGGCTACGCCACCTCCTACGGCGGGGAGCTCTACCTCGAGGGTGTGCACATCCCGGAGTACACGCAGGGCACGTGGACCAACCACTCGGCCCGCCGGCGCCGCAAGCTGCTGCTGCACCGCGACGAGATCGACAAGCTCGTCGCCAAGGCGGACCAGGCGGGGTACACGATCGTCCCGCTGTCGCTGTACTTCAAGGACGGGCGCGCCAAGGTCGAGATCGCGCTCGCCAAGGGCAAGAAGCTCTACGACAAGCGGCAGACGCTGCGGGAGCGACAGGACCGTCGCGAGGCGGAGCGGGCGATGTCGGCGCACCTGAAGCGGCACGGCTGACGGCCGACCGCTTCGTCAGAGCCAGGTGCGCGGATTGACCGGGGTGCCGTTCTCGCGGGTCTCGAAGTGCAGGTGGCAGCCGGTGGACGAACCGGTCGTGCCCTCGTAGCCGACGACCTGTCCGCGGCCCACCGACTGTCCCGGTGACACGGCGAAGCTCTGCAGGTGCAGGTAGGCCGTGGTCAGGTTGACCCCGCGCTGCACGCCGTGGTCGATCACCACGTAGTTGCCGCGGCTGTCGTCGTAGGGGGTGGAGTGCACGACCCCGTCGGCGGCGGCGCTGATCGGGGCCCCGCACCCGCCGCTGAAGTCGATGCCCGAGTGCAGGAGCGTGACGCCCAGGATCGGGTGCAGCCGCATCCCGAACTCGCTGGTCACCGCGCCCGCCACCGGCTGGGACAGGAACCCCGAGGACGACTGCGCCGCGACCTGGGTGACCTGCGCCCGGCGCTCCGCCTCCGCCTCCGCGGCCGCCTGCCGCTCCCGCTCCTGGGCGGCCTCGCGGTCCGCGGCCTCCTGCGCGGCCCGCTCGGCGGCCGCGGCCTCCTGCGCCGCCGCCTCGGCCCGCCGCCGGGCCTCTGCGGCAGCCTGCTCGTCGGCGCGGCGCTGCGCGTCGGCCTCGGCCTGGCGCTGCCGTTCGGCCTCGCGCTCGGCAGCCCGCTGGCGGGCCCGCTCGTCGGCCGCCTGCTGGGCCGCCGCTTCCTCCGCCGCCTTCCGCCGGGCCTCCTCCTCGGCAGCCTTGCGCAGCGCCTCCTCCTCGGCCTTCCGTGCGGCCTCGGCCTCGGCCTTGCGGCGGGCCGCCTCCTCGGCGGCCTTGCGCTCGGCCTCGGCGATCCGCTCCACCTCGGCCTGCTCGTCGGCCTTGAGCCCGTGCCGGGTCTCGGCCAGGTCGGCCAGCTCGGCGGCCAGGTCGTCGGAGCGCCGCTGCTCCTCCGTCAGCTCGGCGGCCACGCGGGCCTTCTCCTCCTCCAGGGCGGCCTTCTCCCGGGCCTGTCGTGCCTCGAGCTCTTCCAGCTCGGCCCGCACGGCGTCGGCCTCGGCGCGAGCCTCCTCCTTGGCGACGACCACGGCCTCGGCCCGGGCGAGCAGGTAGGCGATGTCGTCGCGCACCCCGGCGAGCCGGTCCTGCTCGACCACGTGCTGGGCCTCCTGGTCGGCCAGCGCCCGGATCTGCTGGTCCTGCACCCGGAGCACGGTGCGGGCCATCGACATCTCGTCGACCGCGTCCGACTCCCCGGAGAGGAGCTCGAGCGTGGAGGCGAGCGACCCCATACCACCCTGCTTGTAGCTCTCCCGGGCGATCGCCCCCACCGTCTCCCGGCTCTGCGCCTGCTCCGCCTCGTTGGCGTCGAGGCGCTCCCGGATCTGCTCCTCGTCCACCCGGGCCAGCCCCAGCTCGGTCTCGATGCGCCCGGCCTCCGCCTCCGCGTCGGCCAGGTCGGCCTCGGCCTCGGCCAGCGCCACGCGGGCCGCCTCCACCTGCTCGGTGGTCCGGTCGAGCCGTTCGCTGGCGGCCACGAGCTCCTCGCTCGTGTGGTCCAGCTCCTCGTCGAGCTCGGCGACCTGCGTGCGGGAGCGCTCCTCCGCCTGGCGCTTGCGCTCCTCCTCCGCCTCGACCCGCTCGATCCGGTCACGGATCTCGTCGAGGTCGTCGGCGAGGGCGGGGCCGGCGACCATCACGCTGGCCAGCGCCAGGGCGAGGACCCCGCGGACCCGGGTGGCTGCATACCGACGGCGTCCCCGGACCGGGGACTGGTGGACCGAACCGCTCATCGTGCTTCTCCTCGTGCTGTCCACGGGCTCAGACCCGCACGTGCCGGTGCAGGGCCAACCACGCGGTGACCACGGCCAGCAGGAGTGCCCCACCGACCAGGAACGGGGTGATCAGCCACAGGTCGCGCTCGCCGACCAGGCTGATCAGGCCGCTCTCCCCCGCGAGCAGCTCGGACAGGAACCCGGTGACGCCGTAGCGCACCGTGGCCCACAGGAGGCCGATGGCGAGCGCGGCACCGAGCAGGGTCGCCACGACGGTCTCCAGGATGAAGGGCAGGTGGATGGAGAAGGCCGAGGCCCCGACCATCCGCTTGATCGCGGTCTCCCGCCGCCGGGTCCAGGCGGTGAGCCTGATCGTCGTCGAGATGAGCAGGACGGCGCACACGACCATCGCCACGGCCAGCGCCAGCGCCCCGACGCTGAGGACCCCCAGGAAGGTGAACAGCTTGTCCACGACCTCGCGCTGGTCCTCCACGCTCTCCACCCCCGGGGCGTTCTCGAAGGCGGCCCGGATCACCTCGTACCGGCTGGGGTCGGAGAGGTTGACGCGGAAGGACTCCGGGATCGCCTCCTGGGGGATGGAGTCGATGACCGGACTGTTGCGGAACTGCTCGCGGAAGCGCTCGTAGGCCTCCTCGTTGGACTCGTAGAAGACCTCGGTGACCAGCGGGCTCAGGCCCTCCAGGTCCGCCCTGACCTGCTCGCGCTGCTCCTCGGTCACCCCGCCCTCGCTGCACGAGGCCACCTCGGTGGCTCCCGGGGTGCAGAGGAAGATCGAGACCTCGACCTTGTCGTACCAGAAGCCCTTGGCCGTGCTGACCTGCTGCTGGGCGAGCAGGCCGATGCCGAGGAAGAAGAGGGAGACCATCGTCACCAGGACCACGGAGACGACCATGGAGACGTTGCGGCGCAGGCCGTTGCCGATCTCGCCGAGCAGGAACCCCGGTCTCACGGCGCCACCACCTGCCGGTAGCCGCCCTCGGCCTGGTCGCGGACCACCCGGCCCTCGTGGAGCTGGACGACCCGCTTGCGGAACTGGTCCACGATCGAGGTGTCGTGCGTGGCCATGAGCACGGTCGTACCCGCCCGGTTGATCCGGTCGAGGATGGCCACGATCTCGCTGCTGGTGTCCGGGTCGAGGTTCCCGGTGGGCTCGTCGGCGAGCAGGATCGGCGGCTTGTTGACCATGGCCCGGGCGATCGCCACGCGCTGCTGCTCGCCGCCGGAGAGCTCGTGCGGCAGCCGGCGACCCTTGTCCTGCAGGCCGACGAGCGCGAGGGTCTCGGGCACCCGCTGGCGGATCTCGTGCCGCCGGGCACCGAGCACCTGCAGCACGTAGGCCACGTTCTGCGCGACCGTCTTGCCGGACAGCAGCCGGAAGTCCTGGAAGACCGTGCCGATCTGCCGCCGCAGCAGGTGCACGCGACGCTGCGGCAGCTCGCCGAGGTCGTGCCCCGCCACGAGCACCCGCCCGGAGGTGGGTGCCTGCTCCACGATGACCAGCCGCAGCAGCGAGCTCTTGCCCGAGCCCGACTGCCCCACCACGAAGCAGAACTCGCCGCGCGTCACGTCGAGGTCGACATCGCGCAGCGCCCAGGGGTCGCCCTTGGCGTAGCGCAGGCTGACGTTCTCCAGGGTGATCACGCGGACGGGCTCCAGGGGGCGGTATGCGGTGCTGCTGGGACTGGGGGGACGTGTGTGACGGGCGGGTGGTCGGCGATCACGGTAGCCGAGGGAGGCGGGTCGACCAAGGACCCTCGCCGGGACCGTCGGGATCGGGCCCGTCCGGGGTCGGGTCAAGGAACGGTCGTGACCGGGTAAGGCCTCGTTCAGGACTCGGTCAGGAGTTGGTCAAGACCCTGGAACCGGGGGCCGCGGGTGCCTACCTTGCGACAGGACCCGCGGTCGTTCCGCGGGCCTTCCCCCGTCAAAGGAGACGTACGACGTGAGCACCAGGGAGATCGACGACCGGGCCGCGCGGCCCGGCCGCAGGACCACCCGACGCACGCTGGCCGTCACGGCGACGGCCGCCGTCGCCCTCGCCGGCATGGGAGGGCCGGCCCTGGCCAAGGGCCCGGGCGGCGAGAGCAACGGCAACCCGAACACCAGCAAGAAGATCACCCAGGCGGTCGACGTCGACAACGTCTGGGCGCACCTGGAGGAGTTCCAGCGGATCGCGGACGACAACGGCGGGAACCGGGCAGCGGGCACGGAGGGCTACGAAGCCAGCGCCGAGTACGTGGAGCAGGTCCTGCAGGAGGCCGGGTACGAGACCGAGCGGCACCCCTTCAGCTACCCACGCACCCGGACCGTGGCCGAGTCGCTGACCGTCGAGGGCGAGTCCCTGGGCGTGCGGGTGATGTCCTACAGCCCGGCCACGCCCGACGGCGGGGTCACCGGCACCCTGGCGGCACCGGCCGTCGACCCGGAGGGCTGCGACGCGGCCGCCTACGGTGAGGGAGCCGACCTCACCGGCCAGATCGCCATCGTCTCGCGGGGCAGCTGCGCGTTCGCGGCCAAGTCGCTGGTCGCCGCCGCCGTCGGGGCCGAGGCGGTCCTCGTCTACAACAACGTTCCAGGCATGGTCAACGGCACCCTGGGCGAGCCCGACCCCGGCTACGTGCCCGCGGGAGGCATGACGCAGGCCGACGGCCAGGCCGTGCTCGCCCGGATGGCGGAGGGTCCGGTGGAGGCCACCGTGCAGCTGGAGACGGTCGACGAGGTGGTCAGCACCTTCAACGTGCTCGCCGAGACCTCCCAGGGCCGGGACGACAACGTCGTCATGCTCGGGGCCCACCTCGACGGTGCCCAGGAGGGCGCCGGCATCAACGACAACGCCACCGGGTCGGCGGCGATCCTGGAGACCGCGGTGCAGCTGGCCACGGTCAACAAGCTCAACAACACGGTGCGCTTCGCCTGGTGGGGCGGCGAGGAGGACGGCCTCCAGGGGTCGGACGCCTGGGTCGCCGACCAGTCCGACGACGAGCTGGCCGACATCGCCACCTACCTCAACTTCGACATGGTGGGCTCGCCGAACTACATCATCGGGGTCTACGACGCCGACGAGTCCACCTACGCGGCACCCGTCGAGGTCCCCGACGGGTCCATCGAGACCGAGGACGTCTTCACCGACTACTTCGACTCCATCGGGCAGCCATGGGTGGACACGATGTTCTCCGGGCGCTCCGACTACCAGCCCTTCATCGCGGCCGGGATCCCGGCCTCCGGCCTGTTCACCGGGGCCGACGGCACCAAGACGGAGGAGGAGGTCGAGATGTTCGGCGGCACCGCCGGCATCACCTACGACCCGAACTACCACACACCGGCGGACGACCTGTCGAACGTCAACCCCGAGGCCCTGGACATCATGGGCGACGCCATCGCCCACGCCACGCTGTCGCTGGCCCAGGACACCTCGGAGGTCAACGGCAAGCGCAGCGCCGGCAAGTCCGGCAAGCCGCACCCGCAGGGAGACCTGCCGACGGCGGACGAGGGGGACGAGGGGGACGAGGACGCCGCCTGAGGAGGCACGTCGCCGAGACCTCAGATCGCCGGCGGGCGGCACCCAGACCGGGTGCCGCCCGTCGGCACGTCAGCCGCGCCGGACCAGGCCGCGCAGCTTCTGCATACCCTCCCGGACCACGGCGGCCGGTCGCGCGGCCCGGCCGGGGGCGGTCGCGGCGGCGACGAGCCGGCCCTTGAGCCCGTCGAAGGGCGGGTAGAGCACCCGCAGGGTGTCCGGGCCCAACGGCTTGTCCAGCACCGACCGGTGGTGGCTGAGCTCCTCGACCGACGCCCGCCCGTGGTAGCTGCCCATGCCCGAGGCCCCCACGCCCCCGAACGGCAGCTGGGCCGCGCCGACGTGCACCACGGTGGCACCGAACGCCATGCCGCCCGAGGTGGTGCGGCGGGTGAACGCCTCCCTGACCTCCTCGCGCTCGGAGAAGACGTAGAGCGCCAGCGGATGGTCGCGCGAGGCGATCTGCTCGATGGCCTGCTGGTGGTCCGCCACGGTGATGACCGGCAGGACCGGGCCGAAGATCTCCTCCTGCATGATCGGTGCGTCCGGGTCGACGTCGGCCAGCACCGTCGGGGCGAGGTAGCGCTCGTCGGCGTCGTGCTGGCCGCCGACGACCACGGTGCCGCCGGCGCCCTCGAGCAGCTCGACGAGCCGGGCGTGCTGCCGTGCGTCGACGATCCGCCCCAGGTCCGGGCTCCTGCGGGGGTCGTCGCCGAAGAACTCGTGCACCGCCGCCACCAGCTCGGCCAGCAGGCGGTCCCGGGCCGTGCGGGTGACCAGGACGTGGTCGGGGGCCACGCAGGTCTGCCCGGCGTTGGTGAACTTGCCCCACACGATCCGCCGGGCGGCCGCGCCCAGGTCCACGGTGTCGTCGACGAACGTCGGCGACTTGCCGCCCAGCTCGAGGGTCACCGGCGTGAGGTGCTCGGCCGCGGCGCGCATGACGATGCGCCCCACCCGGCCCGAGCCGGTGAAGAAGATGTGGTCGAACCGCTGCTCCAGCAGGGCGGTCGTCTCCTCGACGCCGCCGGTGACGACCTGGGCGACGTCGGAGGGCAGGTACAGCGGCACCAGGCGCTCGACCAGGGCGGCGAGGCGGGGCGTGTGCTCGCTGGGCTTGAGCACCACGGTGTTGCCGGCCGCCAGGGCCCCCGCGACCGGGGAGGCCAGCAGGTTGAGCGGGTAGTTCCACGGCGCGACGACCAGCACGACGCCCTTGGGCTGCAGCTGCACGTGGGCCCGGGCAGGTCGCAGGGTCAGGGGCAGCGACACCGGCCGGGGCGCGGTCCACTCCTCCAGGTGGGCCAGCAGGTGGTCGATCTCCTCGACGCTGACGTAGGTCTCGGTCAGCCGGGCCTCCAGCCGCGGCTTGCCGACGTCCGCGGCGACGGCCTCGACCAGCTCGGCCTCGTGCTCGACGAGCAGCCGGCGCAGCGCGCCCAGCTGGGCGCGGCGCCAGTCCAGGCCCGCGGTGCTCCCCGAGGTCACGGTATGCCGCAGCGCGGCGAGGTCGGGCCCGCTCACGGTCAGTCCTGCGCGCGTTCCTGGCCGCGCTTCCAGCGGATGCCGGCCTCGATGAAGTCGTCGATCTCGCCGTCGAAGACCGCGTTGGTCGATCCGACCTCGTGCCCGGTGCGCAGGTCCTTGACCATCTGGTAGGGGTGCAGGACGTAGGAGCGCATCTGGTCGCCCCAGCTGGCCTTGACGTCGCCGGCCATCTCCTTGCGCTCGGCGGCCTCCTCGGCCTGCTTGAGCAGCAGCAGCCGGGACTGGAGCACGCGCAGCGCGGCGGCCCGGTTCTGGATCTGGCTCTTCTCGTTCTGCATCGAGACCACGGTGCCGGTGGGGATGTGGGTCATCCGCACCGCCGAGTCGGTGGTGTTGACCGACTGCCCGCCGGGGCCGGAGGAGCGGAAGACGTCGATCTTCAGGTCGTTCTCGGGGATGTCGATGCTGTCCGTGGACTCGATGAGCGGGATGACCTCGACGGCCGCGAAGCTGGTCTGCCGACGCCCCTGGTTGTCGAACGGGCTGATCCGCACGAGCCGGTGGGTGCCCGCCTCGACCGCCAGGGTGCCGAACGCGTAGGGCACCTTGACCTCGAAGGTGGCCGACTTCAGCCCGGCCTCCTCGGCGTAGGAGGTGTCCAGCACGGTCGTGGGGTAGTCGTGCCGCTCGGCCCAGCGCAGGTACATCCGCATGAGCATCTCGGCGAAGTCGGCCGCGTCCACGCCCCCGGCGCCCGCGCGGATCGTCACCACGGCCTCGCGCTCGTCGTACTCCCCGTTGAGCAGGGTGCGCACCTCCAGCTGCTCGACGTCCTTGCGCAGCCTGGCCAGGTCGCGCTCGGCCTCCACCATCGTCTCGGCGTCGCTCTCCTCCTGGCCCAGCTCCACCAGCGCCTCGAGGTCGTCGATCCGGGCGTCCATGCCGGTGACCTTGTCGTGCTCGGCCTTGGCGCGGGACAGCGAGGAGGTCACCTTCTGCGCGTGGTCCACGTCGTCCCACAGGTTCGGCGAGGACGCCTCGGTCTCCAGCTCGGTGATCTGCTCCTGCAGCCGGTCGAGGTCGGTGACGTCCCGCACCGACGCCATCGTCGCGCGGAGCTGCTTGATCTCGTTCTCGAAGTCGACTGCCACGAGGGTCAAGCCTACGCGCTCGGACCGGGCGGACCGACCCGCCCACGACATACCCTCGGGCCCATGGAGCAGAACCGGACCGACGACCAGGGTCGACCGGAGCCACCGCTGGTGGCCGACGAGGCGGCCACGCTGCTGGGCTTCCTGGAGTTCCAGCGCGCGACCTTGGGGTGGAAGACCCGGGCCCTGGACGAGACCGGACTGCGGCGCAGGCTGGACGCCCACCCCTCGCGGCTGACGCTGGGCGGGCTGCTGAGCCACCTGGCCTGGGTGGAGGACTTCTACCTCGCCTCGGGCGCCGCCGGCACACCGATGCCGGAGGAGTGGCAGCGCTCCGACGACGGGTCCGACTTCGTGCGGGCGTGGACCTCGGCGGACACGCTCCCGGCCGACGAGGTCAGGGCCCGGTGGGAGCGCTCGGTGGCCCGGTCCCGGGCGGTGGTGGCCGACCTCCTGGGGCGCGGCCCCGACGCCCTGGACCGGACCTACCCCGCCTGGGACGGCCAGGAGCAGGTCACCCTGCGGTGGCTGCTCACCCACCTGGTGGAGGAGTACGCCCGGCACAACGGCCACGCCGACCTGCTGCGGGAGCTGGTCGACGGGCAGACCGGGGAGTGACCGGCGGCGCCTCTCAGGCGATGGCCACCAGGCGGCCCGACGCGGAGGTGGCGACCGCCTCCTGCAGGTAGGACAGCGCCTGCCGGGCCGTCCACCCCTCGGGGTGGCGCTGGATGAGCACCTGCGCGCCCTCGAGGTCCTGCCCCAGCGTGACGAGGGTGTCCTCGACGTAGCCGTCCTTGCGGTGCTGCCCCAGCCCGATGTTGGCCATCAGCCCGTTGCACAGGCACTTGCGTCCGACCGTGTCCTCGGGCTCGCCGCCCTTCTTGAGGTACATGTGCACCGGCTCGGAGGCGCAGCGGTAGCCGATCTCGCCGTCCTCGCGCTCGTAGGGCTGGCGCAGGTAGGACAGGTCGCACAGGCGCGGGCGGGCCTCGTAGACCTCGACCTGGCTGGCCGTGCCCTCCAGGGTGGCCACCTTGAAGGGGAAGCCGGTCGGGCTGGCGCGCGGGTCGTTGCGCACGTCCAGCTCCCCGGCCCGGAGCCGGTCCAGCATCTGGGCCCGCACGCCGTCGGCCAGGCCGGAGTCGGTCGACATGGCGAACAGCGTGCCGACCTGGACGCCGACGGCGCCGGAGGCCACGGCCTCGGCGACCCGCTCGGGGGTCCCGAAGGCGCCGGCGAGCCAGAACGGCAGGCCCAGCGCGGCCATCTTCTCCAGGTTGGCCTCGTCGCGGGCGCCGTAGACGGGCTCGCCGTGCTCGTCGAGCTGCATCCTGCCGCGGGGCGGGGCCGAGTGACCGCCGGCCGGAGGACGCTCGACGACGAAGCCGTCGGGCCGGATGTCCGGGTCACGGTGCAGGTAGGACGCGAGCTGGTCGACCGAGACGATCGCCAGGAAGTCCGGCCGGACCAGGGCGGGCAGGTCCTCCCCCAGCAGGTCGACCGGGTCGACCTCGACGTGGCGGCGCAGCGTGCCGCCGGCCACGTCGGCGCTGATCCGTCCGGGAGTCCCGGCGGCCAGCGCCCGCAGCAGGGCGGGGATCTCCCGCGGGATGCCCGCGCCCATGAGCACGTAGTCGACGCCCGCCAGCATCGCGCCGAACAGGGCGGTCGGGGTGGCCATCTGCACCTTCTCCAGGGCGTTGATGCCCACGAGGCCGTCGTGCCCCTCCTTGGCCAGCCACACCTCGGCGAAGTTGCCGAGCACGCCCAGCTCCTGACCGGCGCGCGCGGTCTGCAGCGTCAGCTTGGGGATCGGCTTGTAGGGCGTGTCCGGGCGGCGACCACCCTCGATGAAGTACTTGCCCAGCACCCGCTCGACCATCGCCTGCGAGGGGAAGTGCGCGAGCGCCCGCCGGTAGTGCCCGCCCGGGTCGCCGTCCTGCAGCACGCGGGAGAGGACCGCGTCCATCGCGGTGCCGGACACGACCCCGAGGTGGCCGGCGGTGGAGACCTGGCGCGCCAGGCGCCACCCGGAGACGGCCACCCCCATCCCGCCCTGGATGACGACGGGGCGGCGCCGCCCGGTCCCGCCCGGTCCCGGCTGGGCGGCGGGCTCGGGCGCGCCTGAGGGCGCGGCGGGGGCCGGCTCGGCAGGACGGGGGTATGCGGCAGCGACTGCGGGCATGCGGGGGGTCACCTTCGGGTCGGGTACCTACGCAGGCGTAGGTTTCGGTTCCGTAGGTTACGTTAACGTAGGTCGCCGGGGCCTGTCGCCCCCGACGACGGGGCCCGACGGAGCGGACTCCCTCTCGCGAACCTCCCACCTGCTGACCGATCCTGGCGTACACTTGGTGTTCACCAGTTGTTCACCTGACCGGAGGTGCGACATGCAGGCGCGCAGCCCCATGTACGAGCACACCCTGCGCCGGGTCCAGCGCGACCTGACCGAGCGCTTCGCCGCAGGCTTCAGCGCCGAGGAGGTGGCCGAGGTGGTCGCCCGGGGGCGGCGGCAGCTGGAGGAGAACGGGCGCCACCCCGAGTTCATCCCCGCCCTCCTGGAGCACTGGGCCCGCGACGAGCTGCTCGCGACCGCCCGCGCCGAGGGTCGGCCGCTCTCCCCGCTGCCCAAGCTGCTGTTCGTGTGCGAGCACAACGAGGGCCGCTCGCAGGTGGCGGGGGCCCTGGCCGAGCACCTCTCCGGCGGGCGGGTGCTCGTGCGGTCGGCCGGCGTCCACCCGACGGGCCGGCTCAACCCGCACGCGGTGACCGTCCTGGCCGAGCGGGGCATCGAGCTGCGCAACCCCCTTCCCCAGACCGTGCACGCCGACGCCCTCGACGCCGCGGACGTCATCGTCCTCATCGGCTGCTGCCAGGAGGAGGTCGACCACGCCGGGCGTCGCGTCGTCCGCTGGGACGTCGACGACCCCTACGCCCAGGACCTGCAGACCGCCCGGCGCATCGCCGACGAGCTGGAGAAGCGGGTCCGCGCCCTCCTCGCGGACCTCGAGGTGCCGGTCGTCGACGGTCGGGAGACAGCCCGGGCCGCGTCCTGACGGTCGTGGAGCACCTGCCCCGGACGTGACCGACCGGGGTCAGGCCAGCTCCACCCGCACGCCGTGCTCCACGAGCCGGAAGGTGACCTGCGACAGGTCTGGCACCACGGCGTCGGCCAGGGGCGCCAGCTCGTGGACCTCGCTCGTCGTGGTCACCGCGAGGGTGGCCGCCCGGGCCGCCCGACCGGCCTGCAGGCCCGCCGGTGCGTCCTCGACGACGAGGCAGCGGGCCGGGTCCACGCCCAGCTTCCGCGCGCCCAGCAGGAAGGGCTCCGGGTCGGGCTTGCCCCGGGTGATGTCGTCGGCCGTCACGAAGGCCGCCGGCGGTGTCAGCCCGGCGGCGTCCAGCCGCAGGACGGCCAGGTCGCGACCGGCCGAGGTGACGATCGCGGCCCGCCCGCCCACGGCGGCGAGCGCGTCCCCGGCCCCCGGCAGCGCGACCACGCCCTCGGCGTCCTCGAGCTCGCGCCGGTCGATGTCGGCCGTGGCCGCGTCCACGTCCAGGTGGGGCGCAACCCTGGACACGATCCCCCGGCTGGGCACCCCGTGGAGGCCGACGAGACGCTCCAGGGGGATGCCGTGGTGCTCGGCCCAGGCGGTCCAGGCCCGCACGACGGGCCCGCGGGAGTCGATGAGGGTGCCGTCGTTGTCGAACAGGACGGCCTCGAAGACGGTGGTGGTCAGGTCGACCGTGGTGGGAGGCACCGGGTCATTTTCCCAGGCGCCGACGGGCGGCTCGAACCGCGCGGGCCGCGCGGGCCGCGCGGGGACGGCATACCTCCTGCGAGGCGTCACGAGTCAAGGTTCGAGGTCGCTGCGGGCCCTCGAGGTGATGGTGATCGGCACCGAGCCCCCGAAGGTCGAGAGCACCGGGGTGAGGACCGGGATCCGGGCGCCCCCGGTGAGCACGACCACCGCCGTCCGCCCGTCCGGCGTGCCGGTGCCGGGTGCGACCTGCCACCCGGTCAGTCGGGACGGCAGGCTCCGGGAGGCCAGGTGGGCCTGGGCGGCCTCGGCCACTCCGGCGCTGGTGAGCGGGACCCCCGAGCCCACGCCCGAGGAGTAGGCGGTCGCCTCGTCCAGCGCGTCGCTGGCGTCCAGCGCGGCCGCGTCCGCGGCGTCGAGCAGGTGGATCCGCGCCAGCTGGACCGAGGTGACGCCTACGACCCCCAGGACCACGGAGAGCGCCACCGCGACCATGCCGACCAGCAGGATGCTGACCTGCCCGGCCTCGGGATCCACCCGTCCGGCTATCATCCTCGCGTCCGGAACTCGTCGACGGGCTCGGTGTGCCGGGCGGTGAGCCGGACGGTCGAGGGGACCCGGCCGATCATGAAGTCGGGCACGAGCGGCAGGGGCACCTCCACGACCGCGTCCACGACGACGGCACCGCCCGGCTCCAGGCAGCCGGGCCCGCCGCAGGCCAGGCCCAGCCGCAGGTCCCCCGGGGCGAAGCCGTGCGCCTGGGCCACCAGGCCGGCCGCCGCCTCGGCCCGCCCCGCAGCCTCGTCGACGGAGTCGGCGGTCACGTAGCTGCGCCCCGCCTCCCTCGCCCCGGCCGTGACGGCGTAGGCCCCCGCCTGGACGCGTCCGACCGTGCCCACCAGGTAGAACAGCGGCACGACCAGCAGCACGAGGAGGAAGGCGACCTCCACGGTCATCGATCCTCGGTCCGGCGCCCAGGCGCGGCCGGACGACCCCGCGGAGCCGTTCACTGGTCCTCCGCGTAGGCCTGCCCGGTGACCACCATCCGGTCGGCCGGGCCGAACGGGCCGAGCACGGGGAGGGCCATCGAGGCGCTGACCTCGACGACCTGCACCCCGTCGGCGGCGGTGCGCCGGGCCGACACCGCCACCCCGCTGGTGCCGGGGAGACTGTCCCGGAGGAGCTCCCGGGCCCGGTGGGCGCCGTCCTGCGGCCCGGCGTCGGCCCGGGCACCGTGGCGGGCCCCCTCCACGACGTGGGCGGTCGCCGTGTTGTGCAGGTGCAGGGCGAAGGCGAGCTGGACCGCCGCGAGCAGGAGCACCGAGACCATCCCCGCGAGGAGGGCGAACTCGGTCACGGCGGCGCCCCGGTCCGACGGGCCCCCGGTCACGTCCCGACGCTGGTCACGGCGGTGGTGAACAGCTGGGTCAGCAGCGGTTCGGCGACGAGCCACAGGGCCGCCACGAGACCCGCCGTCATGATGGTGATGAGGACCCAGCCGGGGACGTCGCCACGTTCCGGCTCGGCGGCCCACGCACGCACGCGGTCCGCGAGCGCACCTCCGGCGCCGACGGACCCCGGGCTGCCGGGGCTGCGGAGGGTGGTGGATCGCTTCATGGGTTCGTTGTCCTTCTCTCTCGGTCGTCCGCACGGCGGCGGCTGTGGTGGTGTGCCGTCGGGGTGGCCCGACGGGGCGGGTCTACAGCGTGATCTGGAGCATCGATGCTCCGGGGAAGACGGCGAACAGCACGGTGACGGGCAGCACGAGGAAGACGACCGGGACCATCATCGTGATCTCGCGGCGACCACCCTCCTCGATGAGGGACTGGCGGGCGGACTCGCGTGCGTCGGCGGCCTGGGCACGCAGCACCTCCCCCAGCGGCGTCCCCCGCTGGATGGCCACGACCAGGCCGTCGACGAACCGGGTGATCGGCCCCAGCCCGGTGCGGCGCCCGAGGGCCTGGAGCGCCTCGGGCAGCGGTGCTCCCGTGCGCGCCTCGGCCAGGCAGATCTCCAGCTCGGCGGCGAGGTCGCCGGAGGAGAGCCGGGTCACCCGCTCCAGCGCCTGGACCGTGCCCTCGCCGGCGGTGACCGACAGGGCCAGCAGCTCGGCCACGGCGGGGAACTCGGCCATGATCCGCCGTTCCCGGCGCCTCGCCGAGCGGGTCAGGGCCGTGTCGCGCAGCACGACCCCGCCCAGGAACGCGCAGGCGACGAGGACCGTGAGGGCCACGACGCTGGCTCCCCTGGTCCACCACAGCACCGAGCCGAGGGCTGCCGCCAGCACGCAGGCTCCGATCCCCCAGAGCACCTGCTGGGTGCGGAAGGCCTCGACGTCGGCGGGCAGGCCTGCCCGGTGCAGCCGTGAGCGGACGGACCCGGTCCCGCCGAGGGCCCGGTCGAGCAGGGTGGCCGCGCGGCGTGTCAGGGGGGCGGCGACGTCGGCGAGGCGCCAGGGCCGGGGATCGTCGAGGCGCAGGAGCCGGGAGCGTCGGGGCGCGCGGTCCAAGTAGGGCTCGATCCGGTCGGCCAGGTCCACCCGCCGGTTCACCGGCAGCCCGGCCCAGAGGAGCAGGACGCCGGTCCCCAGCCCCAGACCGAGGACCGCGCCCCACCACGCCGGCAGCATCACCGCAGCACCCGCTGTTCCTGGGGCAGCCGCCCGATCGTGAGCATGAGCCGGTAGGCCAGCACGCTCGCGCCCGCACCGACGGCGAGCACGACGGCGCCCGCCGGCGTGCCGTAGGCCTCCAGGGTGCTGCCGCGGGTGGCCAGGAGCAGGAGCACGGCCCAGGGGGCGGCCATCGCCATCCGGGCGGCGTTGACGGTCCAGGACTGCCGGGCCTCGAGCTCGGCCCGCGCCCGGGCGTCCTCCCGCAGGAAGGAGGACAGTGCGCGGAGCACCCGCCCCAGATCGGTGCCGCCGACGTCGCGGGCCAGCCGGAGGGCCTCCACGAGCCGGTCGGCCACGGGGTCGGAGAGCCGTTCCTTGAGCCGGTCGAGGGACTCGGAGAAGCGGCCGGTCGCCCGGTAGTCGTGGCCGAACTCCAGGAACTGGGGACGCAGCTCCTCGGGGCCTCGCTCCCCGAGCTGGACGAGCGCCTCCGGCAGCGCGAGCCCGGCCCGGACCGCGGAGTGGACGTGGTCCACGACATCCGGCCACACCTCCCGCAGGGTGCTCCGACGGGACCGGGCACGCCCGCGGACCACGGCGAAGGGCGCCCACGCGGCCATCACCGCGAAGCACAGGCTGACCGACCACACCCGGGTCAGGGCGTAGGCCAGCAGCAGCACGAGGAGCGCCACAACGACCGTGGAGCCCAGGAAGGTCCTCGGTCCCAGCCCTCGGATCCCGGCCAGGACGATCTCGTCGCCCAGCCGGTCCAGCCGGTTCTGCCCTGCGGCGGGGGCAGGCGCCACCTCCCGGGGCCAGAACGACCACCAGATGCTCGCCAGGCCCAGGCCGAGCAGCAGCCCCCAGAACGCCCCCGCCATCAGCCCCTCCCCAGGAGCCGGCCCAGGTCGTGGCCCGCCCGGGCGAAACGGTCGGGGTGCGGCGGGAACCCGTCCCCACGGACCAGGTCCTGCCCCACCCGGACGAAGATGTCGGCCGTCTCGACCACGTCCCCCTCCACCCGCCCCGGCAGGGCCACGATCTCGCGGACCCTCCGGTGACCGTCGGCGTCCATGCCCAGGTGCACCACCAGGTCCACCGACGAGGCCACCGTGGGGACGACGAAGCCTGCCGACACGTTGGACCCCGCCAGGAGGGGCAGGGTGCACATCTTCGTCACGGCCTCCCGCGCGCTGTTGGCGTGGACCGTGGCCATGCCCGGCAGCCCGCTGTTGAGGGCGATGAGCAGGTCGAGGCTCTCCTCCTGGCGGACCTCGCCGACGACGATGCGGCCCGGCCGCATCCGCAGCGCCTCCTTCACCAGCCGCCGCAGAGGCACCTCGCCGGTCCCCTCGAGACCGGCCTGCCGGCACTGCATCGCGGCCACGTCGCGCTGGTTGATCTGCAGCTCGAAGACCTCCTCGCAGGTCACCACCCGCTCGTGGGGAGGGATGGCGGCGGCCAGGCAGTTGAGCATCGTGGTCTTGCCGGCCTGGGTGCCCCCGGCCACCAGGATGTTCAGGCCGCTCGCCACGGCGGCCGCGAGGAAGTCGGCGGCGGCCTGCGTGAGGCTGCCGAGGCGGACCAGGTCGGACAGGTCGTCAGCGGCGACGACGAACTTGCGGATGTTGACCGCCCAGTGCCGGCGGGTGATGTCCGGGATGACCACGTGCAGACGGCTGCCGTCCGGGAGGGAGGCGTCCACGAACGGGCTGCTCAGGTCGA
The DNA here is from genome assembly GCF_006519705.1 of Ornithinimicrobium kibberense. NCBI lineage: Bacteria > Bacillati > Actinomycetota > Actinomycetes > Micrococcales > Ornithinimicrobiaceae > Ornithinimicrobium > Ornithinimicrobium kibberense. The sequence continues at coordinate 22,198 of NZ_VFXM01000005.1, forward strand.
CCCGGCGCCCCGAGCTGCGCAGCATCCGCTCGACGAGGTCCCGCACCTGCTGCTCGGTCAGGAACGTGGGCGTCAGCTCCGGACGGCCGTGCCGTGCCACGAACACCTTGTGGGGCTCGTTGATCCAGATCTCCTCGACCGAGGGGTCGTCCAGGTAGGGCTGCAGCGGTCCGAACCCGGCCACCGACTCCAGCAGCGCCCGGCGCACCTCCCGCCGGTCGCCGAGGGGCTCTAGCCCCCCGAGGAGAGCGCGCTCGTCGTACTCGTCCAGCACCTCGCCGATGAGGTCCCGGACCTCCAGCTCGTCCTTCGTGGGATCGAGCCGCCGACGGCGGATCAGTTCACGCACGTCCTCCTCGAGGGCGTGCACTGCGGTGGCCTGCATGGACTGCCTCTCCCCCTGTCGCTCGCGAACGTCGTCCCGGGGCCACCGGCCCACGCGCGGACCATGCGACCAACCACGGGCCTCGACTGTAAAGAGGTTTTGCCAAAGCCTGACCAAACCCGAACCGAATCTGTGGACGACGCCGCGCCTGTGGACGGCCGGCCCGGCGGACGCCGCGCCGACGCCACCATGTCCCGGTGCGAGCGATGATCACCCTGCCGGGCCGCCGGGGACCCCGGTACGCCGTGGTCGAGGGGGCGGACGGGGTCACCGCGGCGCAGGTCCACGCCCAGCTGGGCTGGCCGGGTCCCGTGCCGCCGTCCGACCAGCCCCTGCACGGGTATGCCGTGGGGGCCCCGGTCCCGGCTCCCCCACCTCCCCTGCCCAGGGTCGTCGTCGCCGACGGCCCGGACGCGGGGGCGGGCGTTCCCCTGGTGCCCGGTGCCTGGGTGAGCGTGGGCCGGGACCCCTCGTGCGACCTGACGATCCACGACCGGAGCCTGTCCCGGCGCCACCTGCGGGTCCGCCTCGACCGTGACGGTGTCGTCCTGGACGACCTGGGGTCGACGAACGGGCTGCGCTGGTCCCCCGGACGCGAGGACGATGACGGGACGCGCCGCTGGCCGCCCGGGTGCGACCTGATCGTCGGCGGCTCCCGGCTGAGGCTGCTGACGCGGACGGGCGCCCCGGCGGCCGTGCGCCCCTGGGGCGGCCGCTCGCTCGTCAGACCGTGGCCGCGCACCGTCCCCGACCGACCTGGTGCGGACCTGACGACCCCCTCGCCGCCGGAGCCACCGGTCGTGCACCCGCCCAGCGCCTGGGCCTGGGGGCTTCCCCTGGCGGCCTCCGTGGTGCTCGCGGCGGTCCTGCGGATGCCGTTCCTCCTCCTCTTCGGACTGATGGCGCCGGCGATGATGCTCGGCCACCACCTGGGGGAACGGCGCAGGGCCCGGGCCGAGCACCGGGCGGCCTGCGCCCGGCACCTCGAGGACGTCGGCGCGGTGGCCCGGGAGCACCGGCGCGCGACGGAGGCCGACCTGGCCCGGCTGCGGTCCCGGCACCCCGGCCTCGGCGGGGTCGTCGCCACCCTGCTGCCGACCGTCTCCACCGAGCTGTGGGCCAGGGCGACGGAGCCGCTCGAGGTGGTGCTCGGCCGGTCCCGGTGCGCGTCGGCGGTGCGCCTCGACGGCCGAGCGGGCGTCCACGACGACGCGCCGCTCGTCCTCGACCTGGGCAGGCCGCTGGTCGTGGTCGGACCGTCCCCGCTCCGGGACGGCCTGGTCCGGTCCCTGCTGCTGCAGGCGGCCACGACCCATCCGCCGTCCGCCCTCGCGGTGCTGCTCGACCCCGACGCGACGCCGCCCGGGCCGTGGGACCTGCTCGCCTGGCTGCCCCACTCCCGCCCGGCGTCGCAGGATGGACCCCTGCAGCTGCGGTGGGGCCAGGACGTGGCCCTGGTCGACGACGTCCGGGACGCCCCTGCCGGACACGCCCGGGTGGAGGTGCGCGACGCCACGCACGCCGTCCTGCGCCGGCCCGGCGACCCCGACGTGCCGTTCCTCCCGACGATGCTCGACCTGCCACGCGCCCGCCACCTGGCGCGCGTGCTCGGCGGCCATGACGAGGACCTCCCCGTGGAGGCGGGCGCCCCGGGCGCGGGGGACGCCGCGCTCGGTGACCTCCTCCCCTGGCCGTCCGGGGCCGCCGACGTCCGGCGAGGCTGGGCCGCCTCCGGCGACCCCCCTGGTCTGCCGGTGCCCGTCGGCACCGACGGGCAGGGCCGCCCGGTGGCCGTGGACCTGGTCCGGGACGGCCCGCACGCGCTGGTGGCCGGGACGACGGGTGCGGGCAAGTCCGAGCTGCTCCGCACGCTGGTGGCCGGGCTCGCCCTGACCTGTCCCCCGTCCCGGCTGGGGGTGCTCCTCCTGGACTACAAGGGAGGCTCCTCGCTGGGTCAGCTGGCGCGGCTGCCGCACGCCGTCGGGCTCGTCACCGACCTGGACCCCTACCTGGCGCAACGCGTCCTCGTCTCCCTGCAGGCCGAGCTCCGGCGCCGTGAACGGGTGCTGGCGGAGGCCGGCCTGCGCGCGGTGGTCGGGGCCGACGGACCGGTCCCCCGGCTGCTCGTCGTGGTCGACGAGTTCCGGGTCCTGGCCGAGGAGATGCCGGACTTCCTCGGCGGGCTGGTGCGCGTCGCGACCGTCGGCCGCAGCCTGGGCGTGCACCTCGTGCTGGCCACCCAGCGTCCGGCCGGTGCGGTCACCCCCGACCTGCGGGCGAACGTCAACCTGCGGGTGGCCCTCCGCGTCCGGGACGTGACCGACAGCCTCGACGTGCTGGAGGTTCCGGACGCCGCGCACCTGCCCGAGGACCGCCCCGGCGCCGCGCTGCTGCGGACCGGCGCCGGACCGCCTCGCCGCTTCCAGGCCGCACCGGTCGGACCCCCGCGACGAGCGGGAGGCCAGGACGCGCAGGACGTCCTGACCTGCGGCAACCCTTCCTGGGCCGCCGTCCGGGAGGTGCCCGACGTCTGGACCGGTTGGCGGGCCCTGACGGGCGCGGACGCTGCCGTGCGGGCCGGGGACCACGCCGACCAGGCGTGCTCCGACCCGGTCGAGGACCTCGTCCCCCACCTGCGCCGCGCCGCGGAGGAACCGTCCGGGGACGCCATTCCGGTCGGTCACGCCCGGGCGGTCTGGTGCCCGCCGCTGCCCGACCGGCTCGACCCGCCGGACCCAGGCACGTGGGCGCTCGCCGACCGGCCCGAGCAGCAGTCCCGGGAGGCGCTGACCTGGGGCGCCACGGAGCACGTCGCCCTCGTCGGGGCACCCCGCAGCGGACGGACGACGGCGGCGCGGGCGCTCCTCGCCGCGGCCGGTCCGGTCTGGGTCTACGTCGTCGACCCGGCCCGGGGCCTGGACGGCACGGAGGTCGCCCGGCATCCCGGGCTGCGTGCGTGGGTGGGACCGGACGACCCCGCGCACGCAACCGCGGTGCTCCGTGCCCTCTGCCGGACCGTCGAGCGACGCCGCCAGGAGGACCGGGCCGGGAGCTCGCCCGTCGTCGTCGTGGTGGACGGGTGGGACCGCTGGGTGCAGGAGCAGGAGGACTGCGGTCACGACGTGCGCGACCTGACCCAACGGCTCCTGCGGGACGGGCCTGCCGTCGGGGTCTCGGTGATCCTCACCGGCGACCGCCAGCTGGTCGCCGGAACGGTCGCGCGGCACGTGCCGGAGACCTGGCTGCTGCCGACCCACGACCCGACCGACGTGGTGGCCGCCGGTCTTCGGCCGGCGCAGGTGCCGGGGCAGCGCCCGCCCGGCCGGGCCGTGCGGACCCGGGACGGGCTCGTCGCCCAGGTCGTCCTCCCCTCGGCCGGCGGGCACGACGTGGAACCGCCCCGGGGCGATCCTCCGCCGCGCCTGAGGCCGCTCCCGCGCCACCTCCCCCCGGACGGACCGTGGGCCGTCGGCGGGGACGAGGCCGCAGCGATCCCCCTGCCCACCGGGTCCGCGCTGGTGCTCGGTCCCCCGGCCTCGGGGGTGACCCATGCCCTCGCGACGTTGGCCGGCACGGCCATGCCCGGCGGTGGGACACGCACGGAGGCGGACGGCGAAGGGACGCGGGACCTCCTCCACGCCGGCGTGCTGTGGGTCCCCGGACCTGGTGCCTGGGACGAGCAGGACCTGTCCGTGGCCCTGGACGGCCCGGTCGCCACCGTGGTGCTGGACGAGACGCACCTGCTCGTCGGCTCACGGACCGAGGAGGTCGTCCTCGACTGGGCCGCGCGCACCGGTGGACGGCTCCTCGTCGGCGGGGAGCTGACCGCGTGCGCCTCATCCTTCCGCGGGGCGGTGCCCTTCGTGGGCCGCCACCGGACCGGCCTGGTGCTCCAGCCGTCGCGGGCGGGTCACGGCGCACCGCTGGCCGTAGACCTGCCCACCGGGGACGTCCGCGTGCCCGGACGGGGCGTGCTCGTCGTGCGCGGCCGGTGCACCCGGGTGCAGGTCAGGGCGCCGGACGGGCCTCCAGCCGTCCCATGAGGAAGGCGGCCGCGACGGTGGTCGCCCCGACGGCAAGCACGAGGGCGGCCAGCCACCAGGGGGCGAACTGGAACATCGCGATCCCCAGGGGCACGAGCAGGAAGTTGGCCGCGATCGCCGGCGCCTGGGCGCGGGGGTGCCGGGCCCACAGGCCCTTGGCCGTGTAGGCCAGGCCGAGGACGAAGACGACGATCGTCACGACCGACATGATGACGATCATCAGGTCCCCCTCGCCGATCGCCAGCTCGTAGAGGTAGAACGCGGCGATCCCGGCCAGGACGAGGGCCTCCAGGGCCACCAGGGCGGCCGCGACCTGCCCGGCCGAGCGCTCACGGGGGGTCGGGTCGGCGGCGCTCACGCCGCCCATCGTAGGCGCGCCTCCGCCGCCGCCGGCGCCCCTGCGCGGTGCTCCGCGGAGCAGCCCCGCCTCACCTGCAACAGGAAGCCGTTCCTGGAGCGGGGAGGAACCCGCTGCAGGAGCCGGAGGCCGCTGCAGGTCGGGATCGAGAGGACGCCGTGCGCGACGGCGACTCGTCGCGGCCGGGCGGTCACGGCCGAGCGGCCAGGCCGGGCGGTCACGGCCGGCGGGCCAGCACCCGCGTGTGCAGGCGCTGCCCGAACCGGTACCCCAGCCGGTCGTACAGCCGCAGGGCGTCGGCGTGGTCGGCGTACACCCCCAGGGTGCTCACCCCGTGCGAGCGCAGCGACCACCGGGTCAGCTCCACCGTGAGCGCCTCGCCGAGACCGGCCCGGCGGTGGGCCGGGTCGACGACGATCCCGGCGAGATGGGGCACGCCCGAGGCCAGCCGGTGCACCGCGCCCACCGCGGTCAGCCCGCCCCCGGCGCCCCGGGCCCCCAGCCACAGCTCGGCGTAGCCGCGGCCCGGCAGCCCCTCGAAGGTGGGGTTGTGCCGCCGCCCGAACTCCTCGATCTCGGCGGCGTCCGCCCGGTCCTCCAGCTCGACGAGGTGGTGGAGGGGAGGATCCCGGCGGGACCCGGCGGACTGCGGGTCCTCGGTCGTCCACAGCAGGTCCCACACGCCCGCGCCGTCCACGGCATACCCCGGGGGCGGTGCCAGGGCCCGCCCGGGCTCGGTCGAGAACCACTCGGGCGAGACGCCCTGCTGCCGCGCCACGTCGGTGAGCACCGCCAGCGCGGCGGTCTCCGCGTCCTGCGGCGCGTCGGGGGCGACCACCGCCAGACCGCCCCAGTGCCGTCCCCCCGGCCGCCAGGGCGTCAGCACCGCCCAGCCGTGGCGCCCCACGACCCCGACCGCCGTCGGACCGGTCGTCCAGCGGAGGAAGGCGTGCCCGCCGGCCCGCGCGCGCAACCCCTCCCGGTCGGTCTGCTCCCACACGGGCAGCAGGGTGCCACAGCGACCGTCCTCGCCGCCGGGCACCGGCACCGGCGGACGGGGCCCCGCGGACGTCACGCAGGACGCACCCAGGAGGGGCGGCTAGGCTCGACGGTCGTGCACGCCACCGCCAAACGCCTCCTGCTGGAGGTCCTGGGCTGGATCCTCCTGGGCGTGGGGATCCTGGCGCTGTTCCTGCCCGGCCCCGGCATGCTCATGACGCTGGGCGGGCTGGCGATCCTCTCCAGCCAGTACGGGTGGGCGCGGCGGCTCATGGAGCCGGTCCGGGTCAAGGCCTGGCGGGGTGCGGCGGAGGGCGTGGAGACCGTCCCCCGGATCGCCCTCTCGGCGCTGGTCGCGCTGGTCATGATCGGCGTCGCCGTGCTGTGGCTGTGGAGCCCGCCGGCTCCCGGCTGGTGGCCGGTGGCGGAGCGGTGGTGGCTCTTCGGCGGCCCTGCCGTGGGGATCACGATGATCGTCTCGGCCGTGGTCGCGCTGGCGCTGCTGGGGTATGCCGCGCGCCGCTTCCACCGCCACCCCGCCGCGGTGGCGGACGTGCTGCGGATGGAGGAGCGCTACCGCGCCCGTCGGCGGCACCGCGTCGAGGCCCGCAGGCGGTTGCGGCGGATGCGCACCACGGGGGTCCCGGTGCCCACGCGGGTGCGGCGTCGCCGGGCGGACGCCGTGCGCGAGGGAGGCTGACCCCCCCCCCCAACGGGCGGCCCTCCACCGCACCTGGGACGCCCGGCCTCACCTCGGTCCGGCCGGCCGGACCTCCTCCAGGACCCGCTCCAGCTCCCGCGGACGGTGCACGACGAGGACGGGGACGCCGTCCTCGGCCTGCTCCCAGGCCCGGATCTGGGCGGTCTTGCGCGGGTAGGACCGGAAGTGCCAGCGCAGGATCGAGTCGCCGGAGAGGATCTGGCGCAGGTCCTCCACGTTGCCGTTGCACACCGGTGTCCGGGTCGCCCAGCGGACCGCGGTGCGGCGCACGAGCCGGGCCAGGCTCAGCCACCGCGGGTAGTCGAGGGCGAGGACCACCTGCGCCCGGGGCACCACCACGTCGCGGAACGACCCGTAGGCGGTGTCCAGGACCCAGTCCTCACCGGCCGCGACACGGGCGGCGATGGCCCGCTGCTCCTCCACCGTCCGCATCTGCCAGCCCGGGAGCCAGCCGATCTCGTCGTCGGCCAGGTGCACCGGCAGGCCCAGCCGCTCGCCCAGGGCGAGGGCGGCGGTGGACTTGCCCGCCCCGGTCACGCCGTAGACGAGGACCCGACGGGCGGCGGCCAGGTCCTCGACGGACGCGCGGGGCATCCGCTCAGTCCAGGACCCCGCACGCGGGCACGGCGGCCGGCTGCGGGGCGGGGGCACCGACGGTCGGTATGCCGAGGCTCACCGCCGGCTTCCTCGTCGCCCCGGGGGTGCCTCCCTCCTGCAGCGCCGCCCAGGCGTCGCCGCCGCGGGTGCGGCGCACCGCATACGTCCCGCCGCGCACGCCGGAGTCGGCGAGCAGGTGATGCGGGGCGCCGTAGGTGACCTCGACGGTCACGGCGTCCCCCGGGCGGGGCCGCTCGGCCCCCTGGGGCACCGCGAAGTGGACCAGGCGGTTGTCCCGGGCCCGCCCGGACATGCGCTCGGTCTCGGCGTCCTTGCGACCCTCCCCCGGCGCGACGAGGACCTCGACCTGCCGGCCCTCGAGCTCGCGGTTCCCGGCCCAGGAAACCTCCTCCTGGACGGCGATCAGCCGGTCGAAGCGCTCCTGGACGACCTCCTTGGGCACCTGGTCGGCCATCGTCGCGGCCGGGGTGCCGGGGCGGACGGAGTACTGGAAGGTGAACGCGCTGGAGAACCGGGAGGCGCGGACCACGTCGAGGGTGGCCTGGAAGTCCTCCTCGGTCTCGCCGGGGAAGCCGACGATGAGGTCGGTGGTGATCGCCGCGTCGGGGATCTGCTCGCGGACCCGGTCGAGGATGCCGAGGAACTTCTCGCTGCGGTAGGAGCGGCGCATCGCCCTGAGCACCCGGTCCGAGCCGGACTGCAGGGGCATGTGCAGGCTGGGCATGACGTTGGGCGTCTGCGCCATCGCGGTGACGACGTCGTCGGTGAAGGCGGCCGGGTGCGGGCTGGTGAAACGGACCCGCTCCAGCCCCTCGACCTCGCCGCAGGCACGCAGCAGCTTGCCGAACGCCAGCCGGTCGCCGAACTCGACGCCGTAGGTGTTGACGTTCTGCCCCAGCAGGGTGATCTCGACCACGCCCTGGGCCACGAGCGCCTCGACCTCGGCGAGGATCTCGCCGGGGCGGCGGTCCTTCTCCTTGCCGCGCAGGGCCGGGACGATGCAGAAGGTGCAGGTGTTGTTGCAGCCCACCGAGATGGACACCCACGCGGAGTATGCGGAGTCGCGCCGGGTCGGCAGGGTCGAGGGGAAGACGTCGAGGGCCTCGAGGATCTCGACCTCTGCGGCCTTGTTGTGCCGGGCCCGGTCCAGCAGCGCGGGCAGCGAGCCGACGTTGTGCGTGCCGAAGACCACGTCGACCCAGGGGGCGCGCTCGACGATGCTCGAGCGGTCCTTCTGCGCCAGGCACCCGCCGACGGCGATCTGCATGTCCGGGTTGGCCTGCTTGGCGGGGCGCAGCTGCCCCAGGTTGCCGTAGAGCTTGTTGGCGGCGTTCTCGCGGACCGCGCAGGTGTTGAACACGACGACGTCGGCCACGTCCGGCCGCTGCCCGGAGGGCAGGCTGGCCAGGTCGACGTAGCCCGCCGTCTCGAGCAGCCCGGCGAGGCGCTCGGAGTCGTGCACGTTCATCTGGCACCCGTGGGTGCGCACGTCGTAGGTCTTGAGGGTCTCCATACCGTTCTCCAGGGTAACCGCGGTGCCGGTCGCCACGGACCCTCCGCCGGTCACGCGGGTCAGCGACGGACGGGTGCCGGCGTGGCGGGGGCGGACAGCAGGGGCGGGACGGCGATCGTCAGCAGCAGCGCGGCCGGGACGAGGAGCACCACGACCCCGGCCGCCAGGTAGCCCAGCGCCCCCATGACCCCACCGAGGAAGAACAGGCCCACGAGCGTGGCGTGCATCCGCAGCCGGTCCAGGTCGGCGCGGACCGGGGAGGACCCCTCGAGCCGGTTTCGGTAGACCCCCTTGCCCAGCTCGATGCCGATGTCGGTGACCATCCCGGTGACGTGCGTCGTGCGGATCGTGGCGTCGGACACCTTGGTGATGAGGGCGTTCTGCAGGCCCATGACGTAGCCCAGTGCGGCCACGAGAGGCCAGGGCCGCTCCGTCCCGGGCCCCAGGTCGGTCAGCGCCCCGATGAGCAGCACCAGCACGGCCTCGGTGAGCAGCACGAGCGCGAAGCGCCGGTCGTGCCAGCGCTCGCGGCGGCGGGCCCAGTGGAACTGCAGGGCCGAGGTCATCGCCCCCAGGACGAAGGTGGTCAGGGCGAGCAGGCCGATCGCCACGACCGCCCACCCGCCCAGGACGAGGTGGTCGGCCACGCTGGCGGTGATGCCGGTCATGTGCGAGGTGTAGAAGCCCACCGCGACGAACCCGACCGAGTTGAGCACGCCGGCCGTCCAGGCCAGGTGGTAGGCCAGGTGGCGGTTGACCCGGGGGGAGCGCGCAGGCCCGGCCAGCTGCCACACCCGCCACGCCATCTGCGACTCCTCGTGCGGTCCCGCCCGCGGGGACCTCCGCGTCCCGACTGTAGGGGAGCCTCCCACGACGACCCGTCGCAGGGTCGTAGGATGAAGGTCCGAGGAGCACCCGTCAGCGAAGGAGCGGCGATGATCCACAACGATCGCGAGAGCATCGGCGACGAGCTGGGCGTCTGGAGCGTCGACGACGAGGATCAGCTGTCCGCCGGAGACACGCTCGACGGGGACGGGGACCCCCTCGACCGCGGCTACACGGCCCCGGACCGCCTGCACGGGTCGGTCGCCTACGGCGTGACGGCCGACGAGCAGCGCGGCGACGAGACCATCGACCAGCGCATCCGCCAGGAGGAGGCCGACCCGTGGTCGGCCTACGGCGCCCCCGACAACGAGTCCGGCCTGGACCGCCCCGAGGAGGACATGCTCGGCGGCGAGGACGAGGACGCCGTGCCGGCCGGGCGTGACTACTACGGCGGCGAGGGGGGCCGGATCGGACGTCTGGTCGCCCCCGACGAGGGACTCTTCCCCGACCGTGAGGCCCGCCTGGTCGCGCGCGAGGGACGGGCCACGAGCTGGGACTCCCCGGAGGAGTCGGCGATGCACTACACCGACGGCGAGGACGAGGACCTCACCGAGGAGGAGTGGACGCCCGGGAACCCCTCGGGCGACGAGGAGGAGTAGCAGTCCCCTCCCCCGGTCGCCCGGGACGTCAGTCCCGGCGGTTCTCCGGCAGCTCGTCGAGTGCCTCCCGCACCACCTGATAGGCCACCCCGGGCCCGTAGCCCTTGCGCGCCAGGAAGCCCGCGAGCCGACGGGTCTGCACCTCCCGGTCCAGCCCACGCATCGTCCGCAGCCGCCGGGCCACCAGCTCCCTGGCCTGCTCCTTCTCGCGCTCGGGGTCGACCTCCTCGAGGGCGGCGTCGACCACCTCGTCCGGCACGCCCTTCTGCCGCAGCTCGTGCCGCAGGGCACCGGCCGCCAGGCCCTTCGTCTCCTGCTTGGACCGGACGTACATCTCGGCGTAGGACTCGTCGTCGACCAGCCCCACCTCGGTCATCCGGTCGAGCACCCGCCGGGCCACGTCGGACTCGCACCCGCGGTCGCGTAGCTTGTCCTCCAGCTGGCGGCGGGTGCGAGGTCCCATCGCCAGCTGGCGCAGCACGATGCGGCGGGCCACGGCGTGGGGGTCCGGGTCGGACCCGCCCGCCCCCCGGCCGCCGTCGGCGGACGACGCCGGGGACCGTGGCCCGGCCACCTCGCCCGGGCCGGCGCCGTCGGCGGACGAGGGCCGCGGGCTCAGCCCGGAGGCGCCGGCCAGGGACTCCGCCTCGCTCAACGCCCTCCGGGCCGCGGACAGCCGGTCCGCGTCGGCCGGCATCAGAAGTCGACCGGGACCTCACCGGTCACCGGGTCCACCCCGTCCGGCAGGTCCTCGGCGGTCTGCTTGGGCACCCCGATGCCGAGCTTGGCCTTGATCTTGCGGTCGATCTCGTCGGCCAGGTCCGGGTTGTCCTTGAGGAACTGCCGGGCGTTCTCCTTGCCCTGGCCCATCTGGTCGCCCTCGTAGGTGTACCAGGCGCCGGACTTGCGCACGAAGCCGTGCTCGACGCCCACGTCGATGAGGCCTCCCTCCCGGGAGATGCCCCGCCCGTAGAGGATGTCGAACTCGGCCTGCTTGAACGGCGGGGACACCTTGTTCTTGACGATCTTGGCCCGGGTGCGGTTGCCGACCGCGTCCGTGCCGTCCTTGAGGGTCTCGATGCGGCGCACGTCGATGCGGACCGAGGCGTAGAACTTCAGCGCCTTGCCACCGGTCGTGGTCTCGGGCGAGCCGAACATCACGCCGATCTTCTCGCGCAGCTGGTTGATGAAGATCGCGGTGGTGCCGGTCGTGCTGATCGCCCCGGTGATCTTGCGCAGCGCCTGCGACATCAGCCGGGCCTGCAGGCCCACGTGGCTGTCCCCCATCTCGCCCTCGATCTCGGCCCGCGGCACGAGCGCGGCCACCGAGTCGATGACGATGATGTCGATGGCGCCCGAGCGGATCAGCATGTCGGCGATCTCCAGGGCCTGCTCGCCGGTGTCCGGCTGGCTCACGAGGAGGGCGTCGGTGTCCACGCCGAGGTTCTTGGCGTACTCCGGGTCGAGCGCGTGCTCCGCGTCGATGAAGGCCGCGATCCCGCCGGCCTTCTGGGCGTTGGCCACCGCGTGCAGCGCGACGGTGGTCTTGCCGCTGGACTCCGGGCCGTAGATCTCCACCACGCGACCGCGCGGCAGACCACCCACGCCGAGCGCGACGTCGAGCGCGATCGACCCCGTGGGGATGACCCGGATGGGCGGGCGGTCCTCGTCGCCCAGGCGCATGACCGAGCCCTTGCCGTGCTGCTTCTCGATCTGCGCCATGACGGCGTCGAGAGCCCGCATCCTGTCGTTGCCGGCGGCTGCCGGCGATGCCGTCCTCGTCGTGGCCTGGGCCATGTCCGTGCTCCTTCGTTGCTCGTGGTGGGCGCGCCTGCCTTCGACCGACCTCCGGCCGCCGCCCCCTCGCGGGGGTCTCGTCCCGTGTCCTGTCAGACGCTAGGTGCCGCCACCGACAGACCCGCACGCCCACGCCATACCCTGTGGGCGACCGCCTCCGTCGGGAGGACCATGGGGACGAGCGTAGTCGAAAGTCTGTACGAACCGGGCGAACCTCCTGCGCGTGTCCGGGCCACGTCGCCTCACTACACTGTGTCGTATGAACGCGCCGCCGACCGCCCCCGCCGTCCGCCGGACCAGGCCCGCGGCCGCCCGGCGGACGCGACGCCGTCGCCCGCCCGGCTGGGTGCCCAACCAGCACGGCGCCTGGGCGATGCTCGCCGCCCCCCTGCTCGTCGGCACGCTGGCGACCGGACCACGCTGGCCGCACCTGCTGCTGACGGCCTTCTGGTTCGCCGGCTACTTCGCGTTCTTCGCCACCACCCTGTGGCTGAAGTCCCGTCGCCGCCCGCGCTACCTGCCCCCGGTGCGGGCCTACGTGGCGACCGCGACGGTGCTCGGCCTGCTCCTGCTCCTGCTGGAGCCGACCCTGGTGCGCTGGGCCCCGCTGTTCGCCGTCCCCCTCGGCGTCGGGATGGTCGCCTCCGCCACCCGGCACGAGCGCGCCCTCCTGGCCGGGCTGGCCACCGCGGCCGGGTCCAGCCTCATGACCGTCGTCGCCTACGACCTGGGCCCGGGCGACCGGTGGGCTGCGGCCTGGACGCTCACCGCCGTGCTGGCGGCCTACTTCGCCGGCACCGTCTTCTACGTCAAGAGCGCGATCCGGGAGCGCGGCAACACCGGCTTCCTCCTGGTGTCGGTCGGCTACCACCTGGTGCTGGCCGTCCTCGCGCTCGCCCTGCTGCCGGAGCCGGCCCGCGTGCCGTTCGCCGTCCTCGCGCTGGTCCTCGCCGCCCGCGCCGCCCTCGTGCCGCGGCTGGGCTGGACCCCTGCCCGGCTGGGCGTCGGCGAGATCGTGGCCACCCTCGTCGTGGTCGTGCTGGCGCTGGCCACGCTCGCCTGACCCTTCCGCGGCGTCAACGAACGACGGGCCTCTCCCCTACACTGGCTGCCAGTCCGGGACCCCCGACGCCGACGTCACCCCGTGCTCCCCCTGCCCCCTGCCCAGGAAGCACCATGGCCCTGCTCGTGATGAAGTTCGGCGGATCCTCCGTCGCCGACGCCGAGGCGATGCGCCGCGTCGCCCGCCGCGTGGTCGCCGCCCACCGCTGCGGCGACCGGGTCGCCGTCGTCGTCTCGGCGATGGGCGACACCACCGACGAGCTGCTCGACCTGGCAGCCCAGATCGCCGACGGCCCGCCGCCCGAGCGGGAGCTGGACATGCTGCTGTCCGCCGGCGAGCGCATCTCCATGGCCCTGCTGGCGATGGCCATCCAGGACCTGGGGGTGCCGGCCCGCAGCTTCACCGGCGCCATGGCGGGGATGCGCACCGACACCTCGCACGGCCGCGCCCGGCTGCTCGACGTCCGGCCGGACCGCGTCCGGGCCACCCTGGAGGAGGGTGGCGTCGCCATCGTCGCCGGTTTCCAGGGCATCTCCACCGACGACGACATCACCACCCTGGGCCGCGGCGGGTCGGACACGACCGCGGTCGCCCTCGCCGCCGCGCTCGACGCCGACGTGTGCGAGATCTACACCGACGTCGACGGGCTCTACACCGCCGACCCGCGGATCGTGCCCACCGCGCGACGGGTCACCCGGCTGACCATCGAGGAGACCCTTGAGATGGCCGCCCACGGCGCCAAGATCCTGCACCTGCGGGCGGTGGAGTACGCCCGCCGCTTCTCCGTCCCGCTCCACGTCCGCAGCAGCTTCTCCGACCAGGAGGGCACCTGGATCCTCGTCGGCCGACCCCTCACGGAGGACACCATGGAAGAACCGATCATCGCCGGCATCGCCCACGACCGGTCGCTCGGCAAGGTCACCGCGGTCGGGATTCCCGACCGCCCCGGGGCGGCGGCCGCCGTGGTCGGCGCGGCCTCCCGCGCGGGCGTCTCGATCGACATGATCGTGCAGAACGTCTCGACGTCCGACGCGGCGACCTCCGACATCTCCTTCACCATCCCCGAGACCGACGGGCCGACGACCGTGGCCGCGGTGCGGGCGCTGCAGGACGAGATGGGCTTCGGCGACGTGCTCTACACCTCCCACGTGGGCAAGCTCTCGCTCGTGGGGGCCGGGATGCGGTCCAACCCGCAGGTCGCCGCCCAGCTGTTCGCGGCCCTGGCGGACGCCGGGGTGAACATCGAGATGATCAGCACCTCCGAGATCCGGATCTCGGTGATCTGCGACCAGTCCGACCTCGAGGACGCCGTCCGGGCGGTGCACACGGCCTTCGGGCTGGACGCCGAGGACGAGGCCGTGGTCTACGGCGGGACGGGTCGGTGAGCGCCGTGGCACGCCACCTGCACGTGGCCCTGGTGGGGGCGACCGGACAGGTCGGCGCGGTGATGCGGCGGCTGCTGTCCGAGCGCGACTTCCCCGTCGCTTCCGTGCGCTACCTCGCCTCCGCCCGCTCCGCCGGCACCGAGCTGCCCTGGGACGGGTCGGCCAACGGCCTCGAGGGGTATGCCGAGGCGCGCCGGATCGTCGTCGAGGACGTGGCCACCGCCGACCTGACCGGCATCGACGTGGCCCTGTTCTCGGCCGGCGGGTCCGCCTCGAAGGAGCACGCCCCCCGCTTCGCCGCCGCCGGTGCGGTCGTGGTCGACAACTCCTCCGCCTGGCGGATGGACGAGGCGGTGCCGCTGGTCGTCAGCGAGGTCAACCCGCAGGACGTCGAGCTCGCGCTGGGCCAGGGCGGGTCGCGGATCGTGGCCAACCCCAACTGCACGACGATGGCCGCGATGCCGGTGCTGCGCCCGCTGCACGCCGAGGCCGGTCTCGAGCGGCTGCGGGTGGCCACCTACCAGGCCGTCTCCGGGTCCGGGCTGGCCGGCGTCCGGGAGCTGGCCGACCAGGTCCGCGCGGCCCTGGCCGGCGAGGAGCCGGTCGAGTCGCTGACCCACGACGGGTCGGCGGTGACGCTGCCGGAGCCGACCGCCTACGTGGCCCCGATCGCGTTCAACGTCCTGGCCATGGCAGGGGACCTCGTCGAGGACGGGGAGACCTCCGAGGAGGTCAAGCTGCGCAACGAGTCCCGCAAGATCCTCGGCGTCCCCGGGCTGGCGGTGTCCGGCACCTGCGTGCGGGTGCCGGTCTTCACCGGGCACAGCCTGGCCGTCCACGCCGAGTTCGGCCGCCCCGTCACGCCCGAGCGGGCCACCGAGCTGCTCGGCCGGGCCCCCGGGGTCGAGCTGGCCGACGTGCCGACGCCCCTGCGGGCCGCCGGGCAGGACCCCTCGTTCGTCGGCCGCATCCGTGTCGACCGGTCCGTGCCGGACGGGCGGGGCCTGGTGATGTTCGTGGCCAACGACAACCTGCGCAAGGGGGCGGCCCTCAACGCCGTCCAGATCGCCGAGCTGCTGCTGGAGCACGACCTGGGCGGGCCGGCCAGCGGATGACAACGGTGCTGCGGGCGGCCACAGTGGGAGCATGACCGACACCCCCAGCACCGCCCTGACCGAGGACGAGCAGGCGCTGGTCAAGCGCTCCGCCTACGGTGCCATCGCCCTGGTCTCCCGCTCCGACCCCGGCTTCCTGGCGATGTTCAAGGAGTCGATGGCCGGGTCCAGGGCGTTCCAGGAGGCCCCGCCCGGCGTGCAGGAGCTGCTCCGCGAGGGCGGCTTCCCCACGCCGGTCACCGGCTCGCCCGAGGAGGTCGAGCGGACCGTCCTCGACGAGCTGTCCCGGGCCGTCGACGTGCTGAGGGCCAAGGCGCCCGCCCAGGCGGAGGGCTACCGGGACGTGGTCCTGGCCGCGGCTGACCGGGTCGCGCAGGCCTCCGACGGCGTCGCGCCCGAGGAGCAGGAGATGATCGGGCGGATCAGGCAGGCGGTCTCCGGGGGGCTGGCCGGCGACCCGCCCGTGGGGGACGCGGCCGCGGACGCACCGCGGCAGGACTGAGCCCGACCTAGGAACGGCTCCGCCGGCGGTCGGGCAGGTGGTGGTGCTCGGGCGGCACGTCGAGGTCGCGGACCACGGCCCGCCACACCTGCCGGACGGGTTCGCCGTCGGCCAGCGCCTGCTCGACCGTGCGGCTGCCCAGCGACCCCAGGGCCTGGTCCTGGGCGACGAGCGCGGCATACCCCTGCCCGAACTCCTGCTCCATCAGGGCCCAGAACTCGCTCAACCGCACCCCGTCAGCCTACCCACCGCCGAGCAGCGCCACGACCAGCACCATCGCCGGCGCCGCCAGCACGGTGGTGGCGAAGACGCTGTCCCGCGCGATGTCCTCACCCCGCCCGTAGGCCACCGCCAGCACGAAGACGTTCTGCGCCGTCGGCAGCGTGGACATGACCACCACGGCCAGCACCTCGGGGCCGGGCAGGCCCATGAGGGGGCCGGCGACCAGTCCGGCGACGGCGGGCATGAGCCCGAGCTTGAGCAGGACGACGGCACCCAGCTCGGCGAGGTTGCCCCGCCCGCGCGGCACCGGGGACAGGCGCAGCGAGATGCCGAACGCCAGCAGCATCCCCGGGATCGCCAGGCCGCCGACCAGCTCGGCCG
The DNA here is from genome assembly GCF_006519705.1 of Ornithinimicrobium kibberense. NCBI lineage: Bacteria > Bacillati > Actinomycetota > Actinomycetes > Micrococcales > Ornithinimicrobiaceae > Ornithinimicrobium > Ornithinimicrobium kibberense. The sequence continues at coordinate 38,784 of NZ_VFXM01000005.1, forward strand.
GCCCGCGGACGACGGGCGGCAGGCTCACCCCCGACAGCGCCACCGCGAGGCCGAGCAGGCTGCCGATCGTCAGCGGATTGGTGACCGGGGAGCGCAGCAGCCGCCCCACCGACACCCGGCCGGACTGGCTGGCGTCCAGCGCCGCCAGCCAGGCCGGCTGCAGGACGAGCAGCTGCATGAGGATGATCGGCGCCGACCAGGACGGGTCGCCCAGCACGTAGATCGCGATCGGCAGCCCCAGGTTGTTGGAGTTGACGTAGCTCACGCTCATCCCGCCCATGAGGGCGTGGGTCAGGCTGCGGCGCAGCACCACCCGGGCCAGGAGGAGGTATGCCGCCGCCGTCACCACCACGCCCGCCACCGTCGCGACGAGGAAGCCGGAGAAGATGACGCCCACGTCGGCGTCGGCGACGACGAGGAAGAGCAGCGCTGGCGAGCCGACCCAGAAGGTGAGCCGGGCGAGCACCTGCTGCTCGGTGCGGCCGAAGAGACGCGTGTGCGCGAGCAGCCAGCCGACCGCGACGACCGCCGCGATCAGCCAGAAGCCCTGGAGGACGGCCGCCATGCCGGGCATTATCGCCGGGGCCGACCCGTTACCTGTCAGTAGGGTCCTCCGCCCGCTGCTAACCTGCGTGGAATGCGCGATCCGGGCCGCCCCGACCACGGCGAGGACCACGACCTCCACGACGACTACGTCACCGGCGACGGTGGCGTCACGCCCGACCTGCTCGACCTGCGCCCCCGCCCCGCCCGCACCCTGGCCTCGCTCTTCGAGCGGCGCCCGGGCCTGAACCCGACGGAGGCCGTCCGCGCCTTCATCGGGGCCGTGGGGCTGCAGGAGCGCTACGGGCACCTGCGGGTCGTCGACGACCTCATCGGGCTCCAGCGCCGGGTCGGGGACACGATCGAGCGCTACACCGACAAGCTGACCAGCGCCGAGGCCCGCAGCGGGTCCACCGAGTCGGCGAAGTTCGGCATCGGGCACTTCGGGGACCAGCGGGCCGTCGTCTACGTCGTCGACTGGGCCTTCTTCGCCGGGTCCCTCGGCGAGGTCGCGGGCGAGAAGTTCGTGCAGGCCGCCGAGCTGGCCGAGCGCGAGAAGCTGCCGCTGGTGAGCATGGGGGCCTCCTCCGGGGTGCGCCAGCACGAGAACGTGCTGGGCCTGATCCAGATGCAGCGGATGGCCGCGGCGGCCAACAAGTTCCAGCACACGACCAACCGGCCCTATATCAGCGTGCTGGCGGGCCAGGTGTGGGGCGGCATGTCGGCCAGCGCCGTCCCCGCCGCGGACCTCATCGTCGCCCTGGAGGGCACCGACTACGGGTTCGCCGGGCGGCGGGTCATCGAGACCTTCGAGGGCAAGGAGGTCCCCCGGGGCCTGCAGAGCGCCGAGGCCAACTACCTGGACCGCAACGTCGACGTCCTCGTCAAGGACGTCGACGAGCTGGTCGAGCTGCTCACCCGGCTGTTCGCGGCGGGCCGCTCCACCTCCCGCATCCGCGACCGGCGCCGGGCCGACGACCGGGGCACCGAGGGCACCGGCCGGGAGATCGCCGTGGGGCCGGAGGGCTTCTCGGCCGCGCTGTGGGACCGTCAGGTCGTCGAGCGTCGGGTCCACCTGCCCCGGGACCGCCGCGACCGGGGCCGCGCGACGGCCGGGGAGACCCTGCTCGCCCGCTACAACGAGATCGCCGCCGGGGCCGGCCGGCTGGACACCGAGTTCCTGCTGCGCACGGTCTTCGACTCGGCGGTGCCGTTCTACAACCACGTGCGCTTCGACGAGGACACGATCTACCCGCACGTCGTGGCCGCGCTGGCCACGATCGGGGACCACTCCTTCATGGTGGTCGGCGACCAGCCGTCCTACCGGATCAGCGGGGACTACGTGGGCAAGCGCCCGCCCAACCCGGGCCCGGAGGACTACGAGTACGCCGTGCGGATGATGGACGCGGCCGAGCGGTGGGAGCTGCCGGTCGTCTTCCTCACCGACACGCTGGGTGCGCTGCCGACGATGGCGGCCGAACGGCGCGGCCAGTCGCGGGCCATCGCCCAGTGCATCAAGCGGGCCGCCTCGCACCCCTACCCGACCGTCGCGGTCATCACCGGGGCGATGGGCAGCGGCGGCGGGCTGGCCACGACCCCGTTCGGCCGGCACACGGTGATGTTCGACAGCGCGCTCGGCTTCGTCTCCGAGCCGCGCTCGACCGCCACGATCCTCTACAACGTGGCCAACCCCTCGGTCGAGCAGGTGGCGATGACGCTGGAGACGATGAAGGCCTCGGCCGACGACCTGCGCGCCCAGGGCCTGGTCGACACCGTCCTCGAGGACGGCGACCACCCGCGCGCCACGGCCCTGGCGCTGCGCGCGGCGGTCGTGGAGGGCTACAACGAGCAGCACGGGCTGAGCCCGCGCCGGCTACGGCAGAAGGCCGACGACCGGCTCCGGCCGCGCACCCTGGGCAAGCTGTCCTCGGGCGACTGACCCCGGCCGTCCTCGTCACCCGCCGCCTCCTCCCACGGGGCCGCCGCGCCGGGGCCGGTTCAGCTGGTCCAGGCGCGCCAGAGGGCGGCGTACTCCCCCTCGGCGGCGACGAGCTCGTCGTGGCTGCCCAGCTCGACGATGCGCCCGTCCTGGACGACCGCGATCCGGTCGGCGTCGTGCGCGGTGTGGAGCCGGTGGGCGATCGCCACGACCGTGCGGCCGGTGAGCAGCGCGTGCATCGAGCCCTCGAGGTGGCGGGCGGTGCGCGGGTCGATGAGGCTGGTCGCCTCGTCGAGGATGAGCGTGTGGGGGTCGGCCAGGAGAAGCCGGGCCAGGGCGACCTGCTGCGCCTGGCCGGGGGTCAGCACGTGGTGCCCGGACCCCAGCACCGTCCCCAGCCCGGCCGGCAGGGCCCGGACCCAGGCGGCGGCGTCCACGGTGGCCAGCGCACGCCATACCTCCTCGTCGTCGGCGTCCTCCCGCGCGAGGGCGACGTTGTCGCGCACCGTGCCGCGGAAGACGTGGTGCTCCTGGGTGACCAGGGCCACCCGGCGGCGCAGCTCCTCCAGGGGCAGGGCGACCAGGTCCACGCCGCCGACGGTGACCGAGCCGGTCCGCGGGGCGTGGATGCCCGCGAGCAGCCGGCCCAGGGTGGACTTGCCCGACCCGGAGGGGCCGACGACCGCCAGCCGCTCGCCGGGCCGCAGCGCCAGGTCGACGCCGTGCAGGACGTCCTCGCCCTCGCGGTAGGCGTAGCGCAGGTCGCGGCCGGTGAGCTCCTCCCCGTCGGGGCGCTCCGTCCCCGGGGTGCGGTCGGGCGGGACCTCGGCGATCCCCAGCAGCCGCGTCGTGGAGGCGATCCCCACCTGCAGCTCGTCGACGACCCCGACGAGCCGGTCGAAGGGCCCGTAGAAGGTCTCGATGTAGAGCATCGCCGCGGTGATCTGCCCGAGGGTGACCACCCCCCGGGTGTAGAGCAGGGCCCCGATCCCCAGGGTGACGACCCGGGGCAGGGAGAAGGCCAGGTCCATGACGACGAAGAGCACGTTGCGCAGGACCAGCCCGTAGCGCTCGGCCTCGGCGCTGACCTCCACGTCGTCCCGTGCCGCCCGGCGACGTTCCTCCTGCAGCCCGAGGGCCTCGACGGTCCGGGCCCCCTCGACGGTCTCGGTCAGGGTGCTGCCGATCCGGCTGTAGGTGGCGCCCTCGAGCAGGTATGCCGCGGGCGCCCGGCGCAGGTAGCGGCGCACCTGCTCCAGGGACAGGGTGGCGGTGACCAGGGTGGGCAGGGCCAGCAGCCAGGAGTTGACCACCATCGCCACGACGGTCAGCCCCAGGGTGACCACGCCGATGACGAACTCGGGCAGGGCCCAGCGCACCGCCCGGCTCATGGACGCGACGTCCCGGGTGACCCGGGTGACGAGGTCGCCGGTGCCGGTCGACTCGACCGTGCCCAGCGGCAGCCGCAGGACGGCGCGCACGACGTGCTCACGGGCCTGGGCCAGCACGTCCTGGCCGAGCACGGAGGCCAGCCACTTGGCCAGGTGGGTCAGCACGGCCTGGGCCACGAGCACCCCGGTGACGACCGCGACGAAGGTGCCGACGGTCGAGGAGGACGGGGCGCCCCCGGCGTCCACGACCGCGTCGACGAGCCGCCCGAGCAGCAGCGGCACGGCGAGGGCCGCGGCCGCGGCCAGGCCGTTGGCGAGCACGACGAGCAGGAAGAGGGGCGCCCGCGCGCGCAGCAGGCCGGCCAGGTAGCGCAGCACGGTCGGCGTCGGCGCCACCGGCAGGCCCCGCTCCGGCGACAGGGCCGTGACCAGGTGCTCCTCGGCCCGCCGGCGTCGCAGGTCGTGCCGCTGCCACAGCGCCCGGTGGCGCTCCCGCAGGCCGGCCGATCCCGGGGGCGGCGGCTGCAGGGCCTGCGGCACCGCCGGACCGTCCTCACGCCGGTCCGCCCAGGTGGCGGCCCGGTCCGACGGGGCGGGGGTGGTGCTCACGGCGCCTCCTGCGGGGTCGCCGCGGGAACGGTGGCCGGGACGTCTGCAGGGTCGCCACGCAGCACGGTGCGCCGGTAGCCCTCGTGCCCGGCGACGAGCTCCTCGTGGGTGCCGGTGGCCACCACCCGGCCGTGGTCGAGGAGGGCCACCTCGTCGGCGTGGTGCAGCAGCAGCGGCGAGGCGGTGACGACCACGGTGGTCCGGCCGCGTCGGTGGTCCGGCAGGCGTCCGGCGACGAGGGCCTCCGTGTGGGCGTCCACCGCGGAGGTCGGCTCCACGAGCACGAGCACCGGGGCGTCGGCGGCGAGGGCCCGGGCCAGGACCAGCCGTTGCCGCTGCCCGCCGGACAGGCCGCGGCCGCGCTCGTCGAGCCGGCCCTGCCACCCGCCCGGCAGCACGTCGTAGACGTCCTCGGCGGCCGCCGCCCGCAGTGCGGCCTCGGCGGCCGCGTGGTCCAGCCGGGCGTGCGGGTCGACCGCCTCCTGCAGGGTCCCGGAGAACACCTGCGCGCCGGTGTCGCTGACGAGCACGAGGCGACGCACCTGCTCCAGCGGCAGCTCGGCCAGGTCGACCCCGCCCAGGGTCACCCCCCAGGGACCCTGCGCCAGCTCCTCGTCGGAGCGCTCCAGGTCGGCCCGGGCGACCTCCCTCTCCCGCCGGGCCAGCGTGCGGGCCCGCCGGCCCCCGCCGGTCTCCTCGTCGTCCTCCTCGGGGACCCCGTCGGTGGCGGGCAGGTAGCGGCCGAGCCGGTCGGCCAGGGCGGCGGCGTCGTCGGGCACGGCGGCGACCACCATCGTCAGCCGGCCGGGCCGCACCCGCAGCCCGGAGGCGGCGTCGACCAGCTCGCCCCGGCCGAGCCGGGCGAGCTGCTCCTGGGGAGCCGGGTCCCGGCGCGGCCAGGGGTCCGGGGTCCCCAGGACGCCCACGGTGCGGCGGGCCGCCACGACGGACCGGGTCAGCTGCTGGGCGGCCTCGAAGACCACCCGGATGGGCTGGACCAGGAAGAGGGCGTAGCCGAGGAAGGTCACCAGCTCGCCGACCTGCAGGTCGCCCGCCCGCACCCGGTCGACCCCCAGCACCATGAGCGCGACGACGAAGAGGCCGGAGAGCAGCACGCCGACCGCCTCGACGAAGGCGCCCCAGGCCCCGGCCCGCACCCCGGCGTGCCGGACCCGCTGGCTCTGCCGGGCGTAGTTGTCGCCGAAGGTGCGCTCGCCGCCGATGCCCCGCAGGATGCGCAGGCCGGCGACGATGTCGGTGGCCATCGAGGTCAGCTCGGAGTCGCGGGACCGCTCCCGCGTCTGGGCCGCGGACAGCGGACGCAGCAGCACGGAGGAGACGACCACCAGGAGGGGGGCGACCAGGAGGACGACCAGCCCCAGCGGCACGGACACCTGGAGGACGATGACGGCGACCAGCGCGTAGGCCACGACGTTGCCGACGAGCCGGGAGACGATCTCGACGAAGTGGCCCAGCTGCTCGCCGTCGCTGCCGTTGACGCTGAGGACCTCGCCCGTGGCCGCCCGCCGGGGCAGCACGTGCCCCAGGCGCGCACCCTGGTGGGTCACCAGGAAGGTCTGGCCGTAGGAGGCCACGAGCCAGGAGCGCACGACGACCGTGTGGTAGAAGGCGCCGCTCGCGCCGCCGACGAGGGTGACGACGAGCAGCACGAGCAGCCAGAGCACGAGCCGCTCCTGGTCGCCGGCGAGGACGCCCTCGTCGAGGGCCCGGCCCAGCACCCAGGGCGTCAGGGCCGCGGGGAGCATCCACAGCAGGCTGCACAGGCAGGCGGCCAGGATCAGGTCCGGCTGCTGCCGCAGCACCCACCACAGCAGGCGCAGCGGCCCGCGCGTGTCCGGCACCCCGATCGTCGTGGTCGGGGCGTCGGAGGAGGACGCGGTGCCGGCCGGGGCCGTCCAGGCCGTCACCGTGGGAGGGAAGTCGCGCATGGCGAGGAGCAAGCCTAGGCCCGCGGGTCGGCGGGCCACCACAGGTTTTCGCCCGCCCCAGGGGGGTGAGAGGATGGACGCGCCCGCACCCGCACCGTGGAGGAGACCCGTGAGCACTCGTCAGGACCTGGCCTGGTGGCAGAAGCTTCTGGTGACCGCGAAGCTGTGGCGCCCGCCGCACCGCACGCTCCACCACGAGGTGCGCGACATGGAGCGTCCGGTGCCCCCGCCCGTGACCGGTGCGCACGGCAACCGGGTGGTCACCGCCACCCGTCGCCGGCTCGTCCCGCAGAGCGACGACCAGGTCTGAGACCTCCCCGTGGCACAGTGATCCGGTGACGCCGGACGCCACCACGGTCCTCGACCGGTTCTCCACCGCCACCCGCGCGTGGTTCGAGGCCTCCTTCCGTGCGCCCACGCCCGCCCAGGTGGGCGCCTGGGACGCGATCAGCCGGGGTGAGCACACCCTGGTCGTCGCCCCCACCGGCTCGGGCAAGACGCTCTCGGCCTTCCTGTGGGCGATCGACCGGATCGTCGCCGACCCCCCGGACCGGCGCGACGGAGCAGGAGCCGGCCGCTGCCGGGTGCTGTACGTCTCCCCCCTCAAGGCGCTCGCCGTCGACGTCGAGCGCAACCTGCGCTCCCCGCTCGTGGGCATCGGGCACGCGGCGACCCGGCTCGGGCAGCCCTCGCCCGCGGTGTCCGTCGCCGTCCGCTCCGGCGACACCCCCGCCGCCGAGCGGCGCGCCTTCGCCAAGGACGGCGCGGAGATCCTCATCACGACGCCGGAGTCCCTCTTCCTGCTGCTCACCTCGCAGGCACGCTCGGCGCTCGCGGGCGTCGAGTCGGTGATCGTCGACGAGGTCCACGCCGTCGCGGGCACCAAGCGCGGCGCCCACCTGGCCGTCACGCTCGACCGGCTCGACGCCCTGCTGGAGCGGCCCGCCCAGCGGATCGGGCTGTCCGCGACCGTCCGCCCGGTCGAGGAGGTCGCCCGCTACCTCGCCGGCGGACGCCCCGTCACCACGGTCCAGCCGCCGTCGACGAAGCGCTGGGACCTGCAGGTCGTGGTCCCGGTCCCCGACATGTCCGACCCGGGGGCGGCCGAGCTGCCCGGTCGCCGGGACGGCGCCCCGGCCTCCCGGGCGACCGCGAGGGACCTGGCCGACCGTCCCGACGACTGGGCCGACCCCGTCGGCACCGGGCCGGTCCTGCCCGACCTCGACGGCGAGGCGGGCGAGGTGTGGGAGCCGGCCGTCGACCCCGAGGAACGGGCCTCCATCTGGCCGCACGTCGAGCGTCGCGTCGCCGACCTCATCGAGCAGCACACCTCCACGCTGGTCTTCACCAACTCCCGCCGGGTCGCCGAGCGCTTCACCTCCCGGCTCAACGAGGACCGGGACGAGCGGCAGGCCCCACCGACGGCCGACGGGGCGGACGACGACGGACCCTCCCCCGCCGCGCCCGCACCCCATACCTCACGTCCGCCGGCCCAGGTCATGGGCCAGGCCGGCTCGTCGGGGTCGGCTCCCCCGGTCCTGGCCCGCGCCCACCACGGGTCGGTGAGCAAGGAGCAGCGCGCGGTCATCGAGGACGCGCTCAAGACCGGGCAGCTGCCCGCCGTGGTCGCGACCAGCAGCCTGGAGCTCGGCATCGACATGGGCGCGGTCGACCTCGTCGTCCAGGTGGCCAGCCCCCCGAGCGTGGCCTCCGGGCTGCAGCGCGTGGGGCGGGCCGGGCACCAGGTGGGGGCCGTGAGCGAGGGGGTGTTCTTCCCCACGCACCGGGCCGACCTCGTCCAGACGGCCGTCGTCGTCGACCGGATGCGTGCGGGCATGATCGAGCAGCTGCGCGTCCCCGCCAACCCCCTCGACGTCCTCGCCCAGCAGGTCGTGGCGATGGTGGCCATGGACGAGTGGCCGGTCGCCGACCTCTACGAGCTGGTGCGCCGGTCCGCCTCCTTCGCGGCGCTGCCGCGGCCGCTGTTCGAGGCGGTGCTCGACATGCTCGCCGGGCGCTACCCGGGCGAGGACTTCGCCGACCTGCGCCCGCGGGTCGAGTGGGACCGGGTGAGCGACACCCTCACGGCCCGCCGCGGTGCCCAGCTGCTGGCCGTCACCTCCGGCGGCACCATCCCCGACCGGGGCCTGTATGCCGTGATGCTCGCCACCGGCGAGGGCCCGGGCCGGCGCGTGGGCGAGCTCGACGAGGAGATGGTCTACGAGTCGCGGGTCGGCGACGTCTTCACCCTGGGCACGACCAGCTGGCGGATCGAGGACATCACCCACGACCAGGTGCTCGTCACCCCGGCGCCCGGGCAGATCGGCCGCCTGCCGTTCTGGAAGGGCGAGGCGCAGGGCCGCCCCGCCGAGCTCGGGGCGGCGGTCGGCGCCTTCGTGCGCGAGACCGCCGGGCTGCCCCCCGACGCGGCGCGGGAGTCGCTCACCGCCCGCGGCCTGGACCCGTGGGCCGCCGACAACCTCGTCACCTACCTGCAGGACCAGCGGGAGGCCACGGCGCACCTGCCCGACGACCGGACCGTGGTGGTGGAGCGCTTCCGGGACGAGATCGGCGACTGGCGGGTGGTCGTCCACTCGCCGTGGGGGCGGCCCGTGCACGGGCCGTGGGCGCTGTGCCTCGCGGCGCGGATGCGCGAGCGCTACGGCACCGACGTGCAGGCGCTCGCCGCCGACGACGGCATCGTGCTGCGCCTGCCCGACCTCGGGTCCTGGGACGAGTCCGACACGCGCGTCGACTCGCGGGAGGAGCAGGCCCGGCTCGACGCGGAGATCGCCGAGCTGCTCACGCTCGACGCCGACGAGGTCCCCGACCTGGTGACCCAGGAGATCGGCGGCTCGGCGCTGTTCGCCTCCCGGTTCCGCGAGTGCGCCGCGCGGGCGCTGCTGCTGCCGCGACGCAACCCGGGGAAGCGGCAGCCGCTGTGGCAGCAGCGGCAGCGCTCGGCCCAGCTGCTCGAGGTCGCCTCCCGCTACCCCACCTTCCCGATCGTCCTGGAGGCCGTCCGGGAGGTCGTGCAGGACGTCTACGACGTGGAGGCGCTGGTCGGGCTCATGCGCCGGATCGCCGGCCGCGAGGTGCGTGTGGTCTCGGTCTCCGGCGCCTCGCCGTCGCCGTTCGCGCGGTCGCTGCTCATGGGCTACGTCGCCCAGTTCCTCTACGAGGGCGACTCGCCGCTGGCCGAGCGCCGGGCGGCGGCGCTGTCGCTGGACCCGGCGCTGCTCGGCGAGCTGCTGGGGCGCGGCGAGGGCGCGGCGCTGCGCGACCTGCTCGACCCGGAGGTCGTGGCCCGGACCGCGGCCGAGCTGCAGCGGCTCACGCCCGAGCGGGCGGCCCGCGACGCCCAGGACGTCGTCGACCTGCTGCGGGTGCTGGGCCCGTTGTCCACCGACGAGGTCGTGCAGCGCGCGCAGGAGGAGGTCCGCGGGAGGGTGCCGGCCTGGCTCGCCGAGCTGGCGGAGGCGCGGCGCGTGATCGAGGTGCGGATCGCGGGCGAGCAGCGGTGGGCCGACGCCCAGGACGCCGCCCGGCTGCGCGACGCGCTCGGCACGGCCATCCCCGTGGGGGTTCCTGCCGCCTACCTCGAGGGGCTCGAGGACCCGCTGGGCGACCTGGTCGTGCGCTACGCCCGCACGCACACGCCGTTCACGCTGGCCGACCTGTCGGGCCGCCTCGGGCTCGGCGCCGCGGTGGTGCGCGACGCCGTCCGCCGCCTGGTCTCCTCCGGGCGGGTCGTCGAGGGGGCCCTGGTGCCCCACGGCACGGGGCACGACGACCTGTGCGACGCCGAGGTGCTGCGGCTGCTGCGCCGTCGTTCCCTGGCGGCGCTGCGCCAGGAGGTCGAGCCGGTCCCCCAGGCGACCTACGCCCGGTTCCTGCCGCGCTGGCAGGGCGCGACCGGGCTGGGCTCCGGCGGCGGGGAACGGCTGCGCGGGGTCGACGGGGTGCTGCGCACCGTGGAGCAGCTGGCCGGCGCCCGGCTGCCGGCCTCGGCCCTGGAGTCCCTCGTCCTGCCCGCCCGCGTGCTCGACTACTCCCCCGCGCTGCTCGACGAGCTGATGACGGCCGGCGAGGTCCTGTGGCAGGGCCACGCCAGCCTCCCCGGCGACGACGGGTGGGTGTCCCTGCACCTGGCGGACACGGCATACCTCACCCTGGCGGAGCCGGAGCCGCTCGAGGGCGACGCCGCCGCCCAGGTGCTGGAGCTGCTGGAGCGGGTGCCCGGGGGCGCCTACCTCTTCCGCTCCCTGTCCGACGCCCTCGGCGCGACCGACGACCAGGCGCTCCTGACCACCCTGTGGGACCTGGTGTGGTCCGGCCGGGCGACCGCCGACACCTTCGCCCCGGTGCGCGCCCTGCTCGGGGGTGGCCGGACCGCGCACCGGGCCCGTCGGGCCCCGGCCCGCGGCGGACGCTGGTCCCGCTCGTCCGTGGCGCTCGCCCAGCGGCCCTCCCGGCCCCCGATGCCGGCGCGCTCCGGACCGCCCACCGCGACCGGACGCTGGTCCCTCCTGCCGGAGGTGGAGGGCGACGCGACGGTGCGCGCCCTGGCCACCGCCGAGCAGCTCCTGGACCGCTACGGCGTGCTCACCCGCGGGTCGGTCGTGGCGGAGGGGATCCCCGGAGGGTATGCGGGCGTCTACCGGGTGCTCGCGACCGCCGAAGAGGCCGGTCGCGTGCGTCGCGGGTACGTCGTGGAGGGCCTGGGCGCGGCCCAGTTCGGCACCGCCGGCGCGATCGACCGGCTGCGGGCCCTGGACCGCGAGGACGAGCAGCCCGGCCGCTCCCCCGACGTCGTGCTGCTGGCCGCCACCGACCCCGCCAACCCCTTCGGGGCAAGCGTCCCCTGGCCGGACCGGGCCGCCACCGCGTCGCCCGACAGCGGGACGAGCCCGCCCGCGCAGGACGCCGGCGAGGCGACCACGACCCACCGGCCGGGGCGCAAGGCAGGGTCGATGGTGGTGCTGGTCGACGGTGCGCTGGTCCTCTACCTCGAGCGGGGCGGACGCACCGCGCTCACGTTCCCCCCGCCGGCACACCTCGACCCGGCAGCGGTCTGGCCCGGCGTGGCCGGCGTCCTGGTCGACGCGGTCCGGTCCGGGGCCCTGCGGGCGTTGACCATCTCCCGCGTCGACGGCGGCCCGGCGCTCGGCTCGTCCGCACCGCTGGCGGCCGCCCTCGTGGAGGCCGGTTTCCACACCGCTCCGCAGGGGCTGCGCCTCAGGCGCTGAACGTCCGTGGTCGAACTCCTCCCGTGACTCGACACGCCGGCGCGACCGCCGCCGTGCTCTCGGCGGGAGGTGCGGCCGCGCTGTGGGGCACGACCGGCACCGCGCGGGCTCTCGGCCCGGACGGCGCGGACCCCGTGGCCGTGGGCGCGCTGCGCATCCTCCTGGGCGCCGCCGTGCTCGCCGTCCTGGCGGTGTCGACCCTGCGCCGCCCGACGACCCGACGGGCGCGGCCCGGTCGGCTCCCCCTCGGGGTCGTGATGCTCCTCGGGGGCGTGTGCGTGGCGGCCTACCAGGCCTTCTTCTTCGTCGGCGTCGACCGGGCCGGGGTGGCCGTCGGGACGGTCGTGGCCCTGGGCACCGCCCCTGCGGCCACGGGGGTGCTCGGGCTGCTGCTGGGTGAGCGGGCCAGCCGCAGGTGGGTGCTGGGGACCGCCACCGCGGTCGTCGGGGTCGCCCTCCTCGTCGCCGGGGCCGGGGTCGCCGACCGGTCCGTCGACCCTCCTGGTGTCGCGGCCGCCCTGGGTGCGGGCGTCTCCTACGCCGGCTACACCGTGGCCGCGCGCACCCTGCTGCTGCGTGGTGCGCGCGGCATCGTGGTGATGGCCGCCTTCTTCGGGGTCGGTGCCGTGCTGCTGGTCCCCGTCCTGCCCGGGGCCGACCTGTCGTGGCTGGGCACGGCACCCGGCGCCCTCATGGTGCTGTGGCTCGGTCTCGTCGCCACGGGGGTCGCCTACGTCCTCTTCCAGCGGGGTCTCGCGGTCCTGCCCTCGGTCTCGTCGCCACGCTCTCGCTCGCCGAGCCGGTCACCGCCACCGTGCTGGGCGTGCTGGTCCTGCACGAGCACCTCTCCCTCCTGACCGCCGTCGGCGTCGCGGTCGTCCTGCTCGGGCTGGCCCTGACGGCGCGGCGCCGGTCGCCTAGATTGGCGCCATGAGCAGCGTCGCCGACCCGTCCGTCTCCGCCCTCCCCCTTCCCGCCCGAGAGGACGTGCCCGAGGGCGTGCGTCGGCTGTGGGACAGGTCGCGGGAGGTGTTCGGCTTCGTCCCCCACGTGTTCGTCGCCCAGGCCTACAACGGCGAGCAGTTCCAGGCGTGGTGGAACTACTTCAACCTCCTCGTCAACAAGGAGGGCCACCTCACCAACGCCGAGCGGGAGCTCCTGGCCGTCGTCGTCAGCGGCCTCAACCGCTGCACCTACTGCGCCGTGTCCCACGGCGCCGCGCTGCGCCACCACACCCAGGACCCCGTCACCGCCGACCTCGTGGCGGTCAACTGGCGCCAGGCCGACCTGTCCGAGCGGGAGGCCGCGCTCTGCGCGTACGCCGAGAAGCTGACCCTCACCCCCGCCGAGGTGACCCCGGACGACCTCGGGCCCCTGCGCGCCGTCGGGCTCGACGACCACCAGATCCTCGAGGCGGTCCAGGTCATCGGCATGTTCAACATGACCAACCGCATCTCTACGGCGCTGGCGATGGTGCCGAACGTCGAGTACCACTCGCAGGCACGCTGACCGGCCGACCACGGCGGGGATCTGGTCGCTGTGGCCCTCGCGGTCTGCCTCCTCGGCCTGCGCGCCGAGCGGCGCCTGGTGCACCTCTGGCAGGCCGTCGAGGCGGTCCGGGAGGCGCTGGCCTACGACGTGCTGCCCGTCGACGGGGTGGCCGACCGCCTCGCCCTGGTCGACAGCGCCGGCGGCCGCCGGTGGCTCCTCGACCGGGTGGTCTGACCCTCACCTGACCTACGGTGTGCAGGTGAGCAGCACCGGAGACGGACGACGTGCCCGAGGGTGACGCCGTCTGGCGGACCGCCCGCCGCCTGCACGGGTCGCTCGCCGGGGCGGTGCTCGAGGGCAGCGACCTGCGCGTGCCCTCGCTGGCCACGACCGACCTGTCGGGCCGCCGCACGGTCGAGGTGGTGCCCCGGGGCAAGCACCTGCTCCACCGGGTCGAGGGCGGCCTCACCCTGCACAGCCACCTGCGGATGGAGGGCTCCTGGCGGGTCCACCCGGTGGGGCGGCGGCACGCCCTGGGCCGGGCGCACACCGTCCGGGCCCTGCTGTGGACCTCGGCCCGGGTGGCGGTCGGCGACTCCCTGGGCATGCTGGACCTGGTCCGCACCACCGAGGAGCACCGCGTGGTCGGGCACCTGGGACCCGACCTGCTGGACCCCGCCTACGACGCGGCGCAGGCGCTGGCGAACGTGCGGTCCGACCCCGGGCGGACGATCACCGAGGCCTGCCTGGACCAGCGCAACGTCGCCGGGATGGGCACGATCTTCACCGCCGAGCCGCTGTTCCTGCACGGGATCGGCCCCTGGACCCCGGTGGGCGAGCTGGCGGAGACCCAGGTGGCCGAGCTGCTCGCCACGGCGCGCCGCCTCCTCGTTCTCAGCTGCCGGGTCGGCCGGACCACCGTGACGGGGAGGGCCGACGTAGGTGCCGACGACGCCTGGGTCCACGGGCGGGTCGGACTGCCCTGCAAGCGGTGCGGCACCACCGTGCGGCTGGCCCCGGTCGGCAGGCAGCCGCAGCAGCGGGTGATGTTCTACTGCCCGACCTGCCAGGGAGGCCTGGCACCCACCGACGACGGTGCCCGGCAGACGCCGCTGGGCCACGGCCGGCGCAGCTACGGCTAGCGCGCTCCGGCCGCCCCGGTCCGGCCGCTCAGCCGGTGACGACGGGCAGGCCGGCCGCCTGCCAGGCGCCGATCCCGCCCTTCAGGTGGGCGACGTCGGAGAAGCCCTCGCCGACCATCGCGGTCAGCGCCTGCCCCGACCGGTTGCCGGACTGGCAGTAGACCGCGTAGCGCTCGTCCCGGTCCAGCTCGCCGATCCGCTCCTGGAAGTCCGCGGACTGCAGGTCGACGTTGACGGCGCCGGGCAGGTGTCCCTGGGCGAACTCCGCCGGCGTCCGCGCGTCCAGCACGACGGTCCCGTCCTCGGCCACGCGCTCGGCGAAGGCGTCGACCCCCAGGTCGGGACCGGCCTGGTCGGCCTGCGACGAGACCGCGCTGGTGGCCGGGGCGGGGACGTCCTCGGCCGTCCCACCTGCGCAGCCCGCGAGGAGCGCGGCGACGGGGGCCAGGACCAGAAGGCGACGGACGGCGGGGCGACGGGCGAGGGAGCGCATGCGCCCATTATACCCCCAGGGGTATGCGGTGAAGGTCGCGTCAGGCGGCGGGGACGACCTGGTCGCGCCGGCGGCGCACCTGGTCCTGGCGCAGCGGACGGGCCAGGCCCTCCGTCAGCAGGGCGGTCATCTGCGTGTCGGCCGCCTCGGTCAGGCTGATCCGGTCGGCGACGTCGGAGAGCATCTGGGACAGGGGCAGGTCCAGGGCCCGGCAGATGGAGGCGAGCAGCTCGGAGGAGGCCTCCTTCTCCCCCCGCTCGATCTCGGAGAGGTAGCCCAGGGAGCAGGAGGCCTCGGCGCTCACCTCGCGCAGGGTCCGACCCTGGCCCTGACGGCGCTCGCGCAGGACGTCACCCAGCTCACGACGCAGCAGCACCATGCCTCAACCCTCCTTCGCATCCTCCGACGACCGGATCTCTACCGTACCCGCCCCCACCGACAGCTGCCGAACGACCTGCTCGAGCAGCTCCAGCACCTGCGTCACGGTCGCGTCGCGGACCTGCCGGCGAGAGCCCTGCAGGTGCAACGCCCGGTGCACCTGCCCGTGTTCCCCGACGACCGCCACGTGCACCGTCCCCACCGGGTGCCCCTCGCTGGGGTCGGGCCCGGCGACGCCCGTGGTCGCCAGCCCCCAGTCGGCACCGAGCAGCCGGCGCGCGCCGTCGGCCATCGCCAGCGCGCAGGGGCCCGACACCGCCCCGTGGGCCTCCAGCAGGGCGGCCGGCACGCCCAGCACGTCACGCTTGACCCCGGTGGCGTAGGAGACCACCCCACCTCGGACCACCGTGCTGGACCCCGGGACCTCGGTGAGCGCCGCGCAGACCAGCCCCCCGGTCAGGGACTCGGCGGCGGCCACGGTCTCCCCCCTCCCCCCGAGCAGCTCCAGCACCCGCGCGGCGGCACCGGGGGCCGGGCCGCCGCAGGACCCCGACCCGTCGGCCCCCGTGCTCACGACGTGCGACGTGGTCGGAACGCCTGCCACACGTAGTCCACCCCCGTGACGACGGTGACGACCACCGCGGCGTAGGCCATCCACATCCCCAGGGTGCCGAGCAGGCCTCCGACGGGCACGAGCAGCAGGGTGATGGCCAGCGCCTGCAGCACGGTCTTGAGCTTGCCCCCCTTGCTGGCGGGGATCACGCCCCGACGGATGACGACGAACCGCATGAGGGTGATGCCGACCTCGCGGACCAGGATGACCACCGTGATCCACCACGGCAGCGCCCCCACGAGCGACAGCCCGACGAGCGCGGTCCCGGTGAGGGCCTTGTCGGCGATAGGGTCCATCAGCTTGCCGAAGTCCGTGATCAGCCCGTCGCGACGGGCGAGGAAGCCGTCGACCCAGTCGGTCGCGATGGCGACGACGAAGACGAGGGTGGCCCACCACCGCCAGGCCGCGTCCTCCCCGCCGTGGGCCAGCAGCAACCAGCCGAACAGGGGCACCATGAGGATGCGCAGGACCGTCAGGGCGTTGGGCACGTTCCAGGGCGAGGCCTGCGGCGCCGCGGCGGCGGTGGCCACGTCCGGACCGTCCGGGTCGTGCGGGCCGATCACGGGGCCTCCTCGCACGGCACGGCCACGAGGTCGACCCCCTCGGTGGCGACCACCCGGGCGGTGACCAACGAGCCGACCGCCACCTCGGGCACGGCCCCGTCCGCGGACTGCAGGTAGGTGACCCCGTCGACGTCCGGTCCCTGCTGGCCCGCCCGACCGACCAGCCGGCCGTCGTCCTCGTCCAGCGCCTCCACCAGCACCTCCACGGTCGTGCCGACACGTTCCTCGGCCCGCTGGGCCGTCAGCTCCTCGACGAGTGCGCTCACCCGCCCGACGCGCTCCTGCACCGTCGCCTCGTCCAGCTTGCCGTCGTACCCCTCCGCCTCGGTGCCGTCCTCGTCGGAGTAACCGAACACGCCGACCACGTCGAGGCGCGCGGCCTCGAGGAAGGCGGTCAGCTCGGCCAGGTCCTCCTCGGTCTCGCCGGGGAAGCCCACGATGACGTTGGTCCGGATGCCCGCCTCCGGCACCCGGGCGCGCACCTGCTCCAGGAGGGTGAGGAAGCTCTGCCGGTCGCCGAAGCGTCGCATCCGCCGCAGCAGCGGCCCGGAGGCGTGCTGGAAGGAGATGTCGAAGTAGGGGGCCACCCCGGGGGTCCCGGCCATCGCGTCCAGCAGGTCGGGACGGATCTCGGCCGGCTGGAGGTAGGAGACGCGGACCCGGTCGATCCCCTCGACGGCGGCGAGCTCGCCGAGAAGCCCGTCGACGAGGCGCAGGTCGCCCAGGTCCTTGCCGTAGGAGGTGGTGTTCTCGCTGACGAGGAACACCTCCCGCACCCCGCGCTCGGCCAGCCAGCGGGCCTCGGTCAGGACGTCCTGCGGGGGGCGGGAGACGAACGCGCCGCGGAACATCGGGATGGCGCAGAACGCGCACCGCCGGTCGCAGCCGGAGGCCAGTTTCAGGGGCGCCCAGGGGCGTCCGTCCAGCCGGGCGCGGACCACCCGGGGGCCGCTGGGCGGGGCGACCTGGGACAGTGGGGCGCCCGTCTCGTCCCCGGCGGGTCCGGGCGAGGGCGCCGCGACCTGCTGGTGGCCGGGCAGCGACGGCGTCGGACCGGAGGTGTGCCGTGCCGCCGGTGCGAGCGGGAGCAGGGTGCGCCGGTCACGGGGAGCGTGGGAGGCGGGCCGCTCGCCGGCCAGGATCCGACGCAGGTGGCCCGACATGTCGGTGTAGGAGTCGAACCCCAGGACGGCGTCGGCCTCCGGCAGCTCGGCGGCCAGCTGCTCGCCGTAGCGCTCCGCCATGCAGCCCACGGCCACGACCTTCTGCGTGCGTCCGGTCCGCTTGAGGTCGTTGGCCTCCAGCAGCGCGTCGATGGAGTCCTTCTTGGCCTGCTCGACGAAGCCGCAGGTGTTGACCACGGCGACGTCCGCCTCGGCCGCGTCCTGCACCAGGGTCCACCCCTCGGCGGCGAGGCGTCCGGCGAGCTCCTCGGAGTCGACCTCGTTGCGGGTGCAGCCGAGCGTGACGACGGCGACGGAGCGGGACATGCCCGCCAGTCTACGGTCGGCCGGGACGCCGGCCCGCCTGCTCAGTAGCGCTCCCTGCCTCCGCGGTCGGTCAGCCCCCAGGCGTCCTCTGACTCCTCGTCCTCGGCCTCCTCGACCCGGCTGCCGGAGACGGGGTCCCCGTCGTAGGCGGGGTTGCGGCCGATCACCGGAGGCGTCGGCTCGGCCCCGGTCTCCTCGTCCCAGGCCTCGTCCACCGGCCCGCCCTCGTCGACGACCTCGGCCGCGAGGGCGTCGAAGGGGGCGCTGTCGGTCTCCGGCTCGGGCCGCGGCGGCGGGTCGTCGCCCCGCAGCAGGGCGAGGGTCTCCTCCATGTCGTCGGGCTTGACGAGCACGTCGCGGGCCTTGGAACCCTCGGACGGGCCGACGATGCCACGGGACTCCATGAGGTCCATCAGGCGGCCCGCCTTGGCGAAACCGACCCGCAGCTTGCGCTGCAGCATCGACGTCGAGCCGAACTGCGTGGTGATGACCTGCTCGGCGGCCTGCAGGAGCAGCTCGAGGTCGTCGCCGATGTCCTCGTCGACCTGCTTCTTGGCGGGGGCGGCGACGACCTCCTCGACGTACCGCGGCTGGAGCTGGCCGGTGACGTGGACGACCACGTCGTGCACCTCCGACTCGGCCACCCAGGCCCCCTGGATGCGCATCGGCTTGCTGGCGCCCATCGGCAGGAACAGCGCGTCGCCCTGGCCGATGAGCTTCTCCGCACCGGGCTGGTCGAGGACCACCCTGCTGTCGGCCAGCGAGGAGGTCGCGAACGCCATCCGGCTGGGGACGTTGGCCTTGATGAGACCGGTCACCACGTCCACCGACGGCCGCTGGGTGGCCAGCACGAGGTGGATCCCCGCGGCCCGGGCCAGCTGGGTGATCCGGACGACCGACTCCTCCACGTCGCGGGGGGCGACCATCATCAGGTCCGCCAGCTCGTCCACGACCACCAGCAGGTAGGGGTAGGGGTGCAGCTCGCGCTCGGACCCGGGCGGCGGGGTGATCTTGCCGGCCCGGACGGCCTTGTTGAAGTCGTCGACGTGCTTGTAGCCGAAGGCCGACAGGTCGTCGTAGCGGTGGTCCATCTCCTTGACCACCCAGGCCAGCGCCTCGGCGGCCTTCTTGGGGTTGGTGATGATCGGGGTGATCAGGTGCGGGATGCCCTCGTAGGCGGTCAGCTCGACCCGCTTGGGGTCGACGAGGATCATCCGGACCTCGTCCGGGGTGGACCGCATGAGGATCGAGGTGATCATCGAGTTGACGAAGCTCGACTTGCCGGAGCCGGTGGCCCCGGCGACGAGCAGGTGGGGCATCTTGGCCAGGTTGGCGATGACGTAGCCGCCCTCGACGTCCTTGCCCACGCCCATGACCATGGGGTGGGTGTTGTTGCGTGCGGCCTGGCTGCGCAGGACGTCGCCGAGGTTGACGTTCTCGCGGTCGGTGTTGGGGATCTCGACGCCCACGGCCGACCGGCCCGGGATCGGGGAGAGGATGCGCACGTCGGCCGAGGCGACGGCGTAGGCGATGTTCTTGGACAGGGCGGTGATCCGCTCGACCTTGACCCCGGGGCCCAGCTCGACCTCGTACCGGGTGACGGTCGGGCCCCGCATGAAGCCGGTCACCTGGGCGTCGATGTTGAAGTCGTCCAGCACGCCCGTCAGGGCGTCGACGACCCGGTCGTTGGCCTCCGAGCGCTCCTTGTGGGGGGCCCCGGGCTTGAGCACGGAGGGGTCGGGCAGCGTGTAGGTGACGTCACCGGCCAGCTGCAGCTGCTCCACCCGCTGGGGCAGCGGGTTCGTCGGGGGCGCCTCCAGCTGGGGCTTGGACGGGACCTTGTCGGGACGCTTCTGCCCCGGCCGCACCGCCGGGATCTCCTCGGTGCGGTCCCCCTCGGCACGCCCCCGGTTCCCGGCCCGCCCGGGAGCGGACCCCTGCACGGTCCGGGCCGCGGTGGCGCCGGCCTCGGCGGGTGCTCCGGCACGGCGGCCGCGGGCGGGTGACCCGTCGCGCGACCCCGCCCCCGCCGGTGCGTCCGCGCCTGCCTGGGCCGCGTCCGCGCGTGCCCCGGCCCGCAGGGAGCGCCCCTTCGCGGTGCCGTCCACCTGGGCGGCCTGCTCGAACGCCACGTCGCCGTCGCGCTCGTCCAGGTGCGCACGGGAGCGGCGGCGGCGGGGCAGCACCTCGCCGGTGACCGGGTCGACGCGGTCGAACCGGGCCGAGTCGAACAGCTGCTGCTCCAGCTCGCGCAGGCGGTCCGGGATACGGTGCACGGGCGTGCGGGTCAGCACGAGGAAGCCGAACACGGCCAGCAGCCCCAGGACGACGGCCGCACCCGTGGCGGTGATCGCCGCCGAGAGCATCGAGGAGGCGATAAATCCCAGGATGCCGCCCGAGGCCTGCATGACCGCGGGGCCCTCGGCGTAGTCGGGGGCGCCGGTGGCCAGGTGGGTCAGCCCGCTTCCGGCCAGGAGCAGGGCCACCGTGCCGATCGACATCCGGTTGGTCGCCTGCTGCTCGCCCGGGCGACGGAACAGGCGCACGGCGAAGAAGAGCAGCACGACCGGCAGCACGAGCGCCACCCGGCCGAAGGTGCCGGCCGCCACGGCGTGCACCGCGTCGCCGAACATGCCGTCCAGGCCCCACCACTCGCGCAGCGCCACGACGAGCGCGAGCGCCAGCAGGAGGAACCCGGCGCCGTCGCGGCGGTGCTCGGGCTCCAGGTCGCGGGCCGTGTCCGTCATCGCGCGGACGGTGCCGCCCGTGGCCCCGGCGATCCCGCGGAAGGCCTTGCCCGGCAGGGACGGGCCCTCCTGGCCCTGGGCGGCGGATCCGCGGCCGGAGGTGCCGCCCCGGCTCCCCGAGCCCGAGCGGCTGCGAGGTCGGGTCGAGGCACCGCTGGTGCCGCCGGAGCGGGTGCGGGACGTCGAGGTCGCAGTCTTGGCCACGCTCGCACCGTACGCCAGATCACGCCTGCACCACGTGTCACACGCCCTGCACCCGCACATCGGGCGGCCCCACTACCGTGGGCAGGGAGCACTGGAGGGAGCACCATGGACCGACCGCCCCTGCCCGCCCCCGGCGAGGACCCACGCCCCGACCCGGCGCGGCCGGGCGCCCCGTCCCCGGTCGACCCGGCCGACGACCCCCGGCTGCGTGCACAGGCCAAGCGCCAGCTCGAGGCCCGGGCCGGCTTCCGGCAGCACCTGACCGTCTACCTGGCCGTCATGGGCCTGCTCACGGCCATCTGGCTCGTCTCCGGCGGGGGCTACTTCTGGCCCGTGTGGCCGGCCATGGGGTGGGGGCTGGCCGTGGTCCTGCACCTCGCCTCGTTGCGGTGGGACGGAGAACCGTCCGAGACCCAGATCGCCGAGCAGGCCCGACGGCTCGCCGCCCGGGAGCAGGGCGGGCCCCGGCAGGCGCTGGACGGAGGGCGCCGGGGCACCGGTCGGCCCGGGGCTGCCCCCGCCGAGCCGGAGCATCCCTGGGACGAGCCCGGTCCCCGGGACGTGTGAGGGCCGACCGCGTCGGCCCCGTGACGTGAAGAACCGCCCTGCTGCCCGCTCGGGGGGTCCGAGCAGCAGGGCGGTCACGGGTCATATCGCTGCAGGGGCCCCGGATGTTACGCACCGGTCACGTGATCTGCGTCACACCCCAGGGGTAGGGAGGGCACGGCGGCCCGCCCCACCCCCGTGGCCGGGGCCGGGGCGGGTGCCCACCGCCTACTCTTGCGGTATGCAGCAGTACCTGGACCTCCTGCGCCGGATCCTCGACGAGGGCGTGGAGAAGAGCGACCGCACCGGCACCGGGACCCTGTCGGTCTTCGGCCACCAGATGCGGTTCGACCTCACCGAGGGCTTCCCCGCGCTGACGACCAAGAAGCTGCACCTGCGGTCGGTCGTCGGTGAGCTGCTGTGGTTCCTGCGCGGGGACACCAACGTGCGCTGGCTGCAGGAACGCAGGATCACGATCTGGGACGAGTGGGCCGACGAGGACGGCGAGCTGGGCCCGGTCTACGGCCACCAGTGGCGCTCCTGGCCGGCTCCGGACGGGCGCACCATCGACCAGATCGACCGTCTGGTCACCGGGCTGCGCACGGCACCCGACTCCCGGCGCCACATCGTGTCCGCCTGGAACGTCGCCGAGGTGGACGACATGGCCCTGCCGCCCTGCCACACCCTCTTCCAGTTCTACGTCGCCCCCGCAGCCCCCGACGACGAGGACCGGCGCGGGTGGCTCTCCTGCCAGCTCTACCAGCGCAGCGCCGACACCTTCCTGGGCGTGCCGTTCAACATCGCCAGCTACGCCCTCCTGACGCACATGGTCGCCCAGGTCGTCGACCTGCGACCCAAGGACTTCGTGCACACCCTCGGGGACGCGCACCTCTACCTCAACCACCTCGAGCAGGCCCGCGAGCAGCTCGCCCGCACCCCGGGGCCGCTGCCCACCCTCCGGCTGAACCCCTCGGTGCGGGACCTGGACGCCTTCGAGCTCGAGGACGTGGAGGTGCGCGACTACGTGGCCGCCCCCACGATCAAGGCGCCGATCGCGGTATGACGTCGACCGACCGCTTCCAGGTCGTCCCCGCCGCGTACCTGGCGCTGCTCCGCGGCCCGGAGGAGGCCCCGGAGGTCCTCCTCCAGCTGCGCTCCGGGACCGGTTTCATGGACGGCTGGTGGGCCTGCGCGGCCGCGGGGCACGTGGAGGCGGGCGAGACCGCATACCGGGCCGCCGCCCGGGAGGCGGACGAGGAGCTGGGCGTCCAGGTGGACCCCGACGACCTGGACCCGGTGGTCGTGGTGCAACGCACCTGCGCCCTGCCGGACCCCCTGGAGCAACGGGTCGACCTGTTCTTCGGCACCCGCACCTGGACCGGCGAGCCCTCCGTGCAGGAGCCGGAGAAGACCGCCGAGCTGCGGTGGTGGCCGCTGTCCCGGCTCCCCGACCGGACCGTCCCGCACGAGCGTCGGGCCCTGGAGCACCTGGCGACGGGCGCCCCTCCGACGTTGCTGACCCACGGGTTCGCCCAGACGGTCACGCTCGTGGCGGCCGTGGGACGCAACGGCGTCATCGGGGACGGGACCGCGATGCCGTGGCACCTGCCCGAGGACCTGCGGCACTTCAAGGAGACCACCGCCGGCGGGGTGCTCGTCATGGGACGGGCGACCTGGGAGTCCATCGGCCGTCCGTTGCCCGGGCGGCGGACGGTCGTGCTCACCCGGGACCGCGGCTGGTCCGCGCCCGGGGCAGAGGTCGCGCACAGCTGGCCCGAGGCGCTGCTGACGGCCGGCGACCAGGAGGTCTTCGTCGTGGGTGGCGGGCAGGTCTACGCCGACGCCATCGCCTGGGCCGACCGCCTGGTGGTCAGCGAGGTCGACCAGGCGCCGCCCGGGGGCACCGTCTTCCCGCCGGTCGACCCGGCCCGTTGGCGGGAGGTCTCCCGGGACCCGCGCGAGGGCTTCACGATCGTCGTCCGGGAGCGCCGATGAGGTGGCGCTACCTCATCGCCTGCGTGCTCGTGGGCGTCGCCGTGAGTGCCACCGTGGGAGCCGTCACCGGGGTAGTCGCCGCCCTGGCCGGCGGAGCTCCGACGGGGGCCGACGGCGGCGCGGGGGCGGCCGTGGGGGCCGGGCTGGCCGGGCTGATCGTGGGGGCGGCGCTGGGCGCGGTGCTGGGCGCCCTGTCCGGGGTGGTCACCACCCTGGTCGTCCGTGGCCGGCAGGGACGGGGCGAGGTGGCCGTGCGCGCCGGCCTGTCCGCCGGGGCGGTGCACGCCACCGTGCTCGCCGGGCTCGCGGCCCTGTCCTGGGGCCGGCCCGACGGGTCGGCCGCCCTCGAGGTGGCCGGGGTGCTCGTGCCCACCCTGCTGGCCGCCGTCCTGTCCGGCTGGGCGTGCGGGGAGGTCGCCGGGATGTCGCCGGAGGAGCACGACGGCCGGGGGCGGCCGGCGTGACGGCCGCGGAGGGCGCGGTGGACGGAGGCCAGCAGGTCGAGGGACGCGACGCCCGCGACCGCCGCCTGCTGGCCTGGCTCGGGGCGGGGCTGCTGGCCGGGGGCATGCCCGTGCACGAGGTGCAGGAGGACATCCACGAGGCGGCCCGCGGCCTGGGCCACCCGGCCCCACAGGTCGGCTGCCTGCCGACCGCGATCACGGTCACCCTGGCCGCCGGCCGGCCGGCCACCTTCGAGCAGGTGGAGGGCGGCCTGCGGCTGGACCAGCTGGCCGACGTGTGCGCGGTCCGCGCCAGCCTGCGCACGGGGGCCCTGACCCCCGACGAGGCGCTGGCCCGGCTCACCCGTCTGCGGGCGCAGCCCCACCGCTACCGCCGTCTCGGGCTGTTCGCCGGGGCCGTGCTCTCGGGCGTCGGCATCGCCCTGATCCTCGCCCCCACCTGGGGGGCGGTGGTCTTCGGCGGGCTGCTGGCCCCGGTGACCGGCGCCCTCATGCTGCTCACGTCCGCCGGTGGACGCTCCCTGCGCACCATCAGCCCGCTGCTCGCGGCGTTCGTCGTCGCGACCGCGGCCTTCGTGGCCTCCGCCCAGGGCTGGACCCCGGCCCCGTTGTGGACCCTGGTCGGCCCGATCGCGGTCCTGCTGCCCGGGGCGGCGATCGTCACGGGTCTGACCGAGCTGTCCGCCGGGTCGATGGTCGCCGGCACCGCGCGGCTGGCGCACGGGACCATCCAGATGCTGCTGTTCACCCTGGGGGTCGGGGCCGCGGCGGCCCTGCTGCGGGTGCCCCTGGAGGAGGTGGACACGACCCGGCCGGTCGAGCTGGGCTGGTGGGCCTCCCTGGTGGGGGTGGCCCTGGTGACGGTCGCCATCTCCCTCATGGAGTCCATGCCCGGCCGGCTCGTCCCGTGGCTGCTCCTGCTCGTCCTCGCGACCTATCTCGCCCAGCTCACCGGGCACACCCTGCTGGGCAGCCGGTGGGCCGGGGCCTTCCTCGGCGCAGTCGTGGCCAGCCTGGGAGCCACCCTGGTGGAGTTCCTCCGGCCGCAGCTGCCGCGGGTGGTGGCCTTCCTGCCCAGCTTCTGGCTGCTCGTCCCGGGCTCCCTCGGGCTCATCTCGGTCTCCCGCCTCGAGGCCGCACCCGAGGTGGCGGTCGCCGCGTTCCTCGGGGTCACCCTCGTCGTGGTGGCGATCTCCCTGGGCGTGGTCGTCGGGGCGAGCCTGGCCCGGCCGCTCCGCGACGTCGCCCGCCGCGTCGGGCTGCCCTACCTGCTGCGGCGGCTGCCCCGCCGACGCCGCCCGGCGGTGGACCCGACGGGTGGGGCGTTCCCGACGGGCACGTAGTCTGCAGCGGTGCTGCCCAGCGACCTCACCTCCGTCCGCACCCTGTCCGCCCCGTCCGTCCACCCGGACGGCACCCACGTCCTGGTGACGATGAGCCGGCCGGACGTGGCAGGGAACCGTTACCGCACCAGCCTGTGGCGGCTCACCCTCGGGCCCGACGGGACCGCGGCCGGCCCGCTCGAGCGGTTCACGCACGGCACCCGCGACAGCGGCGCGGCATACTCCCCCGACGGCACCCGGGTCGCCTTCCTGCGCGCCGAGGAGGACGGTCCGGCCCAGCTGCACGTGCTCCCCGCCGACGGGGGCGACGCCCGCCGCCTCACCGACCAGAAGCTGGGCGTGGGCTCGTTCGCCTGGTCCCCCGACGGGCGCCGGCTCGGGTATGCCGCGCGCGTCCCCGAGGAGGGGCGCTATGGCACCGACGAGGACGTCAAGCCCGACCAGGAGGCCCCGCGGCTCATCGAGCACTCGCGCTACCAGGCCGACGGGCTGGGCTACCTCCTCGACCGGCCGAGCAAGATCTTCCTGCTCGACCTGGACGACCTCCCGCCGGCCGACGGCGACGACGCCGACGAGCTGCCGCCGGCGCGCCCGCTCACCGACGGGGACGGGGACGACGACTCCCCCGTCTGGCTGGACGACGACCGGGTCGCCTTCGTCGCCTCGCGCGACGAGGACGGAGCGTGGACGCCGGACACCCTGGTCTCGGACGTGTGGTCGGTGGACCTGGAGGGGGCGGGGCTGCGCCGGCACACCGACGGTCGGGGTTCCGTGGGAGGTCTGCACCGGGGCGCCGGCGGCACGGTCGTCGTCGGAACCGGCGACCTGGGGCCCTCGCGGCAGGACTTCGTGGCCCGCAACGCGGTGCTGCGCCGGCTCGGGGAGGACGAGCCCCTCACCGACGCCGAGGCCGACCACCTGGCGTGCGCACCGGCGGTCGCGGGGGACGGCACGGTCGTCGCCGCCCTGGAGCAGCGCGGCGACACCGTCGTGCGCCACCTGCCCTCGGGCCGCGTGCTGCTCGACGGGCACGTCAGCGTCTCCGGGCTCGCCGTCGGCGGCGGGGTCGTCGCCGCCGTGGCGGGCACCCGGGGCTCCTTCTCCGAGCTGTTCGTGGGACGGCTGGGCGACCGGCTCGCCCCGGCCACGGACCTGGCGGGCACCCACCTCACCGGGTCGGCGTCACCGATCCTGCCCGAGGAGCTGACCACGCGGGCCGACGACGGATACCCGGTGCACGGCTGGCTCGTCCGGCCGACGGACGATCCCGGCCCCGACGGTCGTCCCGTGGTGCTGATGATCCACGGCGGGCCCTACACGCAGTACTCGGGGAACCTCTTCGACGAGGCCCAGGTGCTGGCCGGCGCCGGCTACGCCGTCGTCATGGGCAACCCGCGCGGGGGCTCCGGCTACGGCGCGACCCACGGGCGGGCGGTCAAGGAGGCCATCGGCACCGTCGACGTGGCCGACCTGACGGCCCTGCTCGACCACGCGCTGACCCTCCCCGGTCTGGACCCCTCCCGGGTGGGTGTGCAGGGCGGTTCCTACGGCGGGCTGATGACGACCTGGCTGGTGGCCCATTCCGACCGGTTCACCGCGGCGATCAGCGAGCGGGCGGTCAACGCCTGGGACTCGTTCGCGGGCACGAGCGACATCGGGTGGTTCTTCGCCGACGAGTACGCCGGGGACCACCAGCACGAGCAGTCGCCGCTGACGTGGGCGGACCAGATCCGCACCCCCACGCTGGTCATCCACTCCGAGCGCGACCTGCGCTGCCCCCTGGAGCAGGGGCAGCGGCTCTTCGCCCGGCTGCGTCGCAACGGGGTGCCGACGAAGCTGCTCGTGTTCCCCGGGGAGGGCCACGAGCTCTCCCGGGCCGGTCAGCCGCGGCACCGGGTGCAGCGCTTCGAGCACATCCTCGCGTGGTGGGCCGAGCACCTGCGCCGCTGACCGGCGGGCCTGACCTCCTCGGGCCGGCCACCGGCCCCCCAGGTGTCCGTCCGCTCAGGGGTGCCGCACGTCGACGACGATGCGGGCGGGGTCCGACAGGGAGAAGATCCGGTAGTCGGCCTCCTCCCGCAGCCCCAGGACGACCTGCTGCTGGCCCTCGAAGAGGCCGCCGAAGACCACCTCGGTGAGGACCTCGGTGCCGGCTCCGGCGACCGGGTCGCCGTCGTAGCGCTGCGGCGACTCGGTCGTCCAGTCGATCCCCCGGACGCCCAGCTGCAGGAAGGTCTCGCCCTCGACGTCGAGCACGAACCCGGTGGGGTCCTCCACCCCCTCGTCGACGGGCCCGACGAACCATCCCAGGACCGGCTCGTCGCCGGTGAGGTCGAGCACCACGCGGTCGAAGTCCGCGTGCAGGCCGGTCCGGACGTCGGTGATCTCCTGCGGCTCGTCCGAGGCGACCGGCGCCTGCTCCTGCGGGTCGTCGGTCCACGGCGGCAGCGCCTCGTCCGAGGTCTGCGTCGGGTCCGGGTCGTCGTCCGTCGTCCCGTCCGTGCCGGTCCCGGTGGCGTCGTCGCCGGTGCCGGTGGCCTCCGTCGTGCCGGGAGCCTCGGTCCCGTCGTCGTCGGTCGGTCCGGTGCTGGTCGGCGTGGGCGTGGAGGTGCCCGTGGGCGTCGCGGACGGCTCGTCCCCGTCGTCCTGGCACCCGGCCAGGAGGAGGACGGCCACCGCCGTTACCGCCGCAGCGCGTCGCATGCCTGTCACGCTACGCCCCTGGGGACGCCGCACCAGGGGACCGGCGCTCGACCGTCGAGGGGCCTGTCAGCCGTCCCGACGGTAGTAGTCGCTCCAGCTGCGGTCGGCCTGCTCGTAGACCTCTGCCCGGTCGGCGTCCGCCCGCTCGTCGGAGGCGACCCAGTTCGCCGAGCCGGTGTCGTTGCCGTAGTCCCAGATCGCCGAGCTGCGGTCGGCGAACCACTGCCAGATCGCCGACGCGGTGTCGCTGTCGACGAGTCCCTGGCGCTCCAGCTCGCGGGCCACGTCCTTGCCCGCCTGGGACTCCACGTTGCTGGTCGTCTTGATGCGCTCACCGACGTCGGTGGCCCTGACCTTGTTGGACTCGCCGGCCGTCGTGATGCGGCTGGCCTCCTCCTGGCGCCAGCGCGCCCATGCCTGGTCCATCCGGCGACGCTCCTCCTCCCAGTAGGCGTCGAGCTCGGCGCCGGACCCCGCGGCGGTGAACTCGCCGCCCCCGGCGTCGGCGATCGCCGCAAGGGCGGCCTGGTCGGCGTCCCCGGTCTGGAAGCCGACGACGTTGACGACCGGGCGCACGTCGGCACCCGCCAACGACTGCGCCGCCGCGACGGGATCACCGCCGCAGGTCTCCAGCCCGTCGGTGACGACGTAGACGATGCTGTCGGTAGCACCGGCGGGAATGTCCCCCTGCGCGTCCTCGATCGCCGTCGCCAGCGGGGTCCAGCCGACGGGGGCGACCTCTTCCATGGCGTCGGACAACCCGTCGTGGTCCGAGCTGGCCCCCTCGAAGACGACCTCGCTCGCGGCGCACGACTCCGCCTTGCCGGAGTCGTCGTTGCTGCCCTCGTGGCCGTAGACGCGCAGCGAGACCGTGCTGCCCCCCGGAAGCTGCCCGGCGAAGTCCTTGACGGCGGCCTTCGCCTCGTCCATCCGCGTACCGGTGGACGCCGCCGCCGCCATCGAGCCGCTCGCGTCCAGCAGCAGCGCGTAGTGGTTGGTGCCGACGTCCTGGGTCTGCGACGTGCCAGCGGTCGGGGCCGCCGACCTGTCCCCGGTTGCGGTGTCGAAGTAGACGGTGTCGCGCACGTCCTGCACGTAGTCGCCGTGGACCTGGGCCAGGACCGCACCGATCCATTCCTCCTCGGTCCGCGGCCCGAGGGCGGCCGCGGCCGCGGCGGCCTGCTCCCGCTCGGTGTCGCTCAGGAGCGCATCGGCCGGGGTGTCGGCCTGCGTGGCGAACGGGCCCGGCTCATGCAGCAACGTGCGCTCGAGCCCGGTCAGCGTACGGGGCGGGTCCCCGAGCTCCACAGCGGTCAGCCAGCGGGTGAGCGGGTCACCGGCGGCCTCAACCGTCCGGGGCTCCTCGGTCGTCCTGACCGCGGCGTCGGCGGCCGGCGCAGCCGACGACGCGACCGCTCCGTCGGCCGGCTCCTCCCCGCCCCCCGTGCACCCGGTGAGCACCAGCGCGCACGCCACCACGCACGTCATACCTCGAACCATCTGCGGATCCCTCCACGTCGTCGCGACAGCCGCCCACCCTAACCGAGCAGGTGCGGACCCGGGACGTCAGACGGGCGGGATGCTGCGGTGCCTGGTCGAGAAGTGCCGGTCGCGGCGGGCGGCGTAGCGGAACCGCCGCGCGACCTCCTCACGCAGGTCCTCGGGCTCGACGACCGCGTCGATGACGAGGTCGGCGGCCAGGCGTTCGAGGTCGACGTCCTCGAGGTACTCGGCCCGGCGGGCCTCGACGAACGCCGCCTGCTCCTGCGGGTCCTCGATCTGCGCGATCTTGTTGGCGTAGACGGCGTTGACGGCCGCCTCCGGGCCCATGACGGCGATCCGCGCGGTGGGCAGCGCGATCGTGGCCTCCGGGCCGAACCCCGGGCCTCCCATCGCGTAGAGCCCGGCCCCGTAGGCCTTGCGCACGACGACGCACAGCTGCGGAACCGTCGCCTCCGAGACCGCCGAGACCATCTTGGCCCCGTGGCGGATGATGCCGCCCCGCTCGACCTCCGAGCCGATCATGAAGCCCGGCACGTCGGCCAGGTAGAGCAGCGGGATGCCGTAGGCGTCGCACAGCCAGATGAAGCGGGAGGCCTTGTCGGCGGAGTCGGTGAACAGCACCCCGCCCTTGACCGCGCTGTTGTTGGCCACGATGCCGACGGTCCGGCCCTCCATCCGCCCCAGGCCGACCACCAGCTCGGGGGCGAACAGGGGCTTGATCTCGAAGAAGCTGTCGTCGTCGACGAGGCCCTCGATCACCTCGTGCACGTCGAACGGGACCGACTCGGCCTCGGGCACGGCGTCGCGGGTCAGCGGCCGGGCCGGCGGCTCGGTCTCGTAGTGCGGCACCGGGTCGTGCCAGGTGTCGGGCAGGTAGGAGAACAGATGACGGGCCAGCTCGATGGCCTCGGTGTCGTCGGCGGCGAGCAGGTCGCCGACCCCGGAGACGGTGCAGTGCATCCGCGCCCCGCCCATCTCCTCCAGGCTGACCTTCTCCCCCACGACCATCTCGGCCATCCGCGGGCTGCCGAGGTACATCGATGCGTTGCCCTCGACCATGATGATGACGTCGGTGAAGCTGGGGATGTAGGCCCCGCCGGCGGCGCTGGGCCCGAAGAGGCAGCAGATCTGGGGCACCTTGCCCGAGAGGGCCACCTGGTTGTGGAAGATGCGCCCGGCGCCACGCCGGCCGGGGAAGAGGTCGACCTGGTCGGTAATGCGCGCGCCGGCGGAGTCGACGAACCAGAACAGCGGCAGCTCCTCGCGCAGCGCCGCCTCGGTGGCCCGGATGATCTTCTCCACCGTCCGGGCCCCCCACGACCCGGCCTTGACCGTAGGGTCGTTGGCGACGACGATCGCCGGACGCCCGTCGACCTCCCCCCGCCCGGTGACCACGCCGTCGGCGGGCAGGCCCTGCGCGGTGGCGTTGGCGTAGCGCCCGTCCTCGACGAAGGTGCCCTCGTCGAAGAGCAGCGCGATCCGCTCCCGCACGTAGAGCTTGCCCTGGGAGTCGAGCTTGGCGCGGGCCCTCTCCGAGGGCGCCGCCGACTCGGTGTATGCGGTCTCGAGCCGGGTGCGCAGGTCCGCGACCCGGGGGTCCTGGGAGGGGTCGCCCCCGGTGCCGTGCTCCATGCCCGTCATCGTGCCAGCCCCGGTCAGGACGGGAGGCCCAGGCCCCGGGCGATGACCATCCGCTGCACCTCCGAGGTGCCCTCCCCGATCTCCAGGATCTTGGCGTCCCGGAAGAACCGGGCGACGGGGTACTCCTCCATGAAGCCGTTGCCGCCGAAGACCTGGGTGGCGATCCGGGTGGCGGTCACCGCGGCCTCGGTGGAGTAGAGCTTGGCGATCGCCGCGGCCTGCTTGACCTCCGCCAGCGACCGACGGCCCGCCTCCCGCTCGTCGTTGAGCCAGGCGGCCTTGTAGGTGAGCAGCCGGGCGGCCTCGACCATGACGGCCAGGTCGGAGATCTGGAAGGAGACCCCCTGGTTGACCGCGATCGGGCGGCCGAACGCGATCCGCTCCGAGGCGTAGGCGGTGGTCTCCTCCAGCATCCGCTGGGCGCAGCCGACGGCGAGCGCGGAGATCGCGATCCGGCCGTCGTCGAGGGTCTTGAGGAACTGCCGGAAGCCCTCGCCGCGCTCGCCGAGCAGGTGGTCCTCGGGCACGCGGCAGTCCTGGAAGGTCAGGCCGTGCGTGTCGGAGATGTGCCAGCCCAGCTTGCGGTAGGCCGGCTCCACGACGAAGCCCTCGGTGCCCGAGGGCACCATGATCGCGCTGATCTCCGGGCGTCCGTCGACGGTCTCGCCGGTCCGCGCGGTCACGGTGACCACCGAGGTGATGTCGGTGCCCGAGTTCGTGATGAAGGCCTTGGCGCCGTTGATCACCCACGACCCGTCCTCCAGCCGCGCCCGGGTCCTCGTCGCGGCGGCGTCCGAGCCGGCCTCGGGCTCGGTCAGGCCGAACCCGGCCAGCGCGCGACCGGCGAGCAGGTCGGGCAGGAAGCGCTCCTTCTGCTCCTGCGAGCCGAACGACAGGATCGGGTTGATCCCCAGGCCCACGCCGGCGGAGAGGGTGATGCCGACGGACTGGTCGACCCGGCCCAGCTCCTCGATCGCCAGGCACAGGTAGGTGAACCCGCCCTCCTCGAGCCCGGCCCCGCCGAACTCCTCGGGGGCGTTGAGGCCGAACAGCCCGAGCTCGCCCATCTTGGGCACCAGGTCGGTCGGGAAGGAGGCGTCCCGGTCCCACTGCTCGACGTGGGGGGCCACCTCGGCCTCGGCGAACTCGCGGACGAGTCGGCGGAAGTCCTCGTGGTCCTGGGTCAGCTCGAACATCGGTGTCCTCGTCCTTCCGGGCGGCGGCTGCTGGGGTGCGGACCGCCCTCTTCGCAGGTGCGCACGTCGCGGTCGCGAACACATCGTCCTTGACGTTGACGCGAAGGTCAAGCAGGATGCCCGGACCGCCAGTTGACGTAAGGACAACCGTGAACCGAAGCACCGACGACCCCACCTGGACCATCGCGCAGATGGCCGACGACTACGCCGTCACCCACCGCGCCCTGCGCCACTACGAGCACCTGGGTCTGATCGAGCCGGACCGCCAGGGGCAGCGGCGGGTCTACCGGCGACGGGAGCGCACCCGCCTGGCGCTCATCCTCAGGGGCCGCCGGCTGGGCTTCTCCCTCGAGGAGATCGCCACCATCCTGGGGATGTACGACGACCAGCCGGGCGAGGCGGGCCAGCTGCGCTACCTGCTGGACCAGATCGGGGACCGCCGGGCCGACCTGGAGCGTCGCCGACGGGACGTGGAGGAGTCCCTCCGGGAGCTGGACGACCTCGAGCGCCGGTGCTCCGCGGACCTGGCCCGGATGGCCGACGCCACCCCCTGACCGCCGCGGCGGAGGCGCCGTCCGGGACGCCGTGGCACGGCATACCCTGGCGCGTCGGGGCGCCCCCGTGGGTCTAGGGTGATCGCCATGCCGATCAGCAAGGTCCTCATTGCCAACCGCGGCGAGATCGCCGTGCGCATCGCCCGCGCCTGCAAGGACGCGGGCCTGACCTCCGTGGCGGTCTACGCCGACACCGACCGCGACGCCCTCCACGTCAAGGTCGCCGACGAGGCGCACGCCCTGGGCGGGTCGACGCCGGGCGAGTCCTACCTGGTCCAGGAGAAGCTGCTGGAGGTGGCCGCCCGCACCGGCGCCGACGCGGTCCACCCGGGCTACGGCTTCCTCGCCGAGAACGCCTCCTTCGCCCAGGCGGTCATCGACGCCGGCCTCACCTGGATCGGTCCGGGCCCCGAGGCGATCGACGCGCTCGGCGACAAGGCGAAGGCCAAGCACATCGCCGTCAGGGCGGACGCCCCGCTGGCCCCCGGCACCAAGGACCCGGTCGCGGACGCCGACGAGGTGGTCGCGCTCGCCGAGGAGTTCGGCCTCCCCGTGGCCATCAAGGCCGTCTACGGCGGGGGCGGCCGCGGGCTCAAGGTCGCCCGCACCATGGAGGAGATCCCCGAGCTGTTCGACTCCGCGGTCCGCGAAGCCGTCACCGCCTTCGGGCGCGGCGAGTGCCTCGTCGAGAAGTTCCTCGACAGGCCGCGCCACGTCGAGACCCAGTGCCTGGCCGACCAGCACGGCAACGTGGTCGTCGTCTCCACCCGCGACTGCTCCCTGCAGCGCCGCAACCAGAAGCTCGTCGAGGAGGCCCCGGCACCGTTCCTCACCGAGGAGCAGCGCGCCGAGCTCGTCCGGGCCTCCAAGGCCATCCTCAAGGAGGCGGGCTACGTCGGCGCCGGCACCTGCGAGTTCCTCGTGGCGCAGGACGGCACGATCTCCTTCCTCGAGGTCAACACCCGCCTGCAGGTCGAGCACCCCGTGACCGAGGAGGTCACCGGGATCGACCTCGTCCGCGAGCAGTTCCGCATCGCCGACGGCGAGGAGCTGGGGTATGCCGACCCGGCCCCCCACGCGCACTCCTTCGAGTTCCGCATCAACGGCGAGGACGCCGGTCGCGACTTCCTGCCCGCACCCGGCACCGTCTCGCGCATGGTCGTCCCCCACGGCCCGGGGGTCCGCTGGGACGCCGGGATCGTCGAGGGCGACACCGTCGCCGGCGCCTTCGACTCGATGATCGCCAAGCTCGTCGTCACCGGCCGGACCCGCGAGCAGGCCCTCGAGAGGTCGCGCCGCGCGCTGGAGGAGCTCGTGGTCGAGGGCATGCCCACGGTGCTGCCCTTCCACCGGGCCATCGTGTCCGACCCGGCCTTCGCGCCCGAGGGCGAGGAGGCCTTCACGGTGCACACCCGGTGGATCGAGACCGAGTTCGACAACCAGATCGAGCCCTGGTCCGGGCCGGCCGCCGACGCCCCGTCCGAGGACGGCGAGCGCCAGCGGGTCGTCGTCGAGGTCGGCGGCCAGCGGCTCGAGGTCTCCCTGCCCGCCGGGCTCGCGCTGGGGGGCAACGGCGGGGCGGGGGCCGGCCGGCGCAAGGCGCCCAAGCGGTCCCGCGGGGCCGGCGGCGCCGCCGCCGCCTCCGGCGACGCGGTGACGGCACCGATGCAGGGCACGATCGTCAAGATCGCCGTCGAGGAGGGCCAGCAGGTGGCCGAGGGCGACGTGGTCGTCGTCCTGGAGGCGATGAAGATGGAGCAGCCGCTCAAGGCCCACCGGGCGGGCACCGTCACCGGGCTCACCGCCTCCGTCGGCGAGACCGTGTCCAACGGCGCGGTGATCTGCGAGCTGAAGGACTGAACGGCCGGGGCGTCCTGCCGTCGGCGGCCGGTCCGGCAGGTCGACGGCGGCGGGGTCCGCGCGGCCCGGTCGCCTCAGTCGGCGATCTCGTGCAGCTGCCGGGCCGCCTCGGCCAGCGACCCCGACATCGAGGGGTAGACGGTGAACGTCGAGGAGAACTGGTCGACGTTGAGCCGGTTGGCCACGGCCAGCGCGATCGGGAAGATCAGCTCGCTGGCCCGGGGCGCCACCACGACGCCGCCGACGATGGTGTGGCTGCCCTTGCGGGCGAACAGCTTGACGAACCCGTCGGACAGGTTCTGCATCTTGGCCCGCGGGTTCTTGGTCAGCGGCAGCATCACGCCCCGGGCGTCGACCCGGCCCTCGTCGACGTCGGCCTGGCTGGCCCCCACCGTCGCGATCTCCGGGTCGGTGAAGATGTTGGAGCTCACCTTGCCCAGGGACAGCGGCGCCACGGCGTCACCGAGGGCGTGGGCCACGGCGATGCGGCCCTGCATGGCCGCGATGGAGGCCAGGGGGAAGACGCCCGTGCAGTCGCCCGCGGCGTAGACCCCGGGGACGCTGGTGCGGGAGACGCGGTCGACCTCGACGTGCCCCGAGGGGGTGAGCCGGACGCCGGCCTCCTCCAGGCCCAGGTCGGTCGTGTTGGGGATCGACCCGACCGCGAGCAGCGCGTGGGTGCCCTCCACCTCCCGCCCGTCCTCGAGCGTGACCACGACGCCGTCGCCCTCGCGCCGCACGGCCGCGGCCCGGGACCGGTTGAGCACGCTCATCCCGCGGCGGCGAAACACCTCCTCCACGACGTTGGCCGCGTCGGCGTCCTCCCCCGGCAGGACGCGGTCCCGGGAGGAGATGAGCGTGACCTGCGAGCCCAGCCCCTGGTAGGCGTGCGCGAACTCCGCGCCGGTGACGCCGGACCCGATGACGATGAGGTGCTCGGGCAGCTCGGTCAGGTCCCAGATCTGCTGCCAGGTCAGGATGCGCTCGCCGTCGGGGCGGGCGGTGTCCAGCACGCGGGGACGGGCGCCCGTGGCCACGAGGACCAGGTCCGCGGCCATCGTCCGGGTGGCCCGGGCGGGGTCGCGGTCGGCCCCGTGCGGGGCCGGCTCCTCCCCGGAGGGCACGGCGTCCACCCCCTCGACCACATCGACCCGGCCGTCCGGCAGGAGCCGCCCGGCCCCCTGGACGACCTCGACGCCCGCCGACTCCAGCCGCTCGCCGATGTCCCGGCTCTGGGCCGCGGCCAGGCGCATGATGCGGGAGTTGACGTCGGTGATGTGCGCGGTCACCCCCTGGTCGCCGGGCACCTGGGCACCGTCGAAGTGCACCCCGATCCGCTTGGCGGCGGTGAACCGGTCCATGAAGTCGGCCGTGGCGATGAGCGCCTTGCTCGGCACGCAGTCGGTGAGCACGGTCGCGCCGCCCAGGCCGGACCGCTCCACCACG
The DNA here is from genome assembly GCF_006519705.1 of Ornithinimicrobium kibberense. Lineage (NCBI taxonomy): Bacteria > Bacillati > Actinomycetota > Actinomycetes > Micrococcales > Ornithinimicrobiaceae > Ornithinimicrobium > Ornithinimicrobium kibberense. The sequence continues at coordinate 74,836 of NZ_VFXM01000005.1, forward strand.
GTCACCTCGGCCCCCAGCTGGGCGGCTCCGAGAGCCGCCTCGTAGCCACCCGGGCCACCACCGATCACCACGACGGACTTGTTGGCTGCACTCACGCCCCCCATCAAACCATCGGTACGCTGCCCCGGTGACCCCTGCCTCATCCTTCCCCGACCTCGACGACCCCGGCACGGACCCCCAGGAGGTCGCCCTCGCGGCCGCCGCCGTGCTGGCCGAGCGCACCGGCGCCGAGCGCCACGACGTGGCCCTCGTGCTCGGCAGCGGCTGGAAGCCGGCGGCCGACCGGCTCGGCACCCCCGACACGGTCGTCGACAACACCGACGTCCCGGGCTTCGGCGCCGCGGCCGTCGAGGGGCACACCGGCACGATCAGCTCGATCCCCCTGCCCGACGGGCGCCGGGTCCTCGTCTACGGCACCCGGACCCACTTCTACGAGGGCCGCGGCGTCCGCGCCGTCGTGCACGCCGTGCGCACCGCGGCCGCCGCCGGCTGCCGCACGGTCGTGCTGACCAACGGCTGCGGCGGGCTGCGGCCGGAGTGGGGGCCGGGCACCGCCGTGCTCATCTCCGACCACATCAACCTCACCGCGGCCTCGCCGCTGGAGGGCGCCACCTTCGTCGACCTCACCGACCTCTACACCCCCCGGCTGCGGGACCTGGCCCGGGAGGTGGACCCGGAGCTGCCCGAGGGTGTCTACGTCCAGTTCCGCGGGCCGCACTACGAGACGCCGGCGGAGGTCCGGATGGCGCGCACGCTGGGCGGCGACCTGGTCGGGATGTCCACCACCCTGGAGGCCATCGCCGCCCGCGAGGCCGGCCTGGAGGTGCTGGGCATCTCCCTGGTCACCAACCCGGCCGCCGGCATCAGCCCGGTCCCGCTGGACCACCAGGACGTCATCGAGGCCGGCCGCGCGGCCGGCGAGCGGTGCGGCGACCTGCTGGCCCGCATCGTCGACCGTCTCTAGCCCGCCGACCCGGCCCACCCGACAGCAGAGCGACCCGGAGGACCCCGATGACCCCGCACGACGACGAGCAGCTCGACCCGGCCCTGCTGGAGCGGGCCGACGCCTGGCTGGCCGACGACCCGGACCCGGTGACCCGGTCCGAGCTGGCCGACCTGCTGGAGCGGGCCCGCGCCGGGGAGCCCGACGCCGGGGCCGACCTGGCCGACCGGTTCGCCGGGTTCCTGGAGTTCGGCACGGCCGGGCTGCGCGGAGCCCTGGGCGCCGGCCCGAACCGGATGAACCGCGCCGTCGTGATCCGCACCGCCGCCGGCCTGACCGCATACCTGACCCGGGTCCTGCGCGAGCGCGGGGACGGCGACGGGCCCACCGTCGTCGTCGGGTTCGACGCCCGGCACAACTCCGACGTCTTCGCCCGGGACACCGCGGCGGTGGTCACCGCCGCGGGCGGGCGGGCCATGGTCCTGCCCCACCCCCTGCCGACCCCGGTCCTGGCGTTCGCGATCCGCCACCTGGGGGCCGAGGCCGGGGTCATGGTCACCGCGAGCCACAACCCGCCCGAGGACAACGGCTACAAGGTCTACCTCGGCGACGGGTCGCAGATCGTCCCGCCCGCCGACCGGGCCATCGCCGAGCAGATCGCCGCCGTGCCCTCGGTCGCGCAGGTCCCCCGGGCCGACGACGGCTGGGTCACCCTGGACGACTCCGTCGTCGAGGCCTACCTCGACGCCGCCGTGGCCGTCCTGGACCCCGACGGCCCGCGCGCGCTGTCCGTCGTGCACACCGCCCTGCACGGCGTGGGCTCGGACGTGGTGCGGGAGGCCTTCCTGCGGGCCGGCTTCCCCGCACCGGCGCCGGTGGCCGAGCAGCAGGAGCCCGACCCCGACTTCCCCAGCGTCGCCTTCCCCAACCCCGAGGAGCCCGGCGCCATCGACGCGGCGCTGGCGCTGGCCGAGCGTGAACGGCCCGACCTCGTGGTGGCCAACGACCCCGACGCCGACCGGTGCGCCCTGGCGGTGCGGGACGGCGGCTCCTGGCGGATGCTGCGGGGCGACGAGGTCGGCGCCCTCCTGGGGCAGCACGTCATCGACCGCGGCCGCGCCAGGGGCGACCGCACGGTGCTGGCCCGCTCGATCGTCTCCTCCCGCCTCCTGGGCGCGATGGCCGACGCGGCCGGGCTGCCCGGGGAGGAGACCCTCACCGGGTTCAAGTGGATCGGCCGGGTCCCCGGGCTGGCCTACGGCTACGAGGAGGCGCTGGGCTACTGCGTCGACCCCGCCACGGTGCCGGACAAGGACGGCGTCACCGCCGCCCTCATGGCTGCCGAGATGGCCGCCGGGCTCAAGGCGCAGGGACGCACGCTCCTGGACGTGCTCGACGACCTCGCCCGGCGCCACGGGGTGCACCAGACCGACGCGTTCTCCGTGCGGGTGTCCGACCTGTCCCTGATCCCCCCGGTCATGCAGCGCCTGCGCGACGAGCCGCCGGCGCGCCTGGGCAGCACCGAGGTCAGCTCGGTGGAGGACCTCGCCGAGGGGGTCGACGGGCTGCCCCCCACGGAGGGCATGCGCTTCCTGCTGGCCGACGGCACCCGGGTGATCGTGCGTCCGAGCGGCACGGAGCCCAAGCTCAAGGTCTACCTCGAGGCCGTCGTCCCCGTAGATGGCGACGACGGGCTCCCGGCGGCCCGCGAGGAGGCGGCCCGTCGCCTGGCCGGGACACGGTCGGCCATGGAGGAGCTCACCCGCGTCTGACCGGGGCCCGGTCTAGGCGAGCAGCGCCAGCACCACGAGGGCCACGGCCACGGCGAGGACGACGACCGCCCCCCACGCGGGCCGCTGCACCGGGGCGACGGGCGGCACGGGGTCCTTCCCTCCGGGGGCCAGGTCGCCTCCCCCGTCCGGCGCGAGCTCCCCGCCGTCCAGCCGCCACCGCTGCAACGCCCGCTGCACCTCGTCGGCCACCCCCTGGGCCGTGGTGCCGGCGTCGCCCCGTCGGCGCACGGTGGTCTCGGCGAAGTCGTCGACGGCCTGGCGACGCACCCGTTCCCGCTTGACGGGCACGGCCCAGGCGGAGTGCCGGCGCCCCTGCCGGTCGACCAGCTCCAGGGCCCACTGGTGGGTCACCTCCTCGACCGCGGCGAACGGGACCGTGGTGTCGGTGACCAGGTTGCCCAGCACGACGCCGTCCTCGTGCAGCCGGACCGAGGGCCGCAGGAACAGCACCCAGCCGAGGGCGCCCAGCCCGACCACGAGCGCGACGGGCGGCAGCAGACCGGCCCGGTGCCCGGCGACGACGTCCACGACCGTGAGCGCCGCCAGCACGCCCGCACCGACCACGAGCACCCAGCCCATCAGCCGGGCCGGCATCGTGCGGTAGACCCGCAGCGGCGGGCCGGTCAGCCGCCCCGACCCCTCAGCCGTCCCGCGCGCGGGGTGCGGGGGCGTGGGGTCGGACGACGCGGAGGTGCTCACGCGGACCGAGTCTAGGCCGGACCGGGTCCTAGACTGTGCCGCCATGGAGCCCGTCGCCCCCCGACCCGCGCGGGTCCTCGTGCTCACCGGTCCCAGCGGCGCCGGCAAGTCCCGGCTGGCGCGCCGGCTGACCGCGCGCTTCGGGTGGCCGATGGTCGCCCTGGACGACTTCTACCGCGAGGGCACCGACCCCGACCTGCCGATGAGCCCGCTGGGTCTGGTCGACTGGGACGACGTGCGCTCCTGGCACCTGGACGCGGCGCTGACCGCGCTCGAGGAGCTCTGCGTCCACGGCTGCACGGACGTGCCCGTCTACGACATCGCCAGCTCGAGCATCACCGGCCACCACGTCCTGGAGCGGGGGCCGCACGACGTCGTCGTCGCCGAGGGCATCTTCGCCGCCCACGCGGTCGAGGGCCTGCGGGAGAGGGGCCTGCTGGCCCAGGCGTGGTGCGTGCGCAACCATCCCTGGCTGACCTTCGTCCGGCGGCTCGTGCGCGACCTGGCCGAACGGCGCAAGCCCCCGCTCACCCTGTGGCGCCGGGGCCACGTCCTGCGCCGGGCCGAGCCGGGTATCGTGGCCGCCCACGAGGCGCTCGGAGCCGTCCCGGTCACCGCCAAGGAGGCCGAACGCCTCGTCCACGACCTGCTCGCCCCGGAGGGTGCGGGCGCCCGCAGCGCAGGAGGACCCGGGGGATGACGCAGCCGCACGTCCCGGACGGTATGCCGCCCCCCGGGTCGCCGCCCTCCGTGCCGGCGCCGGTCCCGCCGGGTACCCCGCCCGCGGCGGACGGGCCTGACCCCTGGCAGCGGCTGACCCCCGAGGAGCTCACCCGCCTGCACCGGCCCGGCGTCGTCCCCCTGCGCCCCCTGGGCCTGGGCGACATCTTCGGTGGGTCCCTGCAGACGATGCGGCGCAACCCGCGCGCCACCGTCGGGATGGCGCTGCTGGTCCTCGCCGCCCTGCTCGTCCCCTCGCTCCTGCTCTCCCTGGGGGTCGCCGGCACCTCCCTCCTCGCCCCCACCGACCGGGAGGCCGTCCTCCTGCTCGTCACGCTGGTCTTCTCCGCGTTGGCCTCCACGACCCTCACGGGGCTGATCGTGCACACCGTCGGCGAGGCCGTCCTGGGGGACCGGGCGGGGCTGGAGGAGGCCTGGGAGGCGGTCCGCGGACGGATCCCCGCCCTGCTCGGCGCCCTCGTGCTCATGACCGTGCTGCTGCTCCTGGCCGGTGTGATGGTCGTGGGGGTCGTCGTGCTCGCGACCTGGGCGGCCACCGCCGCGGGCGACCTGCCCGCCGTCCTCGTGGCGGTCGGCGGAGGCCTCGCCGCCGCCGTGCTGCTCGTGTGGGCCGGGAGCCGGCTCTCCCTGGCGCCGGCACCGGTCGTCCTCGAGCGCGCCGGCCCCTGGCGGGGCGTGCGCCGGGCGTGGGCCCTGACCTCGGGCCGGCAGTCGTGGCGGGTCACGGGGATCACCGTGCTCGCCGGCCTGGTCACCGCGGCGTTCGCGGCCGCCGTGCAGGTGCCGGTCTCCGTGGTCCTGCTGCTGGCCGGCGACGGCTTCCTCGGCACGGCGGGCGGCCCCTCCACCCTGGCCATCGTGCTCGACCACGCGGTGCAGCTGGCGGTCAACGCCGTCGTCGTCCCGTTCACCGCCGGGGTGACCGCGCTGCTCTACCTGGACCAGCGCATCCGGCGTGAGGGTCTGGACCTGGTCCTGCACCGCACCGCCCAGGAGCGGGCCGTGCGGCGGCGCCGTTGACACCGGTGACCGACGAGGGTCCCGACCCCGGCCGGGACGAGGCGCGGCGCTGGCTCGAGGAGGAGCTGGCCTCCGGCGGCTACCGGGTCCGCGAGTCGGTCGTCGAGCGCGTCCTCGACCGGCTCGCCGAGCTGCTGCCCTCCCCCGGCCTGACCGGCACGCTGCCGGGGTGGGCCTCCTGGGTCGTCCTGGCGGCAGTGCTGGTCGCCGTCCTCGCGGTCCTCACCCGGGCCGCCCGCGACCGCCGTCGGCAGGCCGTCCTCGGGCGGCGCACAGCGGACGGCGCCGTGCTGCCCGACCGGCCCCTCACGGCGGCGGCCTACCGGGAGCGGGCCGCCCGGGCGCTGGCCGCGGGCGAGTCCGACACCGCGCTCCTGGACGCCTACCGGGCCGTGGCCGCCGAGGCCGACGGTCGCGGCTGGCTGCCCGACCGGCCCGGCAGGACCGCCCACGAGCTGGCGGCCGAGCTGGGTGCCCGGGCGCCGGCCCTGGCGGGCGACCTGGCGGAGGCGGCCGACCGTTTCGACGCCGTGCGCTACGGCGCCGCGCACGTCGCGGCGGACCAGGCACGGGCCGTGCTGGACCTCGGCCTGCGGCTCGACCGCCCCGACGTCCGTCCGGGCCCGGCACCGGGACCCCGACCGGCGGTGCCCCGGTGACCCTGCTGCGGCGATGGGCCCCGTGGGCGGTGCTCGTCCTGGCCATGGTCGTGGTGGCCGCACTCCTGACCAGGCAGGACACCGGCGAGCCCTTCTCCCCGGACAACCCCGGCCACGAGGGCACGAGGGCCCTGGTCTCGGTCCTGGAGCAGCGGGGCACCACGGTGGAGGTCGTCGACGGGACCCGACGGCTCCTGGACCGGCCCGTGGAGCCGGGCACGGTGGTGGTGCTCGGCTCCACCGCGTACCTGGGACCGGGCTCGGCGGCCGAGGTGCTGCGGCACGTCGAGGACGCCCGACGGCTCCTCGTCCTCGTCCCCGACCCGGCGCTCGACCCGGGCACCGTCCTGGACCTGCCGGTGACCTCCGCCCCGGGCGGCGGGCGGGTCCTCGACCCGGGGTGCACCTCCCCCTGGGTGCGCGAGGGGGACCGGCTGGCCCTGGTGGACACGATGATGGAGCACCGGGGGGCCGACCGGGCCGCGGCCACCGCCTGCTACCCGCCGACCACCACGCACAACGCCGGCGGGGCACGGACCGGGGCGCTGCTCGACCTGCCGGCCGAGGCCGGGCGCCCCGCCCTGACCCTCGTCGGGTTCCCGACCGCGCTGACCAACGAGCACGTCACCGAGGAGGCCCACGCGGCCCTCGGGCTGCGCCTGCTGGGCGGGTCCGACCGGGTCCTGTGGGTGCTGCCCTCCCCCGGTGACGCCGCGCTGGACGAGACCCCCCAGGGCCTGTGGGACGTCCTGCCGCGCAACCTCACCGCCTCCGTCGTGCTGCTCGCCGCCGCCGTGCTCGCCGCCGCGCTCTGGCAGGGCCGTCGGCTGGCGCCCGTGGTCGGCGAGCCGCTCCCCGCCGTGGTGCACGCGGCGGAGACCACCCGCGCCCGGGGCCGTCTCTACCGCCAGGCCCGCGACCGCGAGCACGCCCTCCGCGCGCTGCAGGAGGGCGCCCGGCACCGCCTGGCCCTCCGGCTGGGCCTGCCGGCCACCGTCGGCACCGCCGAGCTCGTCGACGCCGTCTCCACCGCCGTGGGCCGACCACCGACCGTGGTCCACCGGCTGCTCGCCGACCCCACCGCCCCGGACGACGCGACCCTCGTCGACGTCGCCCGGCAGCTGCGCTCCCTCGAGGAAGGAACCCCCGCATGACTCCCCCGCCCACCCCGACCGACCCGCCCGGGGACCCGCACGCCACCGGTGAGGGCCCTGCGCCCGACGACGCCCGGGCGGCGCTGCAGTCGGTCCGGACCGAGGTCGCCCGCGCCGTGGTCGGCCAGGACCAGGCCGTCTCCGGACTCCTCGTGGCCCTGCTCACCGGGGGGCACGTGCTGCTGGAGGGGGTGCCCGGCACCGCCAAGACGTTGCTCGTCCGAGCCCTCGCCCGGGCCCTGTCGGTGCGCACCGCGCGCGTGCAGTTCACGCCGGACCTCATGCCCGGCGACGTCACCGGGTCCATGGTCTACGACAGCGGCCGGGAGGACTTCACCTTCCGGCCGGGCCCGGTGTTCACCAACCTCCTCCTCGCCGACGAGGTCAACCGCACCCCGCCGAAGACCCAGTCGGCCCTCCTGGAGGCCATGGAGGAACGGCAGGTGACCGTCGACGGCACCGCCCACCCCCTGCCGACCCCCTTCCTCGTGGCGGCCACGCAGAACCCGGTCGAGTACGAGGGCACCTACCCCCTCCCCGAGGCGCAGCTGGACCGGTTCCTGCTCAAGCTCACGGTGCCCCTCCCCCCGCGGGAGGACGAGGTCGAGGTGCTGACCCGGCACGCGGCCGGCTTCGACCCCCGCGACCTGGCGGCCGCCGGGGTGCGGCCGGTCGCGGGTGCCGAGGACCTGGCGGCCGCGGCCGCGGCCGTGCGAGGCGTGCAGGTCTCCCCGGAGATCGTCGGGTATGTCGTGGACCTGGCCCGGGCCACGCGCACGGCTCCCTCGCTGCAGCTCGGGGTCAGTCCCCGCGGCGCGACGGCGCTGATGGCCTCGGCACGGGCCTGGGCGTGGCTCTCCGGCCGCGAGTTCGTCACCCCCGACGACGTCAAGGCCCTCGCGCCGCCCACCCTGGCCCACCGGGTCGCCCTGCGGCCCGAGGCCGAGCTCGAGGGCGTGGACGCCGACGCCGTGCTGCGCACCGTCCTGTCCTCCGTCCCCGTCCCCCGCTGAGGACCCTCATGGTCGTGCGTGGTCCTGTGGTCGCCCTGGTCCTGCTGGGGCTGGTCCCGCCCGCCCTGTGGCCCGGGCGGGCCGGGGCCGTGGCCGCCGGCTGGCTGCTCGGCGTCGCCGTCCTCGTCGCGCTCGACCTGCTCCTGACCCCCTCCCCACGGTCGCTCCGGGTCCGCCGGGGCCAGGTGCCGGCGGTGCGCCTCGGCGGCTCGGCGACGGTGGAGCTGACGTTGACCCACGACGGTCCGCGCCGGGCACGCGGGCTGGTCCAGGACGCCTGGATACCCTCGGCGGGGGCCGACGGCACCCGGCACCTCCTCGACGTCCGGCCCGGGCAGGTCCAACGGGTCCGGACCCTGCTCACCCCCACCCGTCGCGGGGACCGCCCGGCCACGGGGGTCACGGTGCGGGTCCACGGTCCGCTGGGGCTGGCGGGCCGGCAGCGGACCGTGGCCCTCGGGGGCGCGGTCCGGGCCCTCCCGCCGTTCCGGTCGAGGCGGCACCTGCCGAGCCGGCTGGCCCGGCTGCGCCAGATCGACGGCCGGTCCGCCGTCCGGACCCGGGGGCAGGGCACCGAGTTCGACTCGCTGCGCGACTACGTCGACGGGGACGACGTGCGCTCCATCGACTGGCGGGCCACGGCCCGCCGGCAGCACACGGTCGTGCGCACCTGGCAGCCGGAGCGCGACCGACGGGTCCTCCTGGTCCTGGACACCTCCCGCACCAGCGCCGCACGGGTCGGGGACGAACCCCGCCTGGACGCGGCCATGGACGCCGCCCTGCTGCTGGCCGCCCTGGCGGCCCGGGCCGGGGACCGCGTGGACCTGCTGGCCGGCGACCGGTCGCTGCGGGCACGGGTCGGGTCCGGCTCCGGCGCCGCCGCCGGGTCGGCCGACCTGCTCCACCGCCTCGTCACCGCGATGGCCCCGCTGGAACCGGTCCTGGTCGAGGCGGACTGGACCCGTCTCGCGGGGGCGGTCAACGGGACCACCCGGCGACGGGCCCTCGTGGTCCTGCTGACGCCCCTCGAGCCGGCCGCGGTGGAGGAGGGCCTGCTCCCGGTCCTGCCGAGCCTGACCGCCCACCACCACGTCGTGGTGGCCTCGGTGGCCGACCCGGCGGTGGCGGCGATGGCGGCCGACCTCGGGTCGGTGCCGGCGGTCTACGACGCCGCGGCCGCCGAGCGCACCACCGCGCTGCGTCGCCGGACCGCCTCCGCCCTGCGCCAGCTCGGCGTCGAGGTGCTCGACCGTCCCCCCCACGACCTGCCCGCCGCCCTGGCCGACCACTACCTGCAGCTGAAGGCGACCGGCCGGCTGTGAGCCGAGGGCGGAGGCACCGCCGGCCCGCCGGTAGCATCGTCGGGTGCCTCCCGCCCCCCGCACCGTCCACGGTCGATGACCAGCAGTCCCGACCCGACACGCAGCACGCGGCACCCGCAGCCGGAGGACCTCACGAGGTTCGCCTGGCTGTCGATCGCGGCAGCCCTGGTCACCATCGGGCTCAAGACGGGCGCCTGGCTGCTGACCGGGTCGGTGGGTCTGCTGTCCGACGCCGCGGAGTCGCTGGTGAACCTGGTCGCCGCGGTCGTGGCCCTGGTCGCCCTCCGGGTCGCCCTCCGGCCGCCGGACAAGAAGCACAACTACGGGCACAGCAAGGCCGAGTACTTCGCGGCCGCCGTCGAGGGCCTGATGATCTTCGTGGCCGCCGCCGTGATCCTCATGGTGTCCGTCCAGCGGTTCCTCGACCCCCAGCCGCTGGAGCGGGTGGGCACGGGCCTGGCGGTCTCGGTCGTCGCGTCCGTGGTCAACGGGTCGGTGGCCTGGGTGCTGCTGCGGGCCGGCCGCAAGCATCGGTCGATCACCCTGACCGCCGACGGCAAGCACCTCCTGACCGACGTGTGGACCTCCGTCGGCGTCGTCGTCGGGGTCGCGCTGGTGTGGCTCACCGGGTGGGACCGGCTGGACCCGGTGGTCGCCTTCCTGGTCGGCGTGAACATCCTCGTCACCGGGTGGGGACTGGTCGCCACGTCCACCGCGGGCCTCATGGACGCCAGCCTGCCCAAGGAGGACAACGAGCGGATCGCCCAGATCCTCGACCGCTGGACCAGCGAGCAGGTCCAGTTCCACGCGGTACGCACCCGGGAGTCCGGGCACAAGCGATTCATGGAGATGCACCTGCTCGTGCCCGGCGGCTGGAGCGTCAAGCGAGGACACGACCTGGCCGAGGACATCACCGACTCGTTGCTCGAGGCGTATCCGGACCTGCGGGTCAGCTGCCACCTCGAGCCCATCGAGGACCCCCGCTCCTACGAGGACATGGGGATCTGAGCCGCGGCGCGACGGGGTCCCGCGCGCGGCCTCAGGACGAGGTGGGGGCCACGTCCGCCTGCTGGTCGTCGCCGACGTCGCCGGTGACCCCACGACGGACGGCGGACCGGCCCAGGGTGAAGACGTAGGCGAGGAACGTCAGCAGGGCCAGCACACCGATGCCCACCCGGGCCCAGGTGGGCAGCGGCGAGGGGGTGACGAAGCCCTCGATGACCCCCGCCACCAGGAGCACGACGACCAGGCCGAGCGCCACCCCGGCCGCCGTCCGTCCCTCCGCCGCCAGGTTGGCCAGGCGGGTCCGGGGACCCGGGGCGACCCAGGCCCAGAAGAGCCGCAGCCCCACGCCTGCGGCCACGAACACCGCCATCAGCTCCAGCAGGCCGTGGGGTGTCAGCAGGCCCCAGAACACGTCGGCCCGGTCGTAGCGGTGCATCAGGGAGCCGATCACCGCCACGTTGGCGATGTTCTGCCACAGGACCCACACGACCGGGAAGCCGAGCACGCCCATCCCGATCGCCCTGGCCGCGACCCAGGCGTTGTTCACCCAGACGAGGGTGGAGAAGCTGCTCGCCGCGTTCTCGGAGTAGTAGGACTCGAACTGCACGTCGACGAGCAGCTGCACCTCCTGCGGCGTCAGCAGGGTGTTCTCCACCACCGGATGGTGGTAGAGCCACCAGCCCAGCACGAGCCCGACGACGACGTTGGTCACGGCGGTCACCCCCCACCACCACCGCAGCCGGTAGAGCGCCGCCGGGAAGTCCTCGGCGAAGAACCGGCCCACCCCGGACCAGGACGCCGTCGGCACGCGTGCGGCGCGGCCCCGGGCCCGGGCGACCAGCGCGGACAGGTAGGCGACCACGCCGGCGTCGGGTGCACCGGAACGGACGAGGGAGAGGTCGGTGGCCGCCCGCTGGTAGCCGTCGACCAGCGCGTCGGCCTCGGCGCCGGAGAGCCGTCGCCGGCGCGCGAGCGACTCCAGCCGGAGCCACTCCTCCCGCCGTCGGGCCACCAGTGCGTCCAGGTCCACGGGCCCACTGTAGGACGCCCGGCCCCGGCGTCCCGTCGTACGCTGGCCGGGTGGCTCGTGCGGGGATCTTCGACGTCGACCGGTTCGTCACCGGCGAGGCGGTGGAGGTCGAGCTCCCGCCCGCGTCCCTGCCGCTGCGCATGCTCTCGGGCGCGATCGACCTGCTCGTCGTGGCGGCCCTGCTCGTCGCGGTCGTCCTGCTCACCCCGGTCGACCTGTTCGCCGCCGACGGGGCCCTGGGTCAGACCTTCGTCATCATCCTCATGGTGCTGGCCATGGCGGGGGTGCCGATCACCCTGGAGACCGTCCTGCACGGCCGCACGGTCGGCAAGCTCGCGCTCGGTCTGCGGACGGTGCGGGACGACACCGGTCCTATCGGCCTGCGGCACGCGACCATCCGCGCGCTGGCCGGCACCGTCGAGCTGTGGCTGACCCTCGGCGGGCTCGCCCTCCTCGTGGCCGCCACCAACGAACGGGCCCGCCGGCTGGGCGACCTGCTGGCAGGGACCTACGTCGTCCGTGACCGGGTGCGGCTGGCCCCGGTCGCCCTGCCCGTCGCCGGTCCCGAGGTCGGCGGCTGGGCCCGGGACGCGGACCTGGCGCCGTTGCCCGACGCGCTGGCCGTGGCGGTCCGCCAGTTCCTCTCCCGGGCCGGCCAGCTGGCCCCCGAGGCCCGCACGCGCACCGCCGCCGAGCTGTGGGCCGCCGTGGCTCCACGGGTGTCGCCGCCCCCGCCGGCGGGAGCGTCGCCGGAGGAGCTGCTGGCCGGGGTGATGGGTGAACGGCGCCGCCGGGACGAGGTCAGGCTGGACCGTGCGGACGCCCTGCGCCGACGGCTGCTGCCGACGGACGGCGCTCAGCCCGGCACCGGCTCCGGGTCCCGGCGGGCACCCTCGACGGTGAAGGCCGGGGCGCACACGGCCAGGTAGTCCGCGCCGGAGGGGCCGACGGCGTAGCGGACCCACTCCCCCGCCCGGGTGAGGATGCACTCCCCCGCGGTGACGCTGGTCGATCCGCCCTCGTGCTCGACGACGACCTCGCCGGCCAGGACGTAGGTGATCTCGTCGAACTCGGGCCGCTGGCCCGGCTCCGACCACCCGGGGGGCGCGGTCATCCGCGCCAGCGACACCGAGCGGTGCCCCGTGCTGGCCGCCCCGGCCAGCTCCTGGATCAGCTTCTCCCCGGTCCCGGGCACCCGGACCGGCCGCAACGTCGTCGGCATACCCCGATCCTATGCGCTCCACCTACAGTGGGACCCATGCCGAACACCTACGCCCCCGGGAGCACCCTGACCGTCCAGGACGTCGCCGACCTCGTCGACCACGCCCTGCTCAAGCCCGAGCTCACCCCGGCCGAGGTGGAGCGGTCCTGCCGCGAGCTGGCCGCCGCCGAGATCTGGTCCGTCTGCGTGCGTCCCAGCGACGTGGCCCTCGCCGCCGGGGCCGTCCAGGGCCACCGGACCCGGGTCTGCACGGTCATCGGCTTCCCCCACGGCACCACCTCCACCGCGGCCAAGGTGGCCGAGTCGCGCCAGGCCCTCGAGGACGGCGCCACCGAGCTGGACATGGTGCTCAACATCGGCCGGCTGCGCGGCGGGGACGTCCAGCAGGTGCAGGCGGACATCGCCGCCGTGGTACAGGTCGGGCACGAGGCCGGGGCCCTGGTGAAGGTGATCCTGGAGACCGCCCTGCTCGACGACGAGCAGAAGGTCGCCGGCTGCCGGGCCGCCGAGGCCGCCGGGGCCGACTTCGTCAAGACCTCGACCGGGTTCGCCGGGGGCGGCGCGACGCTGCCGGACGTCCGGCTCATGCGCGCCAGCACCGGCGAGCACGTCCAGGTGAAGGCCTCCGGGGGCGTCCGGGACGTCGACACGCTCCTGGCCATGTGCGCCGAGGGCGTCACCCGGATCGGGACCTCCTCGACCGAGGCGCTGCTGGCCGGGGCCCGGGAGCGCGCGGACGCCGGCACGCTGGTGGTGCCCGAGCCGGGTCAGGACGTGGCCGGGGCCGACGGCCGGGGCTACTGACCCGGGCCGGTCAGGCGATCCGGTCGATGACCACGTCCGGACGCCCGGGCGCCGTGTCCCCGACGCTCCAGCCCCCCTCGAGGGCGGCGAGCGCACGCTCGAAGCGCTCGGGGGTGTCGGTGTGCAGCGTCATCACCGGTTCGCCGGCCCGCACCCGGTCGCCGGGCTTGGCGTGCAGCTCGACACCGGCGGCCGCCTGCACGGGGTCCTCCTTGCGGGCGCGGCCCGCGCCGAGGCGCCAGGCGGCCACGCCGACCGCCAGGGCGTCGAGCTCGGTCAGCACCCCGTCCCGGTCCGCGACGACCTGGTGGGTCTCGGCGGCGGTCGGCAGCGCGGCGTCCGGGTCGCCGCCCTGGGCGGCGATCATCCGTCGCCAGACGTCCATGGCCCGCCCGTCCCGCAGCGCGTCGGCCGGGTCCACGTCCTCCACCCCTGCCCCCTGGAGCATCTCGCGGGCCAGGGCGAGGGTGAGGTCCACCACGTCCTGGGGGCCGCCGCCGGCGAGCACCTCCACGCTCTCGCGCACCTCGAGGCCGTTGCCGGCGGTCAGCCCCAGGGGCGTGGACATGTCGGTGAGCAGCGCCACGGTGTGCACGCCCGCGTCCTGACCGAGCGCCACCATGGTCTCCGCCAGCTCCCGGGCGTCCGGCTCGGTCTTCATGAACGCGCCGGAGCCGACCTTGACGTCGAGGACCAGCACCCCGGTGCCCTCGGCGATCTTCTTGCTCATGATCGAGGAGGCGATCAGCGGGATCGCCTCGACCGTACCGGTGACGTCGCGCAGCGAGTAGAGGCGCTTGTCCGCCGGGGCCAGCCCCGACCCCGCCGCGCAGATCACCGCGCCGACGTCCTCGAGCTGGTCGAGGATCTCCGCGTTGGACAACGACGCCCGCCACCCGGGGACGGCCTCCAGCTTGTCGAGGGTCCCGCCGGTGTGGCCCAGGCCCCGGCCCGAGAGCTGGGGGACCGCGACCCCGCAGGCGGCCACGAGCGGGGCCAGCGGCAGGGTGATCTTGTCGCCCACCCCTCCGGTCGAGTGCTTGTCCGCGGTCGGGCGGGACAGGGAGGAGAAGTCCATCCGCTCGCCGGAGGCGATCATCGCCGCGGTCCAGTCGCCGATCTCCCGGCGGTTCATCCCGTTGAGCAGGATGGCCATGGCCAGCGCCGACATCTGCTCGTCGGCGACCACCTCGCGGGTGTAGGCGTCCACGACCCAGGCGATCTCCTCGGAGGAGAGCTCACCCCGGTCGCGCTTGGTGCGGATGATGTCGACGGCGTCGAAGGACTCACTCATGGTGCCCAGTCTGGCCCATGCCGCGGCACCGGGCCACGACCCTGTCCAGCGCGGCCCGGTCCACGCCGCCGGGGCTGCCCGACAGCGCCGACAGCGCGGTCCGCACGTCGCCGTGGAGCGCGCCCTCCTCGCCACCGTCCACCCGTCCCGCGGTGAGCAGCCGGTCCATCCCCTCGAGGAGCTGGCGCGCCCGCCCGGCGTCGCCCGCCGCGAGCGCCTGCTCCAGGTCCCGTCCCCCCTGGGCCAGCTGCAGGCGCAGCAGCGAACGGGCGGGGTCGGTGCCGCCGGACCATCCCCTCGACGAGGTCGCCGGGCCGGACGCCGGCGACGACCCGGGGTAGCGGGGCACGTCGATGGTGGGCATCGGCGGGGACCCGCCCGGTCCGCCGGTCCAGCCGGGGGGCGCCGGGCCCGACACGGGCCGGTCCGTCGGCGCGGACCCGCCCGGCGGGGGCGGCGCCCCACCGGGCGGGAGGCCCTGCGTCGGCACGGACCCGCCGGAGAGCTGCCGGCCGAACAGCTTCCACCCGATCACGCCGAGGATGATCAGGGGGACCAGCCCCCCGTCGAGGACGTCGAGGAGCGTCAGGGCCGTGAGGACCAGCAGCACCCACCCCCACCACGGCACCTGGGAGGCCTTCACCGGCCCGCCCCGTCCCGGTGTGACATCCTGTGCGGCGTGCTGATCGCTGACGTCATGGCCCTCGTCGTCCCTCCTGTGACCGATCTGCTGCGGCGCACCCGCGCCCGAGGTGGGACGCACGGCGAGCAGCCGATGTTCCCGACCATCATCGCCGTACGCAACGGTCGGGTGGTGGCCGGGGTGTCCACGCCCCGGCTCCAGGCCACCCTCTCGGCCGCGCGGACGCTGGCCGTCGGCGTGGACGCGGCCGCGCTGGTGCTGGCCGCCCAGGCCGAGGTGGAGGGTCGTCCGGTCCTCGTCCACACCGTGATGACCCGCGACCGTCGTGCCAAGCAGGTGCTCCAGCGGGTCGAGCTGGGCCCCGGGGAGCGGGTCGCGGTCGGTGAGCCCCAGGACGGCGGCACCCCCCAGGACGACACGGTCGTCACGGCGCTCGCCGAGGCGATGGGGCACCGGCCCGTCGACGTCACCCGGGTGGCCCGTCGGGACACCGCGGGGACCTTCGGCGAGGACCTCTACCTGCCGCCTGAGCAGGGCCGCGTCGTCGTCGACGCGGGCACCGTCCGCACCCTGCACGACCGCGTGCGGGGGATCGCCGGGGAGGTCTTCTACGTCCCCCGCAGCCCCGAGGCCGCCCGGCTGGCGCTGGAGGCGGGGCTGCCCCGGCCGGCCCTGCTGGGCCCGGCCGGCCCGGAGGAGCCCGTCGACGGGTGAGGCGCCCCGGGTCAGCGGTCGAGGTGGCCCGGCCCGAAGGCCTGCGGCAGGACCTGCTCCATCGGCAGCACCCCCTCCGGGGTGGCCAGCAGGCACTCCGCGCCGCCGTGCTCCCACAGCAGCTGCCGGCAGCGCCCGCAGGGCATCAGGGCCTGCCCCTCCCGGTCCACGCAGGCCACCGCGACGAGCCGGCCTCCTCCGCCGGCCACCAGCTCGGAGACCATCCCGCACTCGGCGCAGAGGGTGAGTCCGTAGCTGGCGTTCTCCACGTTGCAGCCGGACACGACCCGGCCGTCGTCGACCAGGCCGGCCACGCCGACGGGGTAGCGGGAGTAGGGCACGTAGGCCCGGCCCATCATCTCGACGGCCCGCCGGCGCAGGGCCTCCCAGTCGACCTCGTCCCTCGTGCCTGACCGGTCGGTCATCGCGCTCCTCCTGCTCAGCTCTTGGTGTAGGGGGTGCCGTTGGCGGCCGGCGGGCGGACCCGGCCGACGAAGCCGGCGACGGCGAAGATGGTGATGACGTAGGGCAGCATGAGCAGCAGCTCGGAGGGCACCCCGGAACCGATGGTGGACAGCACGTTGCCCAGGTTCTTGGAGAACCCGAACAGCAGGGCCGCCAGCACCGCCAGCTTGGGGTTCCACTTGCCCAGGATCATCGCCGCGAGGGCGATGTAGCCCTGGCCGGCCGACATCTCCCGCCCGAAGGCCAGGCCGGAGCCGACCGTGAGGAAGGCACCCCCCAGACCGGCGACGGCACCGCCGAGGATGACGTTGAGCACCCGCCGGGTGTTGACCTTGATGCCCACCGTGTCGGCCGCCTTGGGGTGCTCGCCCACGGCCCGGGTGCGCAGGCCCCACCGGCTCCGGAAGAGCATGAACTGCAGCACCGCGACGAGGACGTACACCAGGTACACCAGGATGGTCTGGTCGAACAGGACCGGCCCGACGACGGGAATCTCGGACAGGACCGGAATGGGCAGCCGGGGCAGCGGCATCCGCGTGTTCCACAGCGCCTTGTTGTCCGACATCAGGGTGGAGAAGAGGAAGCCGGTCAGGCCGATGATCAGGGTGTTGAGCACCACGCCCACGATGATCTGGTTGACCCGGTAGGCCACCGCGAACCACGCCAGCAGCGCGCCCACCGCCGCCCCGGCGACCGGCGCCGCGAGCAGGCCGACCCATCCGCTGCCGGCGGCGGAGGCGACCAGGGCCGCGGCGAAGGCACCGAAGAGCAGCTGCCCCTCGATGGCGATGTTGATCACCCCGGAGCGCTCGCAGATGACCCCGGACATGGAGCCGAAGACGAGCGGCACGGACAGCGCCAGCGCCCCCGCCAGGAGCGAGACCATCGGGATGACCGAGGACCGACCCGCCCCGACGTAGGTGAGGAAGGCCGTGATGAAGGCCACCCCCACCAGCACGTGCCACCAGGCGTTCAGCGGCCGCCGGGCCCGGTGCCGCAGGAAGGCCCACACGGCGGCCCCGGCGAGGACGACCGTGAGCAGGACGATGGTCACCAGCGAGGGCACCGGCAGGTTCGGGATCCGGATGAACTCCCCGCCAGAGCCGAACTGGAAGACGGTCTGCACGTCGCTCGGGGTGCCCGGGACGAACACCAGCAGCGACACCAGCGCGGCGAGCGCGTAGACGACGGTCGGCTTCAGGCTCGTCCGGCGTCGGACGGCGGTGCCCCGCCCGGCGGCGGTGGCGCCGGAGGGGGTGGGACGCTCGGTCGTGGTGCTCACGCGGCGGCCTCCTTGACTGCGCGGCGGGACCGTGGTCGGGCCGAGGGTGCGGGTAGACGGAAGATCGTGCGCACCAGCGGCGGGGCCGCGATGAAGAGCACGATGAGCGACTGGACGACCAGCACGATGTCGATCGGGGTCTGCGTCAACGACTGCATGAGGAAGCCGCCGGCCTTGAGCGCGCCGAAGAGCAGCCCGGCGAAGAAGGTGCCCCACGGGCGGGAGCGGCCCAGGAGCGCCACCGTGATCGCGTCGAAGCCGTAGGAGGCGGCCACGCCGGCCGTCAGGGAGCCCTCGGTGCCGAGCACCTGGCCCGTGGCGGCCAGCCCGGCCAGGGCACCGGCCACGACCATGGTGATGATCGTGGTGCGACCCACCGACATGCCCGCCGTCCGGGCCGCCTTGGGGTTCGCGCCGACGGCGCGGATCTCGAAGCCGACGGTCGACCGCTCCAGCAGCCACCAGACGAACACCGTCGCCAGGATGGCCACGACGAAGCCCCAGTGCAGGCGGAAGGTGTTCCCCGGCACCAGCCACTCGGGGATCAGCAGGGGGTAGGTGGCGTCGGCGGACACCGCGGGGCTGCGCTGCCCGGTCCGCCCCGGGTTGAAGGTCGGCTGCCTCAGGATGAAGCTGATGAGGTAGACCGCGATGTAGTTGAGCATGATCGTCACGATCACCTCGTTGGCCCCGAACCGGGCCTTGAGGACGCCGGGGATGCCGCCGTAGACGGCACCGCCGATCGCCCCGCCGAGGATGGCCACGAGCAGGTGGACGACGGGGGGCAGGTCGAAGGCGAAGCCCAGCCAGGCGGCGACGATGGCGCCGACGATGATCTGGCCCTGGGCCCCGATGTTGAACAGGCCGGCACGGAAGCCGACGGCGATGCCCAGGCCCGCGAGGATCAGCGGGACCGAGAAGACCATCGACTCGGTCAACGGCTTGACCATCCCGGCGAAGGTGTCCGACTGCCAGTTGAGGACGGACCCGCGGAACATCGCCACGTAGGCGTCGGTCATGGCGGTCCACCCGGCGGAGAGCATGTCGGCGGGCCGGGAGAAGAAGTAGCCGGACGCGGCCCGGGTCTCCTCGTCGGCGAAGGCGATGAGCAGGCCGCCGATGAGGAGGGCGAGCACGACGGCCAGCACCGACATCAGCGCGTTGCCGGACAGGATCTGCTGCAGCACGCCCGGGCGGTCCTCGTCCCGGTGGGTGGGACCCTCCTGCGAGGGCCCCTCCGGGGAGGCGGACGCGGACTGCACGTCCCCGGTCTCGGCGGGGGGCGCGGCAGCCGCCGCCTGCTCGTTGGGGGCGTCGGTGTCGTCGTGGGGGCTCGGGTGGTCGGTCACGGCCGCTCCTCCGGGCTCGCTGGGTCGGGGGTATGAGGTGTCTCGGCGGCTGCTGCAGGGGCCCGCGGAGTCTCCGCGCGGTCGGCCTCGCCGAGGACCGAGTGGTGCTCGGCGGCCTGACGGCGCGCGTCCTCCATGGGCACGCCGGCCATCATCAGCCCGAGCATGTCGCGGTCGGCGTCCGCCCCGTCGACCACGCCCACGATGCGCCCGCGGTACATCACCGCGATCCGGTCGGCCAGGCCGAGCACCTCGTCCAGCTCGGTGGAGACGATGATGCAGGGGGTGCCCTGGTCGCGCTCGCGCACGACCCGGGTGTGCACGAACTCGATGGAACCCACGTCCAGGCCACGGGTCGGCTGGGAGGCGACGAGCAGCCGGAGCGGACGGGACATCTCCCGGGCCAGGACCACCTTCTGGGCGTTGCCGCCGGAGAGCGTGGAGATCGGGTCCTGCACGTCGGTGTAGCGCACGTCGAACTCGTCGGCGCGACGGACGGCGTTCTCGGCCACCTTGGTCGGGCTCATCGTGACCCCGCGGGCGAAGTCCGGGGTGTCGTAGATGTCGAGGACGAGGTTCTCGGCGATGGTGAAGCTGGAGATGACGCCGTCGGTGGAGCGGTCCTCCGGCACGAACCCGATGCCGGCCCGCAGGCGGTCGCGCACGCCCGTCCCGCCCAGCTCGGTGCCGTCGAGCACCATCCGCCCGGAGTCGACCTCCTCCAGCCCGAGGATCGCCTCGGCCAGCTCGGTCTGCCCGTTGCCCTGCACGCCGGCGATGCACAGGATCTCCCCGGCGCGCACCTCGAAGGAGATGTCGTCGACGAGGACGTTGCCGGCCGGGCTCACGACGGTGAGGTCCTCGACCACGAAGGCCGGCCCGCCCGGGGTGGCCGGATCCTTGTCGACGGTGAGGCTGACCGAGCGTCCGACCATCATCGAGGCCAGCTCGGTCTCGGTGGAGCTGGGGCTGGCCTCGCCGACGACCTTGCCCCGCCGGATGACGGTGATCTTGTCGGCGACGGCGCGCACCTCGCGCAGCTTGTGGGTGATGAAGACGATGGAGGTGCCCGCCTCCTTGAGCTCCCCCATGATGCCGATGAGCTCGTCGGTCTCCTGGGGGGTGAGCACGGCCGTGGGCTCGTCGAGGATGAGCACCTTCGCGTCCCGGGAGAGCGCCTTGATGATCTCGACCCGCTGCTGGACCCCCACCGGGAGGTCCTCGATCAGCGCGTCCGGGTCGACGTGGAAGCCGAACCGCTCGGAGATCTCCGTCACCCGCTGGCGGGCCCGGTCGAGGTCGAGGACCCCGCCGGGTCCGGCCGGCTCGTAGCCCAGGGCGACGGACTCGGCGACCGTGAACACGGGCACGAGCATGAAGTGCTGGTGGACCATGCCGATGCCGGCGGCGACCGCGTCGCCGGGTCCCTTGAACCGGACCTGCTCACCGTCGAGCAGGATCTCCCCGCCGTCGGGGTCGTAGAGACCGTAGAGGACGTTCATCAGGGTGCTCTTGCCGGCCCCGTTCTCGCCGAGGAGGGCGTGGATCTCGCCCGGCTCGACGACGAGGTCGATGTGGTCGTTGGCGACCAGGGGGCCGAACACCTTGGTGATGCCCCGCAGTTCCAGCTTCATCGCGTGGTGCCTTCGCGTCGTTGGCGGTGGGAGTGGCAGGTGGGCGACGCCGCAGCGGCCCGACCCTGGGGGCCGGGCCGCTGCACGTCCGCGGGTGGCTGCGGCGGGACCTGCCCGCCGCAGCTCACCAGGTCACTGCGGAGCGTTCGGCGTCTCGATGGTCAGCTCGCCGGAGATGATCTGCTCCTCGTAGGCGTCGATGACCTCGTTGAGGGGCATCTCCTCGCCGTCGGGGCCGACGGCGGTCTTCTCGGCCACCGCGTCCTCGAAGTCGTGGTACGGCGCCAGGCCGACCCCGTCGTTCTCCAGCGTCCCGACGTAGGGCTCGTTGGTGAAACCGCCCTCGTAGGTCTGGGCGATGGTGTCCTCCACGGCCGGGCCGATCTGCTTCATGACCGAGGTCAGCATGATGTCGGAGTACTCCGAGGCGGTCAGGTAGCCGTCCGAGTCGACCCAGACGATCTTGACGCCGTCCTCGTCCGAGGCGGCCGCGGCCGCGCCGAGACCGACGGGGCCCGCGACCGGCATGATGACGTCGGCGCCCTGGGCGATGAACTGGTCGGTCAGGGTCTGGCCCTGCGCCTGGTTCTCGAAGTCGCCGGAGAAGGAGCCGTCCTGCGCCTCCTTGTCCCAGCCGAGCAGCTGCACCTCGGCGTCGTTGTCCTCGTTGTACTTGTCCACGCCGTCGGCGAACCCGTCCATGAAGATTGCGACGGACGGCAGCTGGATGCCGCCGAAGGTGGCGACGGTGCCGGTCTCGGACATCCCCGCGGCCAGGTAGCCGGCCAGGAAGCTGGCCTCGGCGGTGTTGAACAGGATGGGCTTGGCGTTGTCCAGCTCCACCGGCTCGAAGTTCTCGTCGCTGAAGGCCGAGTCGATGAGCGCGAAGTTGGTGTCGGGGTTCTGCTCCGCCGCCTCCTGGATGGCGTCCTCGAGGAGGAAGCCGACCCCGATGGTCAGGTTGCAGCCCTGGCTGACCAGGTTCTGCACGTTGCTGGCGTAGTCGGCGTCGGACTGGGACTCGACCTCGGTGGTCTCGATGCCCAGGGACTCCGCGGCCGCGTCCAGGCCCTCCTTGCCCGACTGGTTGAACGACTGGTCGTCGAAGCCTCCCGAGTCGGAGACCATGCAGGCCTGGAAGTCCTCCGCGCCGCCGGCGGCCGCGCCGTCGTCCGTCGCAGCGGTGTCGTCGGTGGCACCAGCACCGGAGTCGTTGTTGGTCGTACCGGTGTCGTTGTCCTCCGGTGCCTCGCCGCAGGCGGTGAGGGCCAGGGAGGCGGCGGCACCCAGGGCCGCGAGCTTCAGAACCCGACGCACGGGGTCCTCCTTTGTCAGCTGAATGGGGTTTGTGCAGTCCTGATGGTATCTCCCCCTCGAACCTGCCGGTGTCCCCGGTGCCGGCCGAAGGGTCCACCGTCCGTGGGGGCGGTCGGGCGGGGTCCGTCCGGCCCTGGGCGGAGGCTCAGACCAGCCCGTCGGGCCCCACCGAGGTGAGCACGCTGCCGGCCAGCACCTGCGCCGCCACGACCACCGCACGCTCGTCGACGACGAGGTCGCCCTGGTGCAGCTCGTGGGTCTGCCCGCCGGGCGTGCGGGTCCCGAGCCGGGCCATCGCACCCGGGACCTGGGTGAGGTACCAGCCCAGGTCCTCCCCGCCCATGGACTGCTTGGTGGGCACGACCGCGTGCGGCCCCAGCAGGGTCATCGCCGCCCTGGACAGGGCCACCACGGCGTCGTTGTCGTTGTCCACCGGAGGGACGCCCTTGACGTAGGTGACCTCCGCACCCACCCCGTAGGGCGCCACCACCGAGCGCACGATCTCCTCGATGAGCGGCCCGGTGCTGTGCCAGGCCTCGGCGTCGAGGATGCGCAGCGTGCCGGTGCACTCGGCGCGGGTGGGGATGATGTTGGGCGCCGAGCCCGAGCGGACCATGCCCCACACGAGGGTGGCACCGTCCCGGGGGTCGAGCCGGCGGGAGAGCACGGCCGGCACCTCGGTGACCACCTTGCCCAGGGCGTAGGTCAGGTCCTGGGTCAGGTGCGGGCGGGAGGTGTGCCCGCCGCGGCCGGTGAGCGCGACGTGCACCGAGTCGGAGGCCGCGGTGATCGGCCCCACGCGCAGCCCGACCGTGCCCACGTCGATGGAGGGGTCGCAGTGGACGGCCAGCAGCCGGTCGACCCCGTCGAGGCCGCCGTGCTCCATGACGGCGTGGGCGCCGCCCGGGATGGTCTCCTCGGCGGGCTGGAACAGCAGCCGCACCCCGATCTGGCGGCGCACCAGCTCGTCCTCGACCGCCTTGAGGGCCAGCCCCGCGCCCAGGACCCCGACGGTGTGGACGTCGTGGCCGCACGCGTGGCAGACGCCCTGCGTGCGGGAGGCGAACGGCAGCCCGGTCGCCTCCTCCAGCGGAAGGGCGTCCAGGTCCGCCCGCAGGGCGACCCGCACCCGTGGGTCGGGGTCCCCGAGGTCGGCCACCGCACCGGTCCCCGGGAGCGGGGTCACGCTCACCCCGGCGTCGGTGAGGACGTCCGTGACGAGGGCGGTGGTGCGCAGCTCGTGCCAGCTCAGCTCGGGCTGCTGGTGCACGAGGCGACGCAGCTCCAGCAGCCGGTCGGCCAGGTCCTCCACGTGCCGTCCGACCGTCTCCACGATCCCGGGACCCTCCTGGGGGCTCCAGGGGTCGTCGACGGGACGGGTGCGGCGGGCGGTGGGGGTCGTCACGGAAGGCCTCACCTCGGTCGGCGTCGGGTGGTCGACCACCCAGGGTACAACCCCCTCCGGCTCAGAACGTCTCCCGCGGGACGTGCTGGCCCCACACGTCCCGGAGGGCGTCGGCGACCTCGCCGCCGGTGGCCCTGGCGGCGAGCGCCGCCCGCATGGGGGGCAGGACGTTGTCCGTCCCCTCCGCGGCGGTCCGCAGGTCGGCCAGGGCACGCTCGACCGCGCTCCCGTCACGGTCCGCGCGCAGCCGCTCCAGCCGCTGCGCCTGCGCGGCCTCGATGGCGGGGTCGACCCGGAGCGGTTCGTAGCGCTCGTGCTCCTCGACGGTGAACCGGTTCTGGCCCACCACGACCCGCTCCCCGGAGTCGATCTGGAGGGCGTTGTCGTAGGCGGACCGCTCGATCTCGCTCTTCTGGAAGCCCTGCTCGATGGCGTGCACCGCCCCCCCGCGGTCGTCCACCGCCTGCATGAGGGCCAGCACCGCCTCCTCCAGGTCGTCGGTCAACGACTCGACGACGTAGGACCCGGCGAAGGGGTCGACGGTCCTGGTGACGTCGGTCTCGTGGGCGAGCACCTGCTGGGTGCGCAGCGCCAGGCGGGCGGCCTTGGCGGTCGGCAGGGCGATGGCCTCGTCGAAGGAGTTGGTGTGCAGCGACTGGGTACCGCCGAGGACGGCGCCCAGCCCCTGCAGGGCCACCCGGACGAGGTTGATCTCCGGCTGCTGGGCGGTCAGCTGCACCCCGGCGGTCTGGGTGTGGAAGCGCAGCATCATCGACTTGGGGTTCTGGGCGCCGAACTCCTCCTTCATCATGCGGGCCCAGATGCGGCGCGCCGCACGGAACTTGGCGACCTCCTCCAGCAGCGTGGTGCGGGCGACGAAGAAGAAGGAGAGCCGGGGGGCGAAGTCGTCGACGGCCAGGCCGGCGTCCAGCGCCGCCTGGACGTAGGCCTTGGCGTTGGCCAGGGTGAAGGCGACCTCCTGCACGGGCGTCGCCCCGGCCTCGGCCATGTGGTAGCCGGAGATGGAGATCGTGTTCCAGCGCGGGATCTCCCGGTGGCAGTACGCGAAGATGTTGCTGATCAGCCGGAGCGACTCGGCCGGCGGGTAGATGTAGGTGCCCCGGGCGATGTACTCCTTGAGCACGTCGTTCTGGATCGTCCCGGTCAGCTGCGCGGCGGGGATGCCGTTGCCCTCGGCCACGAGCTGGTACATCAGCAGCAGCGAGGCGGCCGGGGCGTTGATCGTCATCGAGGTGGACACCTCGTCCAGCGGCAGCCCGTCGAAGAGCACCTGCATGTCCTCGACCGAGTCGATCGCCACCCCGACCTTGCCGACCTCGCCGGAGGCCAGGGGATGGTCGGAGTCGTAGCCCATCTGGGTGGGCAGGTCGAAGGCGACCGAGAGCCCGCCGGTGCCGTTGGCCACCAGCTCCTTGTAGCGGGCGTTGGACTCGGCCGCGGTGCCGAAGCCGGCGTACTGCCGCATGGTCCACGGACGCCCGGTGTACATGCTGGGGTAGACCCCGCGGGTGAACGGGTAGGCCCCCGGCTCCCCCAGCTGCACGGCGGGGTCGAAGCCGTCCAGGTCCTCGGGCCCGTAACGGGCCTTGATCGGCAGTCCGGACTCGGTCGTCGCCTCTGACATGCCCCCAGCCTACTGTCGCCGCGTGCTCACCCCGGGAGGGGTTCGGTCAGGCCCCCGCCCCCGCCGGCCCGGTCGCCCGCACCGCCTCGCCGAGCAGTCCCGGCCCGGCGTAGACCAGACCGGTGTAGAGCTGCACCAGGCCCGCCCCCGCGTCGAGCATCGCCCGGGCGTCGTCGGCCGTCATGATCCCCCCGACCCCGACGACCGGCAGATCGGTGCGGGCCACCACGTGGGCGACCACCTCGCGGGCCCGCCGGGTCAGGGGTGCCCCGGAGAGCCCCCCGGCCTCGGCCCGGGCCAGCTGCTGCTCCGCCTGGACGACCCCGTCCCGGGAGAGGGTGGTGTTCGTGGCGATGACGCCCGCCACGCCTGCTCCCGTGGCCACCTCGAGCGCCTCGTCGAGGGCCGGGTCGGCGAGGTCGGGGGCCAGCTTGACCAGGACCGGGGTGCCGCCCGCGGCACGGACCACCTCGGTGAGCAGCTCCCTCAACGGTCCGGCGTCCTGCAGCGAGCGCAGGCCCGGGGTGTTGGGGCTGGAGACGTTGACGGCCAGGTAGTCGGCCAGGCCGTCGAGGGCGGCCACCGAGGTGAGGTAGTCGCCGACGGCCTCCCCGACGGGCGTGACCTTGCTCTTGCCGATGCTCACCCCCACCGGCAGGTCCACCAGGCCGGCCTCGCGCGCGGCCCGCAGCCGCCGGGCCAGCGCGTGCACCCCGTCGTTGTTGAACCCCATCCGGTTGATCACCGCACCCGAGCGGGGCAGCCGGAACAGGCGCGGCCGGGGGTTGCCCGGCTGCGGCAGCGCGGTCACCGTGCCCAGCTCCACGTGGCCGAACCCCAGCGCCCCCCAGGTGGCCACGGCCCGGCCGTCCTTGTCCAGGCCGGCCGCCAGGCCCACCCGGTGGCGCATCCGCAGGCCGAGGAGCTCGACCGGCGCGGCGCCGGGGCCCAGGCCGCCCACGGCATACCCCGCGAGGGTCGTCAGCGCCCGCGTGGGCGCGGTGGCCCCCAGCCCCTGGGCGACGGCGACGGTCGCGTGGTGGGCCCGTTCGGCGTCCAGCCGCCACAGCAGCGGACGCACCACCCGCCGGTATGCCGTGCCCGCGGCGGTGGCGGCGCCACCGGGCACGGCGGTGGACACGGCGCTCGGACCCGGGGACGCTGGCATGCCGTCAACCCTAGACTGGCCCTCATGCCCTCCCCGGACCAGGCAGGTGACCCTGTGCGCGACCTCACCGCCGTCGTCCCCGCCGGGGGGTCGGGGACGCGGCTGTGGCCGCTGTCGCGGTCGTCCTCGCCGAAGTTCCTGCACGACCTCACCGGCTCGGGACGCTCCCTGCTGCAGGGCACGGTGGACCGGCTGGAGCCCCTGGTGGGCGACCGGGTGATGGTGGTGACCGGGACCCGGCACGCCGACGCGGTCCGCGCCCAGCTCCCGGACCTCCGGCCGGAGAACCTGCTCGTGGAGCCCTCGCCCCGGGACTCGATGCCGGCGATCGGCCTGGCCGCCGCCGTCCTGGAGCGCCGGGACCCCGGGGCGGTCCTGGGGTCCTTCGCCGCCGACCACGTCATCGGCGAGCCGGACGTGTTCCGCGAGCGGGTGCGGCAGGCGGTCCACGCCGCCCGGCAGGGGCTGCTCGTCACGCTCGGCATCACCCCCACCTCGCCCGCGACCGGGTTCGGCTACGTGCGGGTCGGTGGCGAGCTCGCGGTCGAGGACGCCCCGGACGTGCGCCACGTCGAGGCGTTCGTGGAGAAGCCGGACGCCGAGCTGGCCGCGGAGTACCTCGCCTCGGGCCGCTACCTGTGGAACGCGGGGATGTTCGTCGTCCGGGCGGGCACCCTGCTGGACCTCCTGGAGCAGCAGCAGCCGCGGATGGTGCAGACCCTGCGGGAGGTGGCCGCCGACCCGTCCTCCATCGCGGAGCGGTGGGACTCGCTGACGAGGATCTCGATCGACCACGCCGTCGCCGAGCCGGCCGCCGCCGCCGGGCACGTCGCCGTCGTGCCGGCACCGTTCACGTGGGACGACGTCGGCGACTTCGCCTCCCTGGCCTCCCTGCTGCCGGAGTCGGCCGGCCGTCCCGGCCTGCACGTGCTGGGCCCCGAGGACCTCGTCCTCGCCGAGGGCTCGACCGGGGTCGTGGCCCCACGCGCCGGGCGCACGGTGGTCACCCTCGGGATGCAGGACGTCGTCGTGGTGGACACCCCCGACGCCCTGCTGGTGACCACCGCCCGCCACTGCCAGGACGTCAAGGGCCTCGTGGAGACGCTGCGCCGCACCGGCAGGGAGGAGCTGACCTGACCGGCACCACCGGACCGTCCTCCCCGGCACCGCCCAGGTGGCGCGGGCGGCTCCGCGACGGCCTGGGTCACCCGCTGCTCACCCGACGCTCACCCGACGCACACCCCACGGTCGCCCCCGGCACACCCGCCTCGCCCACCCTGGAGCATGTGCGGGTGGCCATCGTGACCGAGTCGTTCCTGCCGGCGCTCAACGGGGTGACGACCAGCGTGTGCAAGATCCTGGAGAACCTCCGGGCCGGCGGCCACGAGGCCCTCGTCGTCGCCCCCGGCACCAGCCCGTGGAGCCCCACGGCCACCCCCGAGTGGTACGCCGGGTTCCCGGTGCACCCGGTGACCAGCGTCCCGGTGCGCCAGTTCCGGGTGGGGCTGCCCTCCTACGAGCTGGAGACCGTGCTGCACCGCTTCGCCCCGGACGTCGTGCACGTCTCCTCCCCCTTCGTCCTGGGCGTCCGTGGCCTGACGGCCGCCCGCGCCCTGGGGCTGCCCTCGGTCGCGGTCTACCAGACCGACATGCCCTCCTACATCCGCCAGCACTCCGGCCCGGCCGGCGACCTGACCTCCCGGGCCGCCTGGCGGTGGATCCGCCGGATCCACCAGCAGGCGGACCTCACGCTGGCCCCGTCCACGGCGGCGCTGCACGACCTGGCCGACCACGACGTCCCGCGGGTGGCCCTGTGGGGACGCGGGGTGGACGCGGACCTCTTCCACCCGGCGCGGGCGGCCGACGAGCAGACCCGGGCGCTGCGGGCACGGCTGGCGCCGCACGGGGAGGTGCTGCTGGGCTACGTCGGGCGGCTGGCGCCCGAGAAGGAGCTGCACCGCCTGGCCGAGCTGGACGACCTGCCGGGCACCCGGCTGGTCCTGGTCGGGGAGGGGCCCAGCCGGGAGCAGCTGGCCGAGCTGCTGCCGGGCGCGGCGTTCCTCGGCCGGCAGGAGGGCATCGACCTGGCCCGGGCCTACGCCGCCTTCGACGTGTTCGTGCACACCGGCACGCGGGAGACCTTCGGCCAGACGCTGCAGGAGGCGGCCGCCGCCGGACTCCCGGTGGTCGCCCCGGCCCGGGGCGGCCCGCTGGACCTCGTCGAGGACGGCCGCACCGGCGCCCTCTTCGACCCCGACCTGCCCGGCGCGGTGCGGGCCGCCGTCGAGAGCCTGCTCGTCGGGCCGGACGCCGCCGACCGCCGCGCGCGGACGGGGGCTGCGGGGCGGACGCTGGTGGTGGGACGCTCCTGGCCGGCCCTGGTGGAGGAGCTGCTGGGCCACTACGGCCGGGTGGTGTCGGAGGCCGCGCACGCGGCCGCCTGACCGTCGAGGGGACTCAGTCCGTGAGCAGGAAGTCCTCGACGACCTGCCAGATGCCGTCGCCGCCGTGGAGGTAGAGCCGGAAGCTGGTGGCGGCGAAGGTGCACGAGAACGCGGCCAGGTCGTTGAAGGCGCGGTCGAGCACCTCGGGGGGGCGGTCGTGCGAGATCGTCACGTGCGGGTGGTAGGGGTACTCCAGCCCCCGGGCCACCGGTCCGTCACGCACGTCCCGCTCCAGCCGCTCGCAGCTGGACACGCCCTGCGCCACCTGCACGAAGACGACGTCGGAGACCGGGCGGAAGGTCCCGGTGCCCCGCAGGATCACGGTGAACGGGTCGTGCGCACGGGCCACCTCGGCCAGGTGCCGGCGCAGCGGGGCCACCTGGTCGGGGGTGACCGGCGTCGGGGGCAGGAGGGTGATGTGGGTGGGGATGTTGACCGCCCCCGGCTCCCCGTAGTCCTGCCGCAGCCGCTGCAGGTGCCTGCCCCACGGCTCTGGGACGGGCAGGGCCACCCCCACGACGGGGGATGCGGGCACGTGCATCGTCGGGCCGGCGGCTCCGGGGGCGGACACGCGCCTCACCATACCCGTGGCCGGTGCGCGGGCCCGCCCCGCGCCCGGGGCGGGCTCAGCCCGCCGGGACCTTGAACACCTGGCCGGGGTAGATCAGCTCCGGGTTGTCCAGGTTGTTCAGCCGCGCCATCTCCTCCGCATCCACCCCGTAGCGCTGGGCGATGCCGGCGAGGGTGTCCCCCGGCTGCACCGTGTGGGTCCGCTGCTGCGCCGCCTTCGTCTCCTCGGCCCGCTGCTCGGCGACGTCCGACCGGTGCTCGGCGGCCTGCTGCTCGGCGGCGGCCTGCTGGTCGACCGCCGCGCGCTCGGCGTCGGCCTCCGCCCGGGCGGCCTCCTTCTGGGCCTTCGCCTCCGCCTGGGCGACCTGCTTGCCGGCCTCGGCCTCGGTCTCGGCGGCCTCCTTCTTCGCCTCGTCGGCCAGCCGCTGCTTGGTGGTGGCGTCCTCGGCGGTCATGCTGTCGTCCGGGTCGTCCGCCTGGCGGGCGGCCTCGTCGGCCTCGCGCTGCGCCTCGTCCGCCTTGGCCCGCGCCTCCGCGGTGACCCGGTCGGCCTCCTCCCGCGCCTCCCGGGCGCGCTCGCGGGCGCTCTCGGCCCGAGCCTCGTCCGAGCCGGTCAGCGCGTCCTTGACCTTGTCGAAAAATCCCATGGTCCGCTCCTTCCACCGGTGCGGGGTGGGGTGGTCGCCACCCCCGGGTGTCCCGTCCGGTCCGAGCGCCACGCTAACCGGCGGGACCCACCCTCGCCACCGGTGGACGCGGAGCCCCCGGGACGCCCGCATCCGGCTCCACCGCCCCGGTGCGCCGGTGCTAGCGTCGGACCGACGGGACCGCAGCCGCCCGGGTTCGGGCCTGCGGGTCCCGGCACGACCCCATACCCGAGGAAAGGGCACCCCCCTCATGAACGCTCCCGTCAAGGTCGCCGTCACCGGCGCCGCCGGCCAGATCGGCTACAGCCTCCTGTTCCGCATCGCCTCGGGCGAGCTCCTGGGCAAGGACACCCCTGTCGAGCTGCGGCTGCTGGAGATCACCCCGGCGCTGAAGACCCTGGAGGGGGTCGTCATGGAGCTGGACGACTGCGCCTTCCCCACCCTCGCCGGCATCGAGATCGGCGACGACCCGAACGTCGTCTTCGACGGCGCCAACGTCGCGCTGCTCGTCGGGGCACGTCCGCGGAGCAAGGGGATGGAGCGGGGCGACCTGCTGGAGGCCAACGGCGCGATCTTCACCGCGCAGGGGCGGGCCCTCAACGACCACGCCGCCGACGACATCCGCGTGACCGTCACCGGCAACCCGGCCAACACCAACGCGCTCATCGCCCGCAGCAACGCCCCCGACATCCCGGCCGAGCGGTTCACCGCCCTCACCCGGCTCGACCACAACCGGGCCATCGCCCAGCTGGCGGCCAAGGTCGGTGCCCCGGTCACCGACGTCACGCACATGACGATCTGGGGCAACCACTCGGCCACCCAGTACCCCGACCTGTTCCACGCCAAGGTCGCGGGGCGCAACGCCGCCGAGGCGGTGGGCGACGACGGCCGCGAGTGGCTGGAGAACACCTTCATCCCGACCGTCGCCAAGCGCGGCGCCGCGATCATCGAGGCGCGGGGCTCCTCCTCGGCCGCCTCCGCCGCGTCGGCGACGATCGACCACACCCGTGACTGGCTGCTCGGCTCGGCCGAGGGCGACTGGGTCTCGATGGCGGTCACCTCGGACGGGTCCTACGGCGTGGCCGAGGGCCTCATCAGCTCCTTCCCCGTGACCACGCGGGACGGCGGTTACGAGATCGTCCAGGGGCTGGACATCGACGACTTCTCCAGGGGCCGGATCGACGCCTCCGTGGCCGAGCTCGCCGAGGAGCGCGACGCGGTCACCCAGCTCGGCCTCGTCTGAGCTCCGCCCCCCGACCGCCCGGGCGGTCAGCACGGGCCCCTCCCCGCCGGGGAGGGGCCCGTCGTCGTCGCGGGGCCCGCGCTCAGCGCAGGCGCAGCGTGGCGGCCAGCACCGCGACCGCCAGCCCGAGCGTGGCCAGGGTCGCCGCGTCCAGCCAGCGGGACCGCACGGCCAGCCCTCCGACCGCGGCGTCCGGCAGCAGCGCCCGGGCGAGCGCGAGGACCCCCATGGTGCCGCCGACGGCATACCCGTAGGCCCGCAGGTTCTCGGTGACCAGGAGCACGGCGGCCACGGCCAGCCCGAGCACCCCCGCGCCCCACCACGGCCCCAGCGCCTGGTGGGGCGCGGCCGCCCGGCGCTCGGCCTCGGGGTCGTCCTCGAGCGGACCCCCGCCGGCCGCTCCCGGCGTCACGCCGGGCCGGTGCCGGCGGACCGCTCGGCGGCCTCCACCACGTTGCGCAGCAGCATCGCCCGGGTCATCGGCCCGGCGCCGCCCGGGTTCGGCGAGAGCCAGCCGGCGACCTCGGCGACGTCCGGGTGGACGTCGCCGGCGATCTTCCCGTCCCGGCGGGCCACCCCGACGTCGAGGACCGCGGCCCCCGGACGGACCATGTCCGGGGTGACCAGGTCGGGGACGCCCGCGGCGGCCACGACGACGTCCGCCCGGCGGGTGTGGGCGGCCAGGTCACGGGTCCCGGTGTGGCACAGCGTGACCGTGGCGTTCTCCGAGCGGCGCGACAGGATCAGGCCCAGCGGCCGGCCGACGGTCAGCCCGCGGCCGACGACGACGACCTCCGCACCGTCCAGGGGCACGTCGTAGCGTCGCAGCAGCTCCACCACCCCGACCGGGGTGCAGGGCAGCGGCGCCGGCTCCCCCAGGACGAGGGAGCCCAGGTTGAACGGGTGCAGACCGTCCACGTCCTTGACCGGGTGGACCCGGGAGAGGATCGCGAACTCGTCGAGCCCGGTCGGCTGCTGCACGAGGAAGGCGGTGCAGGCCGGGTCGGCGTTGAGCTCGTCGACCACCCCGAGCACGTCCTCCAGCGACGACCCGGCCGGCAGGTCGCGCCGGATGCTGGCCACCCCGATCTCCGCGCAGTCGCGGTGCTTGGCACCCACGTACCAGGTGCTGGCGGGGTCGTCGCCGACCAGCACCGTGCCCAGCCCGGGGACGACACCTGCCTCGGCCAGGGCCTCGACCCTGGTCCGCAGCTCGTCCTTGATCGTGGCCAGGACGGCCTTGCCGTCCAGGATCGTGGCGCTCATGGGCCCGAGTGTAGGGGCTGGCTCAGTGGGCGAAGTGGCGGGTGCCGGTGAAGTACATGGTCGCCCCCGCGGCCTCCGCCGCGGCGACGACCTCCTCGTCCCGGATCGACCCGCCCGGCGCGACGACGGCGCGCACCCCGGCGTCCAGGAGGACCTGCAGGCCGTCGGCGAAGGGGAAGAAGGCGTCGGAGGCGGCGACCGAGCCGGCGGCGCGCTCCCCCGCCCGGTCCACCGCGAGGTGGCAGGAGTCCACCCGGTTGACCTGGCCCATGCCGATGCCCACGCTGGCGCCGTCGGCGGCCAGCAGGATCGCGTTCGACTTGGTCGCCCGCACCGCGCGCCAGGCGAACTGGAGGTCGGCCAGCGTGGCCTCGTCCGCGGGGCGGCCGCTGACCAGCCGCCAGCGGGAGGCGTCGTCCCCGCCGTCGTCGACGACCGCGTCCACCGTGTCGACGGACTGCATCAGCAGGCCCCCGGAGACCGGCCGGGTCTCCACCCCCCCGCGGGCGGGCGGGGCGACGCGCAGCAGCCGTAGGTTCTTCTTCCTCCCCAGCAGCTCCAGGGCCTCCGGCTCGAAGTCGGGCGCGAGCACGACCTCGGTGAAGACGTCCTCGAGCTGCTCGGCCATCGCCGCGGTGACGGGCCGGTTCGCCGCGACGATGCCGCCGAAGGCCGACACCGGGTCGCACGCGTGCGCCCGGCGGTGGGCCTGGGCCACGTCCTCCCCGACGGCGATGCCGCAGGGGTTGGCGTGCTTGACGATCGCCACCGTCGGCCGGTCGCCGTGGTCGTGGGCGGCCCGCCACGCCGCGTCGGCGTCGACGTAGTTGTTGTACGACATCTCCTTGCCGCCCAGCTGCTCCGCCTGGGCCAGGCCGGGCGTCGTCCGGAAGCCGTCGGCGTAGATCGCCGCCCGCTGGTGGGGGTTCTCGCCGTAGCGCAGCACCGCCCTGCGCTCCCAGGTCCCCCCGACCCAGGCCGGGAACCCGGTGCCGTCGGAGGTGTCGGCGACGACGTCGCCCATCCAGGAGGCGACGTGCACGTCGTAGGTGGCGGTGTGGACGAACGCCTCGGCCGCCAGGCGGCGGCGCTCGTCCAGGGTGAAGCCGCCGCCGGCGACCCCGTCGAGCACCTGCGGGTATGCCGTGGGGCTGGTCACCACGGCCACGCTGCGGTGGTTCTTCGCCGCGGCGCGGACCATCGACGGCCCGCCGATGTCGATCTGCTCGACGCACTCGTCCTGACCGGCGCCGGAGGCCACCGTCTCGGCGAAGGGGTAGAGGTTGCACACGACGAGGTCGAAGGCCTCCACCCCCAGCTCCTCGAGCTGGGCGACGTGGTCGGGGTTGGCGGTGTCCGCCAGGATGCCGGCGTGCACCCGCGGGTGCAGGGTCTTGACCCTCCCGTCGAGGCACTCGGGGAAGCCGGTCAGCTCCTCGACCCGGGTGACCGGCGCCCCGGCGGCCTCGATGCGCGCGGCGGTGGAGCCGGTGGAGACGATGGCCACGCCCGCGGCGTGCAGGCCGCGGGCGAGGTCCTCCAGCCCGGCCTTGTCGTAGACGGAGACGAGCGCGCGGCGGACGGGTCGGCGGTCGGGAACGGTCACGGAGGTTCTCCTCGCGGTCGGACGGATCGGTGCGGGCACCCAGGCGGGCGATGCCCACGAACGTCACTCCCCGGTGGTGGTCCACCTGCGCCAGTCGTGTGGCGGCCAGTCTAGGGGTGCCTGCGGGTCTCGTGGCCAGGGTCCCGCAGCAGCCGCGGGAGCTCCTCCACGAGCATGGCCCGCTCCACCGTCTTGATCCGCTCGTGCAGGGACCCCTCGGTGTCCGACGCGTGCACCTCCACGGCACGCTGGGCGATGACCGGACCGGTGTCGACGCCCGCGTCGACCTCGTGCAGGGTGCAGCCGGTCACCGTGACCCCGGCAGCCAGGGCGTCGCGGACGGCGTGCGCGCCGGGGAAGCTGGGCAGCAGCGCCGGGTGGGTGTTGACCACCGTGAACCGGTCGA
The DNA here is from genome assembly GCF_006519705.1 of Ornithinimicrobium kibberense. Taxonomy (NCBI): domain Bacteria; kingdom Bacillati; phylum Actinomycetota; class Actinomycetes; order Micrococcales; family Ornithinimicrobiaceae; genus Ornithinimicrobium; species Ornithinimicrobium kibberense. Next base: position 109,339 of record NZ_VFXM01000005.1, read on the forward strand.
GCACCTGCGGACCGAGGATCTTCATGAACCCGGCGGAGACCACCAGGTCGGGCGCGTGCCGCGCGAGGGCCGCCGCCAGCGCCCCGTCCCAGGCGGCCCGGTCGGCATGGTCGGCCAGCCGCACCACGAACGTGGGGACCCCCGCCCGCTCCGCGCGCTCCAGCCCCAGGATGCCGTCCCGGTCCGCACCGACGGCCACGACCTCCACCCCGTAGCCCGGGTCGGCGCAGGCGTCGAGGACGGCCTGCAGGAGGGTGCCGGACCCGGACACCAGCACGACGACCCGGGCCGGCTCCCCCGCCACGGGCCGGACGGGCGACGGGCCGGGCTCGGGCACCGTGCTCACCGCCGGGCCGGGCCCCGGCCGCCGAGCAGGTGCCGCACCGTCACGACGAGCACCGCCCCGGCAGCCACCTGGGCGCCGAGCAGACCCGCGAAGCGCCACGGGAGGACACCCACGGTGCCGAGCAGCCCGGGCGTCAGACCGCCCGTGGAGAGCCAGCCGAGCAGCAGGGCCACCCCGGCCACGAGGAGGGCTCCGACGAGGGCGGTGCGGGCCTTGGTCCACCAGGTGGACAGCCGCGGGGCGGCGCCGACGACCCGGTGCCCGAGCCACCCGCCGGCGACCAGGGGCACGAGCGCCATGGCCCACAGCCCCGGCGGCAGCACCCCCGGCTCGGGCAGGGCACCGAGCACGGGCAGCAGGGGCAGGTCGCCCGGGGTGGACTCGGCCCAGCCGACGTGGACGGTGCCGACGTGCACCCCGGCCCCGGCGAGCCACGCCACGGCCCAGACCATGAGGTTGGGCAGGACGAGCAGCTGGGCCAGGGTCAGTACGGCGGTGCCGACCCAGCCGGCGTCCAGCGCGGCGTAGAGGGCCAGGACCCGGTCGCCCCGCATGAGCAGCAGACCGAGCACCATGAGGAAGGCCACCGCGGTGAACCCGACGACGACCTCCACGGCCGGCGCCACGGCCCGGCGCACACTCGCCGGGGTGCGGCGCGTCGTCCAGCGCAGCCCGGCGTCCACGACCGGGTGGTCGGCCCGACGGTGCTCGGCCCACCACACCCACAGCACCGCCAGGGCGGGCACCAGCAGCGCCCCGGGCACGAGGCTCGGCAACCACACCGGGGCCAGCCCGAAGCTGGCGGTGTGGGCAAGCAGCAGGGCCGCGACGGCATACCCCAGCACGAAGGCGAGCGCCTCGTCGCCGCCGAGCGCGTGCCAGGCGGCCCGCCAGCCACCGATCCGGGGGACGCGTGCGCGCAGGTCGGTGCGGGCGAGCACCACCTGGTGCGCGGCGTAGGCGCAGACGCCCACGAGCAGGAAGGTCAGGGCCAGGGGGGCCAGCACGACGTCGGTGCCGTCGGCGCGCACCTCGGCCCGGTGCGCCAGGGCCCACACGTCGACGGAGGCGCCCAGCGTCTGCCAGAACGAGGCGGTGCTGCGCTCGTCCGCGACCCAGGTCACCACCGTGGGGACGGCGACCGCGATGGCGCCCAGCAGCACGCAGGCCGCCCCGGACAGGACGGACAGCAGCAGCCCGAGAACCCGCCCCGCCGTCAATCCCCGGGGACGGGGGGCGGGGCCGTCGTGGCGGTCGGGGTCGGGGACGGTGTCCGGGCGCTGCAGCACAGTCATGGCGGGTCCATCGTCGCGCGCCGCGACGGGGCACGGTGGCAGGCGCGCCGACGGGCGGCCCCGGGGAGGGACCGCCCGTCGCGCGCCGGTGCCGGAGGCGGGTCAGTCCAGCCCGGCCACGATCTCCCGCATGAGCCGCGCCGTCTCCGAGGGGGTCTTGCCGACCTTGACGCCGGCGGCCTCGAGGGCCTCCTTCTTGGCCTGCGCCGTCCCGGAGGAGCCGGAGACGATGGCGCCGGCGTGCCCCATCGTCTTGCCCTCCGGGGCGGTGAAGCCGGCCACGTAGCCCACGACGGGCTTGGTGACGTTGGCCTTGATGTAGTCCGCGGCACGCTCCTCCGCGTCGCCGCCGATCTCCCCGATCATGACGATCGCGTCCGTCTCCGGGTCGTCCTGGAAGGCCTGGAGGCAGTCGATGTGGGTGGTCCCGATGATCGGGTCGCCCCCGATGCCGACGGCCGTGGAGAAGCCGATGTCACGCAACTCGTACATCATCTGGTAGGTCAGCGTGCCGGACTTGGACACCAGGCCGATCCGGCCGGGGCCGGCGATGTCGGCCGGGATGATGCCGGCGTTGGACATCCCCGGGCTGATCAGCCCCGGGCAGTTGGGGCCCACGATGCGGGTGGTGCCCTTGTCGCGGGCGTAGGCCCAGAACTCGGCCGTGTCGCGGACCGCGATGCCCTCGGTGATGACGACGAGGAGCGGCATGCCGGCGTCGACCGCCTCGACCACCGCGTCCTTCGCGAACTTCGGCGGGACGAAGACGACGGACACGTTCGCGCCGGTCGCCTCCATCGCCTCGGCCACGGAGCCGAAGACGGGCACGGTGGCGCCGCCCTGGAACTCGACCTCGGTGCCGGCCTTGCGGGGGTTGACCCCGCCGACCACCTGGGTGCCGGAGGCCAGCATCCGCTGGGTGTGCTTCATGCCCTCGGAGCCGGTCATGCCCTGGACGATGACCTTGGAGCTGTCGTCGAGGAAGATTGCCATAGGAGTCTCTGATCCTTCGTTCGTGGTCTCGTCGGGGGCTTACTTGGCGGCCAGCTCGGCGGCGCTGCGGGCGGCGCCGTCCATGGTCTCCTCGATGGTCACGAGGGGGTGGTTGGCCTCGGCGAGGATCCGGCGGCCCTCCTCCACGTTGTTGCCGTCGAGGCGCACGACGAGGGGCTTGGTCTCCTCGTCGCCCAGCATCTCCAGGGCCTTGACGATGCCGTTGGCGACCGCGTCGCAGGAGGTGATGCCGCCGAAGACGTTGACGAAGACCGACCTGACCTGGTCGTCGCCGAGGATGACGTGCAGGCCGTTGGCCATGACCTCGGCGGAGGCGCCGCCCCCGATGTCGAGGAAGTTGGCCGGCCTGGCCTTGCCGCCGGTGAACTCCTCGCCGGCGTAGGCCACGACGTCCAGGGTGGACATGACCAGCCCGGCACCGTTGCCGATGATGCCGACGTTGCCGTCCAGCTTGACGTAGTTGAGGTCCAGCTCCTTGGCCTGCGCCTCCAGCGGGTCGGTGGCCCCCTTGTCCTCCAGCTCGGCGTGGTGCGGCTGGCGGAAGTCGGCGTTGGCGTCCAGGGTCACCTTGCCGTCGAGGGCGACGATCTGGCCCTCCTCGGTCTTGACGAGGGGGTTGACCTCCACGAGCGTGGCGTCCTCGTCCCGGTACACGGTCCACAGCTTCTGCAGCACCGGCACGATCTTCTCGCCGGTCTCGGCGTCGAAGCCGGCCTGCTCGACGATCTCGCGGGCCTTGGCCTCGTCGATCCCGCTGTTGGCGTCGACCTCGACCCGGGCCAGCGCCTCGGGGCGCTCGACCGCGAGCTGCTCGATCTCCACGCCGCCCTCCTTGGAGCACATGGCCAGCAGCGAGCGGTTGGCGCGGTCCAGCAGGACGGAGAAGTAGTACTCCTCGGCGATGCGGGCGCCCTGGGCGATCATCACGCGGTGGACGGTGTGCCCCTTGATGTCCATCCCGAGGATCGCCTCGGCGGCCGCGCGGGCCTCCTCGGCGCTCTTGGCGACCTTGACGCCCCCGGCCTTGCCGCGACCGCCGGTCTTGACCTGGGCCTTGACGACGGTGACGCCGCCCGAGTCCTCACCGATCCGCCGGGCGGCCTCGTACGCCTCCTCCGGGGTGTCGGCGGTGGCACCGGCCAGCACGGGGACGCCGTGCTTCTCGAACATGTCGCGTGCTTGGTACTCGAACAGATCCACGAGTCAGCTTCCCATCGTGTGGTGGTGGTTGGTCGGAACAGGTGTGCCACCGGCCCGGAGGGACGTCCGCCGGACGGGCCGGACCTCAGGCGGGCTGGGCGAGGTGCTCGTCCACCCACCGGGTGATCGAGGAGGTGCTGGTGCCGGGGGTGAAGACCTCCGCCACGCCCATCTCCTTGAGCACCGGGATGTCGTCCTCGGGGATGATGCCGCCGCCGAAGACGACGATGTCGCGGGCGTCCTGGTCGGCGAGCAGGTCCAGGACCCGTCGGAAGAGCGTGAGGTGGGCGCCGGAGAGGACCGACAACCCGATCGCGTCGGCGTCCTCGGCGACGGCGGCGGCGACGATCTGCTCCGGGGTCTGGTGCAGCCCGGTGTAGATCACCTCCACACCGGCGTCGCGCAGGGCGCGGGCGACCACCTTGGCTCCCCGGTCGTGGCCGTCCAGACCCGGCTTGGCCACGACCACGCGCAACGGTGATGAGGTCATGGCCGCAGACTATCGCAGGCCGTGGGCCCGGCCGGGGGCACCTGCCCGGCGGCTCACAGCCTCTCGAGGGGCGCCACCCGCAGCAGCAGACGCTTGACGCCGGTGTCCCCGCCGAAGTCGACGTGGGCCATCGCGTGCCGGCCGGTGCCCTCGACCCGGACGACCGTGCCCAGCCCGAAGGAGTCGTGGCTGACCCGGTCGCCCTCGGCGAGCGCGGCCAGCTCGGCCTCCTCCGCCTCGGTCCGTTCGCGCCGGGGGGCGCTGCCGCGGGGGTCCAGCCGCACGGCGGCCGGCCGGCCGGGTCCCCGGTCGGTGCCCCACCCGCCCTGCCAGCCGAAGCCCTCCGCCGCCGACCGCCGGCCGCCCACGCTGGCGCGGTCGGCGTCGGTGCGCTGCCAGGTGACCAGCTCCTCGGGGATCTCGTCCAGGAAGCGGGAGGCGGGGAACCACTGGGGGGCTCCGAAGGCCGCCCGGGTCCCGGCCCGCGAGAGGTGCAGCTGCTCGCGGGCCCGGGTGATCCCGACGTAGGCCAGCCGGCGCTCCTCCTCCAGCTCCGCCGGGTCGTCGAGGCTGCGCTGGTGGGGGAAGGTCCCGTCCTCCAGCCCGGTGAGGAAGACCACCGGGAACTCCAGACCCTTGGCGGTGTGCAGGGTCATCAGGGTCACCACCCCGCCGCCGTCGTGCTCGTCGGGGATCTCGTCGGCGTCGGCGACCAGGGAGACCTGCTCGAGGAAGTCGACCAGGCCGCCGTCGGGGTAGGTCTCGTCGAACTCCCGTCCCACGGCCACGAGCTCGGCGAGGTTCTCCACCCGGGTCTCGTCCTGGGGGTCGGTGCTCGCCCGCAGCTCGGCGAGGTAGCCGGTGCGCTCCAGGATCGCCTCCAGCAGGTCGCCCACCCCGCCGTCGGGGTCCTCCGCGACGCCGCCCAGCTGCTCGAGGAGCCCGGTGAACGCCGTGATGGCCGCGACGGAGCGGGACGCGATGCCGGGGGCGTCGGCGGCCCGGCCCAGGGCCGCGACGAACGGGATGCGCTCGCGCTCGGCGAGCGCCGCCACGGCCCCCACCGCCCGGTCGCCGATGCCGCGCCGCGGGGTGTTGAGGATGCGGCGCAGGTTCACGTCGTCGGCCGGGTTGGCCACCACCCGCAGGTAGGCCAGCGCGTCCTTGATCTCACGGCGTTCGTAGAACCTGGTGCCGCCGACCACCTTGTAGGGCAGGCCGGTGCGCACGAGCACCTCCTCCAGCGCGCGGGACTGGGCGTTGGTGCGGTAGAAGACGGCCACGTCACCGGGGCGGACGCCCCGCTCGTCGGCGAGCTCGTCGATGCGGCGGGCCACGAACGAGGCCTCGTCGTGCTCGCTGTCGGCGACGTAGCCCACGATCGGGTGCCCGTCGCCGGTCTCGGTCCACAACCGCTTGTCCCGCCGCCGGGGGTTGCGGGCGATGACGGCGTTGGCGGCCTGCAGGATCGTGGCCGTGCTGCGGTAGTTCTGCTCGAGCAGGATGGTGCGCGCGTCGGGGTAGTCCTGCTCGAACTCGACGATGTTGCGGATCGTGGCCCCACGGAAGGCGTAGATGGACTGGTCGGCGTCGCCGACGACGCACAGCTCCGCCGGCGCCAGCGCCCGGCCGGTGCCGTCGACGATGTCGCCCTCGGTGCCCACCAGCTCGCGGACGAGGGCGTACTGGGCGTGGTTGGTGTCCTGGTACTCGTCCACCAGCACGTGCCGGAACCGCCGGCGGTAGTGCTCGCGGACGGCGGGGAAGGCACGCAGCAGGTGCACCGTGGTGGCGATGAGGTCGTCGAAGTCCAGGGCGTTGGCCTGCCGCAGCCGACGTTGGTACATCGTGTAGGCCTCGGCGACCTTCTGCTCGTAGGGGTTGGCCCCGACCGTCGCGGCGAAGGTCTCCTCGTCGACCAGCTCGTTCTTGGCCGCGGACACCTTGGCCAGGAAGGCCCGGGGCGGGTAGCGCTTGGGGTCGAGGTCCAGGTCCCGTACAACCATCCCCATGAGCCGCTGGCTGTCGGCCGCGTCGTAGATGGAGAAGGTCGACCGCAGGCCGGCCGTGGCCGCCTCCCGGCGCAGGATGCGCACGCAGGCCGAGTGGAACGTCGAGACCCACATCGCCCGGGCCCGGGGGCCGACGAGGCCCTCCACCCGCTCGCGCATCTCGGCGGCCGCCTTGTTCGTGAAGGTGATGGCCAGCACCTGTCCCGGCTGGACACCGCGCTCGGCGAGGAGGTAGGCGATCCGGTGGGTCAGCACGCGGGTCTTGCCGGAGCCCGCGCCCGCGACGATGAGCAGCGGGCTGCCGGCGTGGACGACGGCCTCCCGCTGCGGGTCGTTGAGCCCGGCGAGCAGCTCGGCCACCGACCGGCCGAGGGCCGAGGGGCTGGGGGCCGGTCCGCCGGCCGAGGTGCCGGCCGTGTCCGCCGGCCCTCCCTCGACCGCCCACGCGGGCACCCCGCGGTCGTCCACGTCGGGCGTCCCCCCGCCGGAGGGGGAGGCCGGCGGGAGGTCGAAGGAGAGGTGGTCGAACAGGCTGCTCATCGTCCGTCCATGGTAGGCGCCGCCGGCGACCCACCCGGCCGACCTCCACACCCTCGGCGGCGCGGGCGCGGCATACCCTGGGACGCGTGCGCACCCCCTCCCTGACCGCCCCGACCGGATCGGGGCCCCTCCCGTGACCGGCGCCCTCCCCCTGCCGGCCGCTGCCGCGCAGGGTTCCGCCAGCTATCTGGACGCCCCCACCCTGGCCGTGCTGGTCGCCGGGCTGCTCGTGGCCCTCGTCTGCCTGGTGGCCGGCCTCAACGGGCGGGCGCCGGGCCCGGTCACGGTCGGTGCGACGGTCCTGCTGCAGGTCGGGGTCCTGGCCTACCTGGGCCTGTACCTGTGGCGGCAGGTGGCCGGCCAGTCCCCCGGCGGGCCGGGCTGGGAGCTGTGGGCCTACCTGGTGACCGTCGCCTTCCTGCCCGCAGTCGCCCTCATCTGGGCGCGCGAGGAACGCACCCGCTGGAGCACCTTCGTGCTCTCCGTCGCGGCCTTCACGGTGGCGGTCATGGCGGCCCGCTCGGCCCAGATCTGGTACGGCGTGGGATTCGGATGAGGGCACCCACCGCCCACGCCGGCGACCGGCGGCACGGGCCCGGACGGGTGATCCTGGCGCTCTACCTCGTCTTCGTCGTGGGGACCGTCTCCCGGTCGGCGGCCCAGATCCTCACCCGGTTCGACGAGGCACCCCTGGCCTACACGCTGTCCGCCGTCGCGGCCGCGGTCTACGTCGTGGCCCTCGTGTCGCTGTCGTTGCCGGGCCGGGCGGCCTGGTGGGTCAGCGTCGTCGCCCTGTCGGTGGAGATGGTCGGCGTGCTCGTGGTGGGCACCTGGAGCCTGCTCGCCCCCGAGATGTTCCCCGACGCCACCGTCTGGTCGGGCTACGGGGCCGGCTACCTGCTCATCCCCCTCGTGCTGCCCGCGGCGGGCCTGTGGTGGCTGCTGTCCGACCGGGGAGCCCGCGCCCGCGACGCGGACGCGGTGGTCGCCCGGTGAGCCGCGAGGCTCCCACGCTCAGGGCGCCGGGCCGGCGCGAGGTCCTGCAGTCGCTGGCCGGCCTGGCCGCCGTCGTGCTGCTCATCGCCTTCGGCCTGCCCCACCTGCTGGACACCTCCTGGGACGCGATCGGCACGCAGCTCGCCCGGCTGCGGGCGGGGCCGGCGGTGGCGATGGGGGTGCTGCTGCTCGCCGGCCTCTACTGCTACACCTTCGTCCTCACCGGGTCCCTGCCCGGCCTGCGGGCCGGGCGAGCGCTGCGGCTCAACGCGGTGACCGCGACCGTGGCCAACCTCGTCCCCCTGGGGGCGGCGGTCGGGGTCGGCGTGGCCTGGTCGATGCTGCGCACCTGGGGGTTCTCCCGACGGGCGATCTCCAGCTCGTTCCTCGTCACCGGGATCTGGAACCTGCTGGCGCGCGTCGCGCTGCCCGTCGTGGGCTCCCTCGTCCTGGTGGCCGGCCCCCTCGACGCGCCGGACGCCGTGGTGACCGGGGCCTGGGTGGCCGGTGCCGTCGGCACCGGCGTGGTCGCCCTCACCACCCTGGTCCTGCTCTCCGACCGGGTCTCGGCCGTGGTGGCCGCCGGGGTGCGGGTCGTGGCCCGGCCGTTCAGCCGTCAGGTGAGGGCCTCCGGGAGCACCGCCGACCGTGTCGTCGTCGACCAGCGCCGCCGGATCCTCGAGACCGTGGGCAGCCGCTGGGCGACGATGACGCTGGGCATGGCAGGTCAGTTCGTCCTCCTGTTCGGGCTCTACTGGGTCGCCGCCCGCTCGGTGGGCATGGACCTGCCGGTCGCCGCGCTGGTGTGCGCCTACACCTTCCGCCAGCTGCTGACGGTCCTGGCGGTGACACCCGGCGGTCTCGGGGTGACGGAGGTGGGCACCGCCGGCGTGCTCGTGCTCCTCGGGGGCGACGCGGGGGCGGCCTCCGCGACGGCGCTGCTGTATGCCGTGTACGCCCACCTGCTCGTCGTGCCGTTCGGGCTGGCCGCACTGGCGCACTGGTGGAGCAGGTCGGGCCGTGCCCTCGTGGGTGGTCAGCCGGGCCCGGCGGAGACCGTCCCGGCCCTCCCGGGGCGACGGGGGACCCAGGACGACAGCCGGCGCAGCCGCCGCGACGGCCCGGGCTGAGCACCCTGCAGCAGCCGCTGCACCTGGTGGCGGTGGGCGCCCAGGGCCAGCGAGTCGTCGACGGGCTCGGGGACGAAGTCCCCGGTCGCGCGCCGCGCGGCCAGCTCCAGCAGGCCGTCGGCCAGGGCGGGGTTCGCGGGCAGGAGGGGCCCGTGCAGGTAGGACCCGATGACGTTGCCGGTGCGGGCGCCCTCGCTCCCGTCGGTGCCGTTGTTGCCGCTGCCGACCCGCACGCGCCCGAAGGGCTCCTGGCCCGGGCCCAGGACCGTGGCGCCGGAGTGGTTCTCGTAGCCGACCACCTCGCCCATCCCGGTCTCCAGGACCACCGGACCGATCATCCGGGTGGCGTTGCCGGTGGTCGTGACCGACAGGATGCCCAGGCCGGGGAGGCGGGTGCCCTCGACGGTGACGAACTCCTGGCCGAAGAGCTGGTACATCCCGCAGATCATCAGCATCGGGACGCCGTCCGCCGCGAGCTGGCGCAGCCGGTCGGCGTGGACCGCCAGGTCGTCCTGGACCCGGGCCTGCCCGCTGTCCTGGCCACCACCGCCGAGGACGAGGTCCACGCGCTGCGGCCACGGACCGCCGGGGTGGTGGTCGTGGACCACCGGGCGGTAGCCGTGCCACCGCAGCCGGGCCGCCAGGCAGCGGGTGTTGCCCAGGTCCCCGTAGATGCTCATCTCCCGGGGGTAGAGGTGGACCAGGTGCACCTCCCCCTTGTCGGCCGGGACCTGCGCCAGCCCGGTGACCTCGTCGGGAAGCCCCTCGTCGAACTCCGGGGGCAGGTCCGTCCCCGGACGGGAGGCCGGCTGGTCCGCGTGGGGGGACTCTCCGATGGGGCCGGTCATGCCGTGGGCTCCTCTCCGAAGCGGGCCAGTCCGTAGCGGTCGGCCAGGCGCCGCCGCAGGTGCATCATCGCCGTGTAGGTGCAGAAGATCCGCGTCGGGCGACCGCGGTGGTCGGCCAGGAACCGGTCCAGGGCCCGGTCGAGGTCGGTCTCGACCTGCCCCACCTCGACGCCGTCGTAGCGCAGCCGTAGGGCCATGTCCCACCCGCGCACCCCGCTCGTGAGCGCGACCCCGCGCTCCCGCAGCGACTCGAAGGAGACGTCGTAAAGCCAGGAGACGTCCCGGCCGTCGGCGTAGTTGTCGTTGATGGCGACCATCGTGTCCACCGGCTCGCCGCCGTAGGTGCCCAGCGCGACGGTGAAGCCGGCCGGGTTCTTCACCAGGACCAGCTCCAGGGGCGCGCCGTCCACGTCGACCACCTCGCCCCGCCCGAACGGCGGGTTCACCGCGGCGAGGGCGCGGGCGGCGGTGCCGGCGGAGAACTGCTCCCCCAGCAGCGCCCGGGCGGTCGTGGTCGCCGCCGTGGCGTTGATCATGGCTGCCAGCCCCCGCTGGCGCAGGACGACGGGGCCCACGTCGTCCCCTCCCGGGAAGCGCACGGTCAGGGCGCGCCCGTCGGGGTCGGGCAGCAGGAGCCCGTCGCCGACGCCCAGCTCGGGCCGGGCCTCGGCGTCCTCGAACCGGACGTCGGCCTCCTGCAGCTCGGGCAGCCGGTCGGCGATGCTCGGGTCCACCCCGAACCAGCGGACCTGCACGCCCGGTCGCAGGCTGCCGCGCACCCGGGAGATGAAGGAGTCGTCGGCGTTGAGCACCACGCCGGTCGTGGTCTGCTCGCCCAGCCGGGTCAGCAGCCGGGCGGTGTGGTCGATCTCGGCGAACCGGTCGAGCTGGTCACGGGCCACGTTGAGCAGCAGCGCATGGGTCGGGGGCACCTGCGCGGCGAAGTGCAGCGCGTGCGCCTCGTCCAGCTCGACGACGGCCACGTCCGCGTCGAGCCGGCCGTCCAGGCGCACCTCCCCGAGCAGCGAGGAGATGACCCCCCGGGTGAAGTTGGACCCGGTGGGGTTGGTGAACACCCGCCATCCGTGGGCGCGCAGCAGGGCCACGAGCATCTTCGTCGTCGTGGTCTTGCCGTTGGTCCCGGAGACGACGACGACGCCTCGGGGCAGGGACCCCAGGGTGTGCCGCAGCACGGCGGGATCGATCTTTTCGGTCACCAGACCGGGCAGCGCCGACCCCCCGCCCCGCAGACGGGAGACGACCCGGGCCGCGCGGCCGGCGACGAGGGCGGCGGAGGTGCGCAGCCGCATACCCCTCACTCCCACTCGATCGTGCCCGGCGGCTTGCTGGTGACGTCGAGCACGACCCGGTTGACCTCGGGCACCTCGTTGGTGATCCGGGAGGAGATCCGGGCCAGCACGTCGTAGGGCACGCGGGTCCAGTCGGCCGTCATGGCGTCCTCGCTGGAGACGGGTCGCAGCACGACGGGGTGGCCGTAGGTGCGTCCGTCACCCTGCACCCCCACCGAGCGGACGTCGGCCAGCAGGACGACGGGGCACTGCCAGATGTCGCGGTCGAGCCCGGCCGCGGTCAGCTCCGCACGGGCGATCGCGTCGGCGCGGCGCAGGACGTCGAGCCGGTCGGCGGTGACCTCGCCGACGATCCGGATGCCCAGGCCGGGGCCGGGGAAGGGCTGGCGCCACACGATCCCCTCGGGCACCCCGAGCTCCAGCCCGACCTGGCGGACCTCGTCCTTGAACAACGCCCTGAGCGGCTCGATCAGCTCGAACTGCAGGTCGTCGGGCAGCCCGCCGACGTTGTGGTGGCTCTTGATGTTGGCGGCGCCGGTGCCCCCGCCGGACTCGACGACGTCCGGGTAGAGGGTGCCCTGGACGAGCCAGCGGACCGGGTGGTCGTCCTCGTGGCTGGCTTCGTGGGCGCGGACGACGTCCCGGGCGGCCTGCTCGAAGACGCGGATGAACTCCCGGCCGATGATCTTGCGCTTCTCCTCGGGGTCGCTGACCCCGGCCAGGGCGGAGAGGAAGCGTTCGCGGGCGTCGACGACGACCAGGTCGACCCCGGTCGCGGCGACGAAGTCCTCCTCGACCTGCTCGGCCTCCCCCTCGCGCAGGAGCCCGTGGTCCACGAAGACGCAGGTGAGCTGGTCGCCCACCGCCCGCTGGACGAGCGCCGCGGCCACCGAGGAGTCGACCCCGCCGGACAGCCCGCACAGCACCCGGTCCTTCCCGACCTTCGCCCGCACGTCCTCGACGAGCTGCTCGGCGACGTTGCCGCTGGTCCAGGTCGGCTCGATGCCGGCCCCGCTGACGAGGAAGTTCGTCAGGATCTCCTGCCCGTGCGCCGAGTGCAGCACCTCCGGGTGCCACTGGACGCCGTAGAGGCGGCGGTCGTCGTCCTCGAAGGCCGCCACCTCGGCCCCGGGCGTGGTCGCGGTGACCCGCGTCCCGGGGGGTGCCGTCGTGACGGCGTCGCCGTGGGACATCCAGACCTGCTGGCTGCCCGGCTGCCCGGCGAAGAGGGTGCTGCCGGTGTCGGTGACCGCGGCGGTGGTGTCGCCGTACTCCCGGGCCCCCGTGCGGGCCACCTGGCCGCCGAGCGCGTGGGCCATCGCCTGGAAGCCGTAGCAGATGCCCAGGACCGGGACGCCGGCGGTGACGACGGCCTCCTCGAGGGCCGGCGCGCCCTCGGCGTACACCGAGGAGGGACCGCCGGAGAGGACGATCGCGGCAGGGTCCCTGGCGAGCATCTCCGCAGCCGGCATCGTGTGGGGCACGATCTCGCTGTAGACGTTCGCCTCGCGCACCCGGCGGGCGATGAGCTGGGCGTACTGCGCTCCGAAGTCGACGACGAGAACCGGGCGCTGGTCGAGGGGCTGGGTCACGCGGCCACCCTATCGGCGCCGGCCCGCTCGCCCGCGATCTGCGCCGAGGCCTCGCGGCTGACCCGGTGCTCGACCCAGAACGACAGGAACGGCACGCACCCGGCGAGCATGACGAGGACCATCCGTCCCAACCCCCAGCGCAGCTCGAAGCCCAGCAGCGCGACCGCGGCGACGTAGACCATGTAGAACCAGCCGTGCGGGGCCGGCCACCACGCCAGGGCCCGGTTGTCGAAGCCGTAGCGCAGCACCATGTGCGCCAAGAGCAGCAGCAGGCCCACCCCGACGAGGAAGGCCATGACGCGGAAGAAGGTCAGCTTGGCACGGGCGGTCATCGGAGGTCTCCTCGGGAGCCGGTGGTGGTCAGGGGTCGGGAGTCGTCCCGGGGTATGCCGTCCGCGTCCGGGTCGGGCGGGCGGCCGCCGCGGGCGGCCTCGCGGAGGAAGCGCAGGTACATGTACACGGCGAAGGCGGCGAAGACGAACCACTGCAGCCCGTAGCCGAAGTTGCGCCAGACGATCCCGCTCTCGCCGAAGACGGGCGGGGGGACGCGCACCACCTCGGCGGAGGTCAGGGCCGGTTCCTCCTCGACGAGGAAGAGGAAGCCGGTGAACAGCGGCTCGTCCCAGTCGTTGACCAGGTCGGCGCTGTCGATGGATCCGCGCTGCCCCTCGGGCCACGGGCCGCCCTCCGCGGGCGACTCGCTGGGAGCCAGGGTGCCGGTGACCTGGACCGGCGTGTCGTCCGGACGGTCGGCGTCGGCCGGGTCGGTGACGAAGCCGCGCACGACGGGCAGCAGGGCCGGTCCGTCCGTGGAGGAGGTGCGCACGGGCGTGACCACCCAGTAGCCCAGCTCGCCCTCCAGCAGCCGGTCCGGCACGAGGAACTGGTGCTGCGCGGCATACCCCCCCTCGGCCGTCACCGAGAGCCCGGCCGCGTCGTCCGGGAAGGTCTGGTGGGGCTCCATCACCTGCGCCAGCGGTTCCGTGGGGCGGGCGGCCTGCTCGGCGGCCCGTTCCCGGGCGGCCTCGTTGCTGCTCACCCCGATCTGCCAGGTGCCCAGCTGGACGAACGCCCAGACGATCGCCAGCAGCAGCACCAGCAGGGCCAGCCAGGCGGGCCGGAGGGCGGTGCGGATCACCGTTCCAGGGTAGGCGATCCGGCCACCCGGACCGACCATCGCCCGCGGGCGGGCGGAGCCCCGTGGCCCGGGCTACAGCGGCGTGCTCTGGTCGTCGAAGACGTAGATGGACCCGTTGTAGCAGGCGACCCACACCGTGTTGGTGACCGGGTCGTAGTCGATCCCGATGGGGTCGGCGTCCACGTTGCGCTTGTCGATGACGGTCATGTCGGAGGTGCGGATCTTGGCGACCGTGGCCTCGTTGTAGTTCACCACGTAGAGCGCCGTCTCGTCCGGCGACATGGTCACGCTGCGGGGTTCCAGGCCCGGCGAGACCTCGTCGACGATCTCGTCGGTGGCGGTGTCGATCTTGTAGATCGTGTTCGCCGAGCTCACGGTCATGTAGAGCGTCGACCCGTCCTCGGTGAGGTTGAGGTGCCGGGGCCGCAGCGTGGTGTTCATGACCAGCTCGCTCGTGCCCGCCTCGATGTCGATCTTGAACAGCGACTGGGCGTACATCGCCACGACGTAGGCGGTGTTGCTGTCCGGCATGATGGCGATGCCGCGCGGCGACTCGTTGACGTCGATGACCTTGGTCTCCTCGGCCTTCTCGACGTCCACGACCGAGATGCTGGCGTCGCACCAGTTGGAGACGAGGATCGTCGACTGGTCGGGGGTGATCTCCAGGTACTTGGGCACCGCCCCCACCTTGATCACCTGGTCCCAGGCCATCTCCTCGGCGTCGAACCGGTAGAGGAAGGAGGGGCCCACGCCGCTGTCCTGGGTGCAGGCGTCGAAGCCCTGGACCCCGAAGTTCTCGCCGTACATCGTGTACTGGGAGACGTAGGCGTAGCGGCCGTCGGCGGTCCAGACGGCCTCCACCGGGGAGCCCTGGGAGACGCCCGGGTGTCCCTCGACGCCGAACTCGGACAGGTCCAGCGCGTCGTCCAGGACGGCGACCTGCTCCCGGGTGACGGAGTCGAACACCGTCGAGGTGTGGGAGTACATCATGTTGTTGGCGATCATCAGGCCGTGGTCGGAGGACATCACCGACTTGGGCGTCATCCCGCCGGTGAGGTAGTCCACCGACTCCATGGCCGTGGTGTCGCTGGGCAGCTCGTTGGGCACCGGCTCCCGCTGCCAGATCGGCGGTGGCCCCTCGCTCGTGGGTGCCTCGTCGTCGGCCTCCGCCTCGTCGGCCTTCGCCCCGGTGTCCCCGGTCGCCGCGTCGCCGTCCGACGTCTCGTCCCCGGGGGCGGGGGCCGGGGCCGCCACCCCAGGGGCATCCTGACCACCGGCGGCGTCCGCCTCGTCGCGCCCGGCCAGCCACACGGCCAACCAGACGACGAGCACGAGGAGCAGGACCCCGACACCGGCGGCGACGGCCCGCCGACGACGCACGTAGACCGGGTCCGTCCGGACCCGCAGTCCCCCGGGTCCGGGACGGTGCCGGCCGTTGACGTCCTCAGTTGCCATAGGGGGCCACCACAACTTCCACGCGCTGGAACTCCTTCAGGTCCGTGTACCCCGTCGTGGCCATGGCCCTACGCAGGGCGCCCATCATGTTGGTCGTGCCGTCGGCCGCGGTCGCGGGCCCGACGAGGATCTCCTCGAGGGTGCCGACCGTGCCCACGTCCACCCGCTCCCCCCGCGGGAGCTGCGGGTGGTGGGCCTCCGGGCCCCAGTGGAAGCCGCCTCCCGGCGCCTCCGAGGCCCGGGCCAGGGCGGCGCCGAGCATGACGGCGTCGGCGCCGCAGGCCACCGCCTTGACGATCTCCCCCGAGTTGCTGGCCCCGCCGTCGGCGATCACGTGCACGTAGCGCCCCCCGGACTCGTCGAGGTAGTCGCGGCGGGCCGCGGCGACGTCGGCGATCGCGGTGGCCGCCGGCGCGTGGATGCCCAGGCTGGTCCGGGTGCGGTGGGCCGACCCACCGCCGAAGCCCACGAGCACGCCGGCGGCACCGGTGCGCATCAGGTGCAGCGCGGCCGTGTAGGTCCCCGCACCGCCGACGACCACGGGGACGTCCAGCTCGTAGATGAACCGTTTGAGGTTCAGCGGCTCGGCGCGGCCGGACACGTGCTCGGCGGACACCGTGGTCCCCCGGATGACGAACAGGTCGACCCCGGCGTCGACGACCGCCTTCCAGAACTGCTGGGTGCGCTGCGGGGAGAGCGAACCGGCCACGGTGACCCCCGCCTCCCGGACCGACCGCAGGCGTTCGGTGATCAGCTCGGGCCGGATCGGCGCGTCGTACAGCTCGCGCATCCTGGCGGTCGTCCGGGCCGGGTCCAGCGAGGCGATCTCGGCGAGCGCCGCGGACGGGTCCTCGTAGCGGGTCCACAGACCTTCGAGGTCGAGCACGCCCAGCCCGCCCAGCCGGCCCATCTGCACCGCCGTCTCCGGGGAGGACACCGAGTCCATCGGGGCGGCCATGACGGGCAGCTCGAAGTGGTAGGCGTCGATCTGCCAGGAGATGGAGACCTCCTCCGGGTCCCGGGTGCGCCGGGAGGGGACGACCGCGATGTCGTCGAAGGTGTAGGCACGACGCCCACGCTTGCCCCGGCCGATCTCGATCTCGCTCACCCGCCCAGGCTACCCAGAGACGAGGCGTGCCCCGGACCGCACACGCTGGATCACCGGGTGTAGTTCGGCGCCTCCGCGGTCAGCTCGATGTCGTGCGGGTGCGACTCCTGCAGGCTGGCCTGGGTGATCCGGACGAACCTGGCCTTCTCCTGCAGCTCGGGCACCGTGCGCGCCCCCACGTAGAACATGGCCTGCTTGAGGCCTCCCACCATCTGGTGCACGACGGCGCTGACCGCGCCCTTGTAGGGGACCTTGCCCTCGACCCCCTCGGGCACGAGGTGCTCGTCGCTGGCGACCTCGGCCTGGAAGTAGCGGTCCTTGGAGAAGGACTGCTGCCCCCGCGAGCTCATGGCGCCGAGGGAACCCATCCCGCGGTAGCTCTTGAACTGCTTGCCGTTGACGAGGATCAGCTCCCCCGGGCCCTCCTCGCAGCCGGCGAGCATGGAACCCATCATCACCGTCTCGGCCCCGGCCGCCAGTGCCTTGGCGATGTCGCCGGAGTACTTCAGCCCGCCGTCGGCGATCACGGGGACGCCGTGCTCCCGGGCGGCGGCCGCCGCCTCGTGGACCGCGGTGAGCTGGGGTGCGCCGACCCCGGTGACGACCCGGGTGGTGCAGATGGCACCGGGGCCCACGCCCACCTTGACGGCATCCGCCCCGGCCTCGACGAAGGCCCGCGCCCCCGCTGCCGTGGCGACGTTGCCCCCGACCACCTGGACGTGCCGGGTCGCGGGATCGGACTTGAGCCGCCGGACCATCTCGGTGAGCAGCCGGACGTGTCCGTGCGCGGTGTCGGCCACGAGGACGTCCACGCCGGCCTCGACCAGGGTGCCGGCGCGTTCCCAGGCGTCGCCGAAGTAGCCGATGGCGGCACCGACGAGCAGGCGCCCCTGGCCGTCCTTGCTTGCGCGCGGGTACTGCTCGGACTTCACGAAGTCCTTGACGGTGATCAGCCCGACGAGCCGTCCGTCGTCGTCGACGAGCGGCAGACGCTCCCGCTTGTGCGCCCGCAGGATCCGGGTGGCCTCCTCCCGCGAGACGTCCCCCGGCGCCGTGACCAGGGGGGTGTGCGTCATCACGTCGCGCACGAGGGTCCGCTCCCACTCGGCCACGGGGGTGAACCGCAGGTCCCGGTTCGTGCAGATGCCCAGCAGCCGGCCGTCCTCGTCGACCACCGGCAGCCCGGACACCCGGTAGGTGCCGCAGACGTGGTCCAGGTCCTCCAGGGTGGCGTCGGGGCCGATGGTGATGGGGTTGGTGATGCGACCCGTCTGCGTGCGCTTGACCATGTCGACCTGGTCGGCCTGGTCGGCGACCGAGAGGTTGCGGTGCAGGATCCCGATGCCTCCCTGGCGTGCCATGGCGATCGCCATCCGCGCCTCGGTGACGGTGTCCATGGCGGCCGAGACGAGGGGGACCCGGAGGGAGATCTCACGGGTCATCCGGCTGGTGGTGTCGATCTCGTCGGGGGTGAGGTCGGTCTCGCCGGGCAGCAGGAGGACGTCGTCGTAGGTGAGCCCCACCTGGGCGAAGGCCGGGGGCACGGGGCTGCTGTCGTCGACCAGACTCATGGACCGAATCCTAGAGCGCCGCCGGCGTCGGTCCGGACCCGCCCGGTCGACCCGGACGGCGCGCCGAGCTCGTCGTCCCCGTCGGACTGCCGGTGGTCGCCCGACCCCGCTGCTGGGCTCGTGTCCGTCGGCCGGAGCGGCTCCTGCGGCGCAGGCTCCTCCGTTACGGGCCCGTCCTCGGTCCCGGCGCCGGGGTCCGCCTCGGCACCGGGGGCCATCTCCGGGTCCGCCTCGGCACCGGTGCCCGGCCCGGTCTCGGGCTCCGCCTCGGCGCCGGTGCCCGGCCCCGTCTCGGGCCCCGCCTCGACCACCGGGCGGCCGGCTCCCCCGGGCTCCACGGGGGTCACCGGTTCGGCACGGCCGGGGGTGGCCGGGGGTTCCGACCCACCTCGCTCGCCCGACGGGTCCTGCACGGCGGGACGCCCCGGGGCGGTCGGGACTGCCGGCCCGCGGTCCCGTGTCGGGTCACGGCCGGGGGGTGGCGCCGGCACAGACTGGGTGGAGAGCAGGGCCGCGTCGGCCGGCTCGGCCGGGTGCGCCGGCTCGGCCGGGACGCCGGGCCCCCCGGGGTCTGCCGGATCTGCCGGCACGGCCGGCCCTGCCGGGCGGCCAGGGCCGTGCGGTCCCGCAGAGGCGTCGACCGGGGGCACCACCTGCGTGGCGGCCGATGGACCTGGATCTGCCGGCGCTGCGTCCTCGGGCACCCCTGGCTCCTGGGGCGGGTACGCCGGCAGCAGGAGTGCCGGGACGGTCGCGGCCGGCGTGGCGTCCGACGGTGGGGCGAGCAGCACACCGTGACGGACCGGCACGGTCCGCCGCACGGCCTCGTCGGGCGCCGCCGCGGGAGCGGCGTCGGCGACAGGTTCCTGGGGGCGCACCGCCGGAGCGGTCCTGTTCTCGAGACCGTCGCCCCGCCCCAGGGCGACGCCGGCCTGCGACGAACCATCCGCCCCGTCCGCGGCCGCCAGGGCCGTCGCCTCGGCGTCATCCGCGTCGGCCGCGCCGGGCGGCAGGAGGGACCACCGCCCGATCACGGGCGCGAGGGCGCCCGTGGACGGGCCGGTCGCCACCGGTGGACGGACGTTCACCGCCGAGGTGTCGTCCGCCGTGCCCCAGCCAGGACGGTCCACCGAGGTGACGGCCGCCGCCAGGGACGAACCGGCGATGAGAGCCGCGGCCAGGCTGGCTCCGCCCAGCCACCGCCGCAGACCCGTCGGTCGGCGGGGCCCGGCGACCGGGACGGCGGGGCGACGGTCCGCCCCGGTCCGGCCCCTCGTCGGGGCGGCTGCCCGACCCTCGGCCGGCCCAGGGTCGACGTCGACAGCCAGCGCGAGGAGCGCCCGGGCCGCGGGGTCGGAACCGCACCCCTCGGCCCGCCGGTCGCCCAGGGCATCCAGGAGGTGGTCGGTGCGGAGGAGGTCGTCCACGCTCGTCATCTCACCCTGCCTCCCACCGGTCGCGCAGCGCCGCGAGGGCCCGGTGCTGCAGGACCCGCACGGCCCCGGGGGTCGACCCGATCACCTCGGCCGTCTCGCGGGCGCTCAGGCCCACGGCGACGCGCAGGATGAGCACCTCCTGGTGCTTCTCCGACAGGCTCGACAGCACGTCCCGCACGCGGGAGGCCTCGTCGGCGGCCAGGACGTCGTCCTCGGCGGACCCGACCAGCTCACGGGGCCATGCCTCGTCGTGCACGTCCGTCGTCACGGGTCCTCTCGCGTGCGCCCGCTGCGCGTCCGCGACCTTGTGCGCGGCGATCCGGTAGACGAACGCCTCGAACGGCGCCCCCCGGTCGTCGTAGGCCGGCAGCGCGGTGAGCACCGCCATGCACACCTCCTGGGCAACGTCGGCCGCCAGCTCGGCCGCGGCCGGGTACGTCCCGAGCCTGGCCCGGGCGTAGCGCAGGGCCAGGCGGTGCACGCCGGCGAGCAGCTCCTCCCGCGCCCGCTCGTCCCCCTCGCGTGCCCTCGTCGTCAGGGACACCGACCCGGCCTGGGGCGTGCGGTCCTCGAGCGTGCCGGGATCCGTCGCCACGGCCATCACCGTCCTGCCCCCTGCCGAGACACCGGCCCGCCGCACCGGGCCACGCCCCGTCTCCGAGGCCCGACCCCAGGGCACGGGGGAGGACGACATCTGTCCCCACCTCCTTGCCTGGCCGACGGGCCGGTCCCACCCCCAGGGGGGAGCCATGGAGCGACTTTACCCTGGGCATACCTTGATCGGGTATAAACCGTGGTGAGGCTATTGTGCACACCAGGGGGGCCACACGCTCCAGCGTGCTCCCGGGAGGAGAGAAACGTGGCGGAGACCGTCCACCAGCCGGGTCCTGTCGCCGACCTGTGGGAGTGGCAGTTCGAGGGGGCCTGCCGCACCGCGAGCCCGGAGGTGTTCTTCCATCCCGAGGGGGAACGCGGGCCTGCCCGCCGCCGACGCGACGAGCGCGCCAAGGAGGTCTGCGCCACCTGCCCCGTGCTGGTGCGCTGCCGGGAGCACGCCCTCGCGGCCCGGGAGCCGTACGGGGTGTGGGGCGGGATGACCGAGGACGAGCGCCAGGCCTACTACGCCCAGGAGGACGCCGCCGGGGCCTGACGGCACCACCGCGGTCACGTCGCAGCCCTGGACCGGCCCGTCCGGGCCGCCCCGTGACGAAGGCCCCCACCCGGTGTCCCGGGCGGGGGCCTTCGTCGTGCGGACGACGGGCGTCAGTGGCTGTGCCCGTGCCCGTGGTCGTCCTCGTCCTCCTCGGGCTTCTCCACGACCAGGGTGTCCGTGGTCAACACCATGGCGGCGATGGAGGCGGCGTTGCGCAGCGCCGACCGGGTCACCTTGACCGGGTCGATCACACCGGCGGCGAACAGGTCGCCGTACTCCCCGGTGGCTGCGTTGAGCCCCTGCCCGGGAGCCATCTCGGCGACCCTGGTCGTAGCCACGTAGCCCTGCAGACCGGCGTTCTCGGCGATCCAGCGCAGCGGCTCCGCGACGGCGCGACGCACCACCTGGGCGCCGACGGCCTCGTCGCCCTCGAGCTGGAGGTCGTCGACGGCCGTGGCCGCGTGGACCAGGGCGGAGCCGCCGCCGGCGACGATACCCTCCTCGATGGCGGCACGCGTGGCCGACACCGCGTCCTCGATCCGGTGCTTCTTCTCCTTGAGCTCGACCTCGGTGTAGGACCCGACCTTGATGACGCAGACGCCACCGGCCAGCTTGGCGATCCGCTCCTGCAGCTTCTCCCGGTCCCAGTCGCTGTCGGAGGCCTCGGCCTCGCGCTGCAGCTGCGACACCCGGTCGGCGACCGCGTCGTTGTCCCCGCCGCCCTCGACGATCGTCGTCGAGTCCTTGGTGGAGACCACGCGCCGGGCGGTGCCCAGCACCTCCAGGCCGACCTGGTCGAGCTTGAGGCCGACCTCCTCGGCGACGACCTGGCCGCCGGTGAGGATCGCCATGTCCTGGAGCATCGCCTTGCGCCGGTCGCCGAACCCGGGAGCCTTCACCGCGACCGCGTTGAAGGTGCCCCGGATCTTGTTGACGACCAGCGTGGAGAGGGCCTCGCCCTCGATGTCCTCGGCGATGATCAGCAGCGGCTTGCCGGCGCCGACGACCTTCTCCAGCAGCGGCAGCAGGTCGGCGACCGCGGAGATCTTGCCCTGGTGGAGCAGGATCAGCGCGTCCTCGAGGACGGCCTCCATGCGGTCGGCGTCGCTGACGAAGTAGGGCGAGAGGTAGCCCTTGTCGAACTGCATCCCCTCGGTGAAGTCCAGCTCCATCGCGGTGGTGGAGGACTCCTCCACCGTGATGACGCCGTCTTTGCCCACCTTGTCGAAGGCGTCGGCGATGAGCTGGCCGATCTCCGGGTCCTGCGCGGATAGGCCGGCGACCTGGGCGATCTCGTCCCGGCCCTCCAGCTCCCGCGCCGTCTCGAGCAGTCGGTCGTTGATCGCGGCCACCGCGTGGTCGATGCCACGCTTGAGCGCGGCCGGCCCGGCACCCGCGGCGACGTTGCGCAGGCCCTGGTGGACCATGGCCTGGGCGAGCACGGTGGCAGTCGTGGTGCCGTCGCCGGCGATGTCGTTGGTCTTGGTGGCGACCTCCTTGGCCAGCTGGGCACCCAGGTTCTCGTAGGGGTCCTCCAGCTCGACCTCGCGGGCGATGGTCACGCCGTCGTTGGTGATGGTCGGCGCGCCCCACTTCTTGTCGAGGACCACGTTGCGGCCCTTGGGGCCCAGCGTGACCTTGACGGCGTTGGCGAGGGCGTCCACGCCTCGCTCCAGCGCCTTGCGGGCGTTGTCGTTGAACTCAAGCTGCTTGGCCATCGGCGCACAGCTCCTTTCGGGGTATGGGGTGGGGACGCACGCGGCCCCGCCCCACCGCGCCGCGGGGGCGGGTCGGGCGGGGCCGGTTCGTGCGCTGGCCGGCGACGCCGGCCGTTCTGGACCCGGGCCGTGCCGAGCCGCGGCGGGCCGGGCGGGTACGGGTCCTCACCGGGTGTGTCAGCCGACGACGGCCAGCACGTCGCGGGCGGAGAGGATCAGGTACTCGTCGCCCCCGTGCTTGATCTCGGTGCCGCCGTACTTGCTGTAGATGACGCGGTCGCCGACCTGGACGTCCATGGGGACCCGCTCGTCGCCGTCCTCGTTCCAGCGGCCCGGGCCCACGGCCAGGACCTCGCCCTCCTGGGGCTTCTCCTTGGCGGTGTCCGGGATGACCAGACCGGAGGCGGTGGTCTGCTCGGCCTCGACGGCCTTGACGACGATGCGGTCCTCGAGCGGCTTGATGGAAACCGACACGGTTACCTTCCTTTGCATGGGGCCGACCGGGGGTCCCCGGCCGGTGCGGTCGTGGTGCGGACATCACTCCCTGCGCGCCCGGTCGCCGTCGCGGGGGTCGGCCGAACGTGCTGGCACTTGCGTACCGAGAGTGCTAAGGACGAATCTAGGCACGTCCTTAGCACTCGGTCAAGCCGAGTGCCAGGACGGGCGTCAGAGCAGCGGCTCGAGCGGCCGCAGGGCTTGTTCCAGGAGGTGGTAGTAACGGGGCCGCTCCTGCCACTCCTCCAGCGTCAGCTCGCGGCACGCCTCCAGGTCCCGGCGGAAGATCTCCTCCATGCGGCCGGCCTGGGCCGGGTCCACGATCTCCATGTTGATCTCGTAGTTGCCGCGCAACGACAGCCGGTCGATGTTGGCCGTGCCGACCGTGGCCCACTCGCCGTCGACGGTCGCCGTCTTGGCGTGCACCATGACGTTGCGGTAGAGGTGCAGGTGCACCCCGCCCTCGAGGAGCGTGGCCCAGTAGGAGCGGGCCACGACGTCGGCCAGCACGTGGTTGGACCACTCGGGCAGGATGACCCGGACGTCCACCCCGCGGCGTGCCGCGGCGAGCAGCCCCTCCAGGATCTCCTTGTCGGGGATGAAGTACCCCTGGGTGATCCAGACCCGGTGCTGGGCGCGGTCCATCGCCTCCAGGTAGAGGGCCCGGACCGGGTAGATGAGTCGGCTCGGCTCGTTGCGGGCGGCCCGCACCGAGGGGTTCCAGTGACCGGACCCGCTGTCCGGCAGATCCGGCAGACCGCGGCGGTGGTGCCGGTTCCAGAAGTCGACGAAGGAGTTCTGCAGCTCCCACACGCCCGGCCCCCGCACCCGCAGGTGGGTGTCGCGCCACTCGGTGGCGTAGAGCGAGCCGATGTTGTACCCGCCGACGAACCCCACCGTCCCGTCGACGACGAGGATCTTGCGGTGGTCGCGTCCGGTGCGGCGGACGTCCACCAGGGGGATGCCCGAGCGGATGACCGGGAACCCCAGGACGTGGACCCCGCGGGGGAACTTCTTGAAGGCCGACGGCACGACCAGGTTGGCGAACCCGTCGTAGACGACGCAGACGAGCACGCCACGTCCGGCGGCCCGGACCACCGCGTCCTTGAACCGCTGCCCGACCTGGTCGCCCTTCCAGATGTAGGAGGCCAGGTAGACGAAGTGCTGGGCCTCGTCGATGGCCGCCAGCATGTCCTCGTAGAGGACCTCCCCGTAGGTGTAGGTGGTGATCTCGTCCTGGCCGACGGTGGTATGCCGGGGGTTGTCGGCAGGGGCCTGGTGCTCGCTCCGGGGGCTGCGCCGCTTCCGCAGCTCGTCGGCCGCGACGACGCCGGCCGCCAGGCCGAACTGGGCCGTGAGGGCCCAGCCGACCGCGCGCACCGCCACCCGTCGGCCCCGCCGCAGCAAGGCCCGGAACTCGGGGTCGAGCACACGGTCCATGCGCGCAATCTACTGGCCCGGACACCTCCACCGGGGGGCCAGGGCCACAATGGGTGCGTGCAGCAGGAGGACGAGGACCCCGGCCGCCGGGCGGCGGCACTGCTCACCGACCTGCACGCCGGGCCCGGTCGCGCGGTGCTGGACGGGCTCCCGCCCTACGACGAGGACGCCGTGCTGGCGCTGACCGCCCGTCTGCGGGACCAGGGGGTGCCCGCCGAGGTGGTCGCCGCGGCCCTCACCCAGGCCCGGCTCCGGGCCCGGGCGCGCCGCCGCCTGGGCGACCTGGCGGAGACGTTGCTGCTGACCGAGGACGGCCTGGAGCAGGCCACCCGGCCGGCGGTGGCGGTCCGGCACGCGGAGCGCTTCGCGGCGTCGGGCGTCGGGCACGTGTGGGACCTCGGCTGCGGGCTGGGCCTGGACGCCATCGCCCTGGCCGGGGCCGGTCTGGAGGTGACGGCGCTGGACCGCGATCCCGCGGTGGTCGCGGCCGCCCGTGCCAACCTCTCCGGCCACCCACGGGCTCGTGTCGTCCTGGCGGACGCGGGATCCGTGACGCCGGAGCCGGACGACGGTGTGTGGTTCGACCCCGCACGTCGCTCCCCCGGGTTGGCGGACGTGCACGGACGCACCCGACGCCGGTCCCGGCTCGCCGAGCTGTCACCGTCCTGGGAGCACGTGCAGCTCGTCTCGCGCCGGGCGGCCGCCGCGGGGACCAAGCTCTCCCCCGGGTTCCCCGTCTCCGAGGTGCCCGACGGGGTGGAGGCGGAGTGGGTCTCCCTCGACGGGGACGTGCTGGAGTGCGCCCTGTGGTGGGGCGGTGCAGCCGGGACCACCGGTCGGTCGGCGGTCGTCGGAACCTCCCCCGGTGCGGGGTCGTCCGGGGACGCCGCGGTCCGGTGGCACGTCGTCCGGCCTCCGGAGCAGGACCCCGGGGTGCTGGTCGACGCCCGGTCGGTCGGGCCGTTCCTCGCCGAGCCCGACCGCGCCGTCGTCGCGGCCCGTCTGACCGGCGCGCTGGCGGCGACCGTGGACGGCGCCGAGCTGGACACCGGCGTCGGCTACGTGACGGCCGGGAGGGTGCACCCCCTTCCCTGGGCACGGTGGTACGCGGTCCAGGATGTCCTTCCCCTCAGGGCCCGCCCGGTGCGGGCCTGGCTGCGGGCGCGGGACGCGGGCCGGGTCACCCTCAAGAAGAGGGGCGTCGGGGTCGACCCCGGGGCGTTCCGCACCGAGCTCCGGCTCAGCGGGGAGGGCCCCGAGGTCGTCCTCGTCCTCACCCGTGTGGCGGGCCGTCCGGCCGTCCTCGCCGTGGAGCCCGTCCCCGTCCCCTGACCGGCGCACGGGGAGCGGGCGGGGCGGTCCTGCCCGTCAGGGGTGGGAGTGACCCGCGCCGACGCCGGACTGGACGAGCTCGACCGGCTGGGACGAGTCCGCCGGCAGGTCGAGGTCCGACGGGGTCCGTCCTCTCTGCACCATCTGGGCGCCCAGGGCCGCGACCATCGCCCCGTTGTCGGTGCACAGGCCCGGTCGGGGCACGCGCAACCGGATGCCGGCCGCGTCGCACCGCTCCTGGGCCAGGGCCCGCAACCGGCTGTTGGCCGCGACCCCCCCGCCGATGAGCAGGTCGTCCACCCCGTGCTCGGTGCAGGCCAGCACCGCCTTGCGCGTCAGGACGTCCACGACCGCCTCCTGGAAGCTGGCGGCCACGTCCGCGACCGGCACCGGCTCCCCAGCCTGCTCGCGCGCCTGGACCCATCGCGCCACGGCCGTCTTGAGGCCGGAGAAGGAGTAGTCGAAGCGGTGCCGCTGCAGGTCCCGCCCGGAGGTCAGCCCCCGGGGGAAGTCGATGGCCACCTGGTCGCCCTCCCGCGCGGCCCGGTCGATGTGCGGTCCACCGGGGAAGGGCAGGCCCAGCAGCCGGGCCACCTTGTCGAAGGCCTCGCCCGCCGCGTCGTCGATCGTCGCGCCCAGCGAGCGGATGTCGTGGGTGACGTCGGGGACCAGGAGCAGGTTGGAGTGCCCTCCGCTGACGAGCAGGCCCATGGTGGGCTCGGGCAGGGGCCCGTGCTCGACGACGTCGACGGCCACGTGCGCGGCCAGGTGGTTGACCCCGTAGATCGGCCGGTCGAGGGCCACCGCGAGGGCCTTGGCCGCCGCCACGCCGACGAGCAGGGCACCGGCCAGGCCCGGACCGGCGGTGACGGCGACCGCATCGACGTCCTGGAGCCGCACTCCCGCCTCCCGGCAGGCCCGCTCGATGGTCGGCACCATCGCCTCGAGGTGGGCACGGCTGGCCACCTCGGGGACGACCCCTCCGAAACGGGCGTGCTCGTCGACACTGCTGGCGATCGCGTCGAAGAGCAGGGTCCCTCCCCGGACGAGGCCCACCCCGGTCTCGTCGCAGCTCGTCTCGATGCCCAGCACGAGTGGTTCGGTCACGGCAGCGACAGCTCCTTCCTCAGGACCAGGGCGTCGACGGCGGACCCGCCGTCGGAGGACCGGTAGTAGCCCCGCCGGACGTTGACCTGCTCGTAGCCCGCCGCCGCGTACAGGTGACGGGCCGCGGGGTTGTCGGCCCGCACCTCCAGCATCATGGCACCGGCACCCGAGTCCCGGGCGTGGTCGTGCAGACGTTCCAGGAGGCGGCTTCCCCAGCCGTGCCCCCGCGTCTCGGGACCCACGGCCAGCGTCATGACGTCCGCGGTCTCCCCGTCCGAGCTCATCCCCGCATACCCGAGGATCTGCTCGTCCTCGGCGGGTCCGTCCGACCCGCCCGCGGCCGGTCCCGTCAGCACCCAGTAGGAACGGGTCGGCCGGCCGGCCAGCTCGGACCAGAAGGTCGCCGCGGACCATGCGTCGGCCGGGAAGCACCGACGCTCCAGCCGCGCCATGGCGGCGAGGTCGCGCCAGCCAGCCGCCCGCAGGGTCGTCGACCCGGTCACGGCCGTCGTCCCCCACCCGCGACGGCGTCCGGTCGGCGCAGGTACAGCGGTTCGGGCGGCAGCAGGGCCGTCCCCGCGTCGGGATGCTCCCCGCCCAGCAGAGCCTGCGCCAGGGTCGCCAGCACCCCGGGGTCCACGTCCCCGGCCGCGTGGACGAGCGGACTGGGCAGGTCTTCGGGGTAGAGCGAGGTCCCTCGCCCCACGGTGGGCAGGTGCCGCACCTCCTCGGGCAGGTCGGCGGCCCGGGAGACACCCGGACCCTGGATCCGCCGGGCGGCCCGGCCGCCCACCTCGTAGACGGCCCAGTAGACCTCCTTGCGCCGCGCGTCGGTCGCCACCAGCAGCGGCCCCTCGTGGCGTCCGACGACCCCGTGGGCGAGGGCGTCGAGCGAGCAGACCCCGTCGGGGGCGGGCAGCCCCAGCGCGTGGGCCATGACGAGCCCGGTCACGACACCGACCCGCAGACCCGTGAACGGGCCCGGGCCGACGCCGACCACGATCCGGGTCAGCCTGGTGCGGTCGACACCGGCGTCCTGCAGGACCCGGCGGACGGCGGGGGCCAGCAGCTCCCCGTGCCTGCGTGCGTCCTCGCTCACGGCGCGGGCGAGCACCGTGCTCCCGTCGTGCAGGGCCGCGCCGACGGTCGTCGTGGAGGTGTCGATCGCCAGGAGCACGGACCCAGGCTAGCCGCTGCGGGCCACCCGGGCCCGCGAGGCCGGTCCACCCGCCCGCCGTTCACCCCACCCGGGTGAGCCGGTCCGCGGCGGAGGAGGTGAGCCGTCCACGCCGGACCAGGTGCCGTACGAGCGCCTCCACCACCTCGGGGTCGTACTCGTGCGGCGTGCTGCGCAGGAGCCGGGAGAGCGCCTCCACCGGCTCGTCGGGCCCCGTCGCCCCCTGGACGAGGTCGTCGTAGGCCGAGACCACCCGGACCACGCGGGCTGCGGGAAGCACGTCGCCCCGCGCCACGGCCCGGTGGTGGGGCAGCCCGACGTCGGCGACGGCGGCGGCGACCCGCGAGAGCTGGGCCGTGCGGGCCAGGATGGCCGCCCCCGTCCCGGCGATCCGGCGCTGGTCCCGCGGGGAGACCTCGACGGTCGCCCCGCCGGGGACGGGTCGGCGCAGACCGACCTGCCCGACGTCGTGCAGCAGCGCGACCGCCTCCACGTCTGCCAGGTCGGGGTCCGGGACCCCCACCTCCCGCGCCACGGGCACGGCGAGGGTGGCGACGCGGTAGGCGTGCCCGCGTGCGGTAAGACCCGCCTGGTCGGTCAGCCGGGCCAGCGCGAACAGGGTCTGCCGCTGGGCCGCCCGGATCGTCCGTTGGCGCGACACGGCGGTCTGCAGCACGCCCAGGGGCACGAGGAACAGCACCAGCGCCACCGGCCCCAGCACGTGCATCGACAGTGCCATGACGGCGGCGGTGGAGGCCGTGGCCAGGGCGAGCAGGCCGTGCCGCCCCAGGTCGTCCGCCAGCGCTGCGAGGACGGACACCCGCTCGGCCCGGGCCCGCAGGACCGAGCGGCCGGCCACCGGCACGGCGACCGTGGCGACCGCGACCGACAGCAGCAGCAGGGCCACCAGCCCGCTGCGGGACCCTGGTCGAGCGGTCCCCTCGAGCAGGGTGCTGCCGTCGGGGCCTGTCACGCGGGCCAGCACACCGGCCACGAGGACGGTGCCGACGGCCCGGGCGAGGTCGGGCCCGAGGCCGGCCGTCGACCTCCGGGCCAGCGCCACGGTCAGGACCGCCCCGGCGGCCAGGGACGCAGGCCCCAGCAGGCCGGTCAGCCCCACGGGAGGGTCCCCGGACGCGGGCCACGCGGTGGACACGGCGGCCGCGATACCGGTCGCCTGGGCCAGGGGGGCGTCGCGCACGGCACCGGGCGCGGCCACCCGCCAGATCTCCCCCAGGATCATGACGGCGAGCACGACGAGCGCTGTCCCCACGGTGAGGGTCACGGCTGGCGCTCCGCACCCTCGGGCTGCCACTCGGCGAAGACGTCGCTGACGCGGGGGTCGTCGTGATCGACCCACCCGTCCGCGGGCAGTGGGTCGAGGACGGGGGACCCGGTCCCGGCAGTGCCGTGGGTCGTCGGGCTGCTCCCACCCGCCGCGGTCCCCACGACGGTACTGGCCAGCACCTCGACGACGGCAGGGTCCAGGTGGCTCCCGGCCCGTCGCCGCAGCTCCGCCACGGCAGCGCCCTGGTCCCCCGTACCCTGCCCCCGGTCCACCGTCAGCGCGTCGAACGCGTCGGCCACGGCGATGACCCGGGCGGCCAGGGGGATCTCGTCCCCCCGCAGCCCGTCGGGATAGCCGCGACCGTCCATCCGCTCGTGGTGGTGGCGCACCGCGGGCAGCGCCCCGGTGAGGAAGTCCAGCCCGCGGAGGACGTCCACCCCCGCCACCGGGTGGCTGCTGAGCAGGCTGAGGCGTCCGGCCGGCTCCGGGTCCGTGTGTTCCCCACCGTGCAGCCCCGGCCGGACGGCGACCATGCCGATGTCGTGCACCAGGGCCGCGTAGTGCAGGTCGTCGGCCGCCTGACCCCGGATCCCCAGAGCGGGAGCCATCCGGTCCACGAGCTCGGCGACCCGGGCGCTGTGCCCCACCGAGGTGGGCTCAGCCTTCTCCAGGGCGGCCACGAAGGTGGTCACCGTCTCCTGGTGCTCCCGACGGGCAGCCACCTCCCGGCCGATCGACCAGTGCGCGACGAGGAGCGGCCCGAGCACGAAGAGGGCACTGAGGGCCCCGAGGCGGGCCGGCCCCCACAGCACCGCGAAGAGGAAGGCGATCACCACGTGGGACAGATAGCCCCACCCCAGGCTGCGCAGCACACGGGCCACCATCCCCGGGACGGCTGTGCCCTTCATGAAGTGCGACATCAAGGCGATGGCCACCGCGTTGAGTCCCGTCATCGCGGCGTAGGCCAGCAGCAGCGGCAGCCCCACCCTCAGCAGCAGGTCGGGAGGGTAGACCGGGTCCGCACCCTGGACCCGGACCCCTCCCAGCGTAAGGTAGACCAGCCCACCGGCGGCGCCGAGGAAGCCCGTCATCGCGACGTTGAAGAACCTCGTCCGCCAGCGGGTTCGGCGTGGGTCCAGCGCGTAGGAGACCCCACCGACGAGGACCGCCCCCGACGGTCCCGCCAGGGGCAGAGCGGCCGCGAGCACGACCATCGCCACGGAGACCCCCAGGTGCGGCCCGAGATCGCGCTCGCGGAGGGCCACCCCGGCGACCCCGAGCACCGCGAGGGCCAGCACGACCACCGGGTCCGGGGGGCCGGCCCCTCCCCCCCGGGTCCATCCCCACCAGCAGACGGCGGTGGCCAGGACGCCGAGCAGGAGGATGTAGAGATCCACCCGCACGGACGCGGGGCCGACGCCCCCACGTCGGCCCCGCGTCGCAGGGGTGTGCTTCGTCAGTCCTCCCAGGAGACCACGTCGATGACGTTGCCGCCGAAGGAGGAGAGGAGAGCGGTGAGGAGCTGGTACATGTCGGGGGTCCTTTCGTCCGTGTCCCGTGGGGACACCCGGGGGTGACGGTCAGGGGGAGACCGTGGGGCCACTGTCCCACACCGCGGGCCGCCCTTCCTGCCGTCAGGCCCGGCGGCGGACGAACTTGAACAAGCCTTTACCCAATGTGTGATCCAGATCACAATCTTCGTGGGTCCTGGTGGTCGTGTGTGAGATGATGACTCGTCGCCACCCCTGCCGTGACCGGCCGGAGGCCGACCGTCCCGTCCCTCATCCCCAGGAGGCACCATGAGCAAGCGAGCCCGCAAGCGTCGTGACCGCAAGAAGAAGGCCGCCAACCACGGCCGCAAGCCCAACGCCTGACCAGTAGGCGCGCAGGAGGGCCGGACCCCGACGGGGACCGGCCCTCCTGCCGCGTCCCGGCCCGTTCCGCGGGGCGGGGTCAGCGGTCCCGACGGTCGCGCACGACGGTGACCGACGTGGTCGTGATCCGGGTGAGGATCTGCGTGCGCAGGGCCGCCGGCGCCGGTTCGCAGGCGCACGCCCGGCGCACCAGCGCCTTGAGCAGCAGGTCGCGCTCGTACTCCGCCAGGCACGAGCCGCACTCGTCCAGGTGCTCCCGGATGCGGGCCTGGTCCACCGGGCCCGCCTCGTTGTCGACGAACTCGAACAGCCTGAGGACCACGTCGGCGCAGTCGGCCGGACCGCGCGCAGGCCGGTTCTCCTCGTGGTGGTTCATCGCCGGGCCTCCTCGGGGGAGGAGATGACGCCACGCTCGACGGCGTAGTCGGTGAGCAGCTCCCGCAGCTGCTTGCGCCCCCGGTGCAGCCGGGACATCACGGTGCCGATGGGCGTGTCCATGATCTCGGCGATCTCCTTGTAGGAGAACCCCTCCACGTCGGCCAGGTAGACCGCGAGCCGGAAGTCCTCCCCGATCGAGGCCAGCGCCTTGGTGACGTCGCTGTCCGGCAGGTGGTCCAGGGCCTCCGTCTCGGCCGACCGGAGCCCCTTGGAGCTGTGCGAGGCGGCCCGGGCCAGCTGGTAGTCCTCGACCTCGGCCGCGTCCGACTCCAACGGCTGCCGCTGCTTCTTGCGGTAGGTGTTGATGTAGGTGTTGGTGAGGATGCGGTACATCCAGGCCTTGAGGTTCGTGCCGGGACGGTACTGGTGGAACGCCGCGAAGGCCTTGGCGTAGGTCTCCTGCACCAGGTCCTCCGCGTCCGTGGGGTTGCGGGTCGTCCGCAGGGCGGCGGAGTACATCTGGTCGAGCAGGGGCATGGCCTCGCGCTCGAAGCGGGCGACGCGCTCCTGGTCGGTCTCGTTCTCGACGTCGACCGTGGCGTCGGCCTCGGCGAGCGCCTGAGCCTCGAGCTCCTCGATCGTGGGCTGGTGGGTGTCCATCGACGTCCAGCCTAGCCCGACGTCGGCCACCAGCGCGCTCGCGCCCGTCCGCTCGCCCGGGGCGTGGGTGGTGATCAGCACCGGCTTCCTCCTGCCTGGGTCGGTTCGTTGTCGGCAACGGCCCGCCCGGCCGGAGCATTCCCGGCGGCTCAGGGACCGGTCAGCGTCCCGTCCACCGTGCGGGCCCACAGCGCGGCCCCGTCCTCGTCAGGGTGGACCGTGTCAACGAGCAGGGCCGCCGGGTCCCCCGTCGCCTCGAACGCGGCTGCGACGTCGATGGTGGGCAGGCCCTCGGCCGCGGCCAGGTCGGCGAGCGCAGCGCGGACCTCGGCGTTGGCGTCGTCGGCCTGCGGCTGCTGCAGCGTGACGACGACCGGCAGCCCGCCGCCGAAGCGCTGCCGGAGGGCCTCGAGCGTGTCCGCGGTGCCCGACCGCACGCTGTCCACGGTGTCGTTGTGGCCGTAGTTGAGGATGACCAGGTCCGGCTCCTCGGGCACCAACGCCTCCAGGCGGCCGGCGGGATAGGCGGCACCGGCACCCGACTGGTGGCCCGCATACAGCGTCACCGTCCCGCCGTCCTGCCCCGAGCCCAGCTCCACCGGGTCGATGTAACCGTCCTCGGTCCACTCGTTCCAGGAGACGACCTCGACCGGCCGGTCCGAGGCCAGGGCCCGACCCCACTCGTAGACCCACTCCCACGTCTCGTTGCCGGTGGAGTCCCCCAGCGCGGCGACGACGACGGGCGCCCCGTCGGCCAGGACGTCCCGCACGGCGTCGAGGTCCGGTGGTCGGCCGGCCCCCGTCGCGGCGGCGTCGTCGGCGGTTCCACCGGTCGTGTCCCCGGGCGCCCCCGAGGTCACCGCCGAGAGGTCCGCCACGAGCCCCACCGGCCCGGTCGGTCCGCCCTCGGACGAGGGGTCGGTCGGCCCACGGTCGGGCGCGGGGCCGGTCACGGACGTGAACGTCAGCGCGGTGAGCACCCCGGCGACCAGCACCAGCAGCAGCAGTCCGACGTCCTGGAGCCTTCTCATCGGGCCACCTCCTCCGGATCCGGCACCGGGTGGTCGGGGCGCCACCGCGTCCAGTGCCCTGGCAGGGTACCCGCTGCGGGGTGCGACGATGGTCCCGTGAACCCCAGCGTCCGCCACCACCCCCTTCGCGAGCTGACCCAGCCGGTCAAGCTGCAGAACGTCCTCTACGAGATCCGCGGCCCGGTCGCCGCCCGCGCGGCGCAGCTGGAGGCCGAGGGCCACCGCATCCTCAAGCTCAACATCGGCAACCCGGCGCCCTTCGGCTTCGAGGCCCCGGACACGATCCTGCAGGACATGATCGCCGCCCTGCCGACCGCCCAGGGCTACTCCGAGTCCAAGGGGATCCTCTCCGCCCGCCGCGCCGTCGTGTCGCGCTACCAGGAGGAGCCGGGGTTCCCGGACCTCGACGTGGACCACGTCTACCTGGGCAACGGCGTCTCGGAGCTGATCATGATGACGCTGCAGGCCCTGCTGGACCCCGGCGACGAGGTGCTGGTCCCGGCCCCCGACTACCCGCTGTGGACCGCTGCCACCTCGCTGGCCGGGGGGACCCCAATGCACTACCTGTGCGACGAGCAGGACGGCTGGAACCCCTCGGTCGAGGACATCCGCAGCCGGATCACCCCGCGGACGAAGGCGATCGTCGTCATCAACCCCAACAACCCCACGGGGGCGGTCTACTCCCGCGAGGTGCTCGAGCAGATCGCCCAGCTCGCCCGCGAGCACTCGCTGCTGCTCATGGCCGACGAGATCTACGACCGCATCCTCTACGACGGCGCCCGGCACACCTCGATCGCGGCGCTGGCGCCCGACCTGCTGTGCCTGACGTTCAACGGCCTGTCGAAGACCTACCGGGTCGCCGGCTACCGGGCGGGCTGGGTGGCCATCACCGGGCCCACGCACCACGCCAGGGGCTTCCTGGAGGGCATCGAGCTGCTGGCCTCCACACGCCTGTGCCCCAACGTCCCCGCCCAGCACGCGATCCAGGTGGCCGTCTCGGGGCACCAGAGCATCGACGAGCTCATCGCCCCCGAGGGTCGGCTGACCCAGCAGCGCGACGTCGCCGTCTCGATGCTGGGCCGGATGGAGGGGGTCTCGGTCGTCGAGCCGCAGGGCGCCCTCTACGTCTTCCCGCGGCTGGACCCGGACGTGCACGAGATCCGGGACGACGTCCAGCTGTGCCTGGACCTGCTGGAGCAGGAGAAGATCCTCGTGGTCCACGGCACCGGGTTCAACTGGCCCACCCCGGACCACCTGCGGATCGTGACCCTCCCGTGGAGCGTGGACCTGCGCGCGGCGCTGGAGCGGATGGGCAACTTCCTGGCCAGCTACCAGCAGTGAGGTGACGGGCAGCCATGTGCGGCAGGTATGCGGCCACCGCCCACCCGGAGGAGCTCGTGGAGGCCTACGAGGTGGCGCTGGACGCCACCGACCAGCCGTCCCGCAGCCTGCTGCGCTCGCCGCAGCAGCCGCCGCCGGGACGTCCCGACCACAACGTCGCCCCGACCAAGCAGGCACCGGTCGTCCTGACCCGGGCCCCGCGAGGTGGGGGTGAGGACGCGCAGCCGGTGAGGCAGCTGCGGCTGCTGACGTGGGGCCTGGTGCCCTCGTGGGCCAAGGACCCCTCGGGCGGCACGCGGATGACCAACGCGCGCGCCGAGACCGTCCTGGACAAGCGGGCCTTCGCCCCGGCCGCCTCCCGGCGACGGTGCCTCGTCCCGGTCACGGGCTGGTACGAGTGGCAGCTGAGCCCGGTGGCCCGGGACGCCCGGGGACGGCCGCGCAAGCAGCCCTTCTTCATCAGCCGTGCCGACGACGTCCCCCTCGCGCTCGCCGGGCTGTACGAGTTCTGGAAGATGCCCGACGCGGCTCCGGACGACCCGTCCTCCTGGGTCGTCTCCTACACCATCGTCACCACGGCCGCCGAGCCCGGGCTCCACCGCATCCACGACCGGCAGCCGGTCGCTCTCGACCGGCAGGCGTGGGAGGCCTGGCTCGACCCCGGCCTGACCTCCCCCGCCGACGTGCGTGCGCTGCTCGACGGGTCGCACGTCCCGGGCAGGTTCCAGGCCTGGCCGGTGAGCACCGCGGTCAACTCCTCCCGCAGCAACGGACCCGGCCTGGTCGAGCCGCTCCCGACCGACCAGCTGGAGGGTGCCGTGGACCCGGTCACCGGAGAGGTGCTCGGGCGGTGACGGCAGGCACGGCCGGACCGGCGGAGCAGCTGGTCCCGACGGACCAGGGCCCCGGGCGGGTCCGGGTCTTCCCGGCCCCCTCCCCCGTCGGGACCCTGCTGCTGGGTCACGGCGCGGGCGGCCGACGGGACACGCCGGACGTGCTCGCCCTCACCTCCCTGGCGGACCACGGCTGGACCGTGGTGCTCGTCGACCAGCCGTGGCGGGTCGCCGGGCGACGCGTGGCCACGGCGCCCCCGCGGCTGGACGCGGCGTGGCTGCAGATCCTGGGCGCCCTGTCCGAGGACCGAGGCCCCGGCCTCGACCCGCTGCCCCGGCCGTGGGTGCTGGGGGGTCGCAGCGCGGGTGCCCGGGTGGCCTGCCGCACCGCGGCCCTCGACGACGGCACGCCGCGGCCCGGGGTCGCCGCGGTCATCTGCGTCGCCTTCCCCCTGCACCCCCCGGGGCGGCCGGACCGCACCCGGGCGCCGGAGCTGGCGGGGCCGGTGCGGGCCGGCCTGCCCACGCTGGTGGTCCAGGGGAGCGCCGACCCGTTCGGGCGGCCCGAGGAGGTCGTCGCCGCCGTCACCGACCCGCGGCTCACGGTCGTCCCGGTCCCTGGCACCCACTCAGCCACCCGGGACCTGCCCGCGCTGACGGGCGCCGTCCGTAGGCTGCTGGCCACCCTGCCCCCCGACCCCGAGGACGCGCCGCGATGACCCACCCCCAGATCTGGGCGGCCCCCGAGGCCGCCGGGCCCGTCCGCGCGGCGGTCGAGGTTCCCGGGAGCAAGTCGCTGACCAACCGGTGGCTGGTGCTGGCCGCCCTCGCCGACGGGCCCTCGGTGCTGCATGGTCCGTTGCGCTCCCAGGACAGCCTGGCCATGGTCGAGGCGCTGCGCACCCTCGGTGTCGACGTCGACGACCGCCGCGACGACCTGTGGCGGGTGGAGCCTCCGGACCGGCTCCGCGGCTCGGTGACCGTCGACTGCCACCAGGCCGGGACCGTCATGCGTTTCCTGGCCCCCGTCTCAGCCCTGGCGGACGGCCCGGTGCGCTTCGACGGCCACCCCTCCGCGCGCGCCCGCCCGGTGGGGCCCGTCCTGCAGGCGCTGCGGGACCTGGGGGTCCAGGTCGACGACGGGGACCGGGGCACCCTGCCCTACACCGTCCACGGCGCCGGCGCCGTGGCGGGAGGCCGGGTCCGGATCGACGCCTCGGCGAGCTCGCAGTTCGTCTCAGCGCTCCTGCTGGCCGCCCCCCGCTTCACGACCGGCCTGGAGCTCGTGCACGTCGGCGCCGCCCTGCCGAGCCTGCCGCACGTGGAGATGACCGAGGCGGTGCTCCGTCTGGCGTCGGTGCGGGTGGACCGCCCCGGCCCGACGAGCTGGCGCGTCGAGCCCGGCCCGGTCCACGGTCTGGACGTCCAGGTCGAGCCGGACCTGTCCTCCGCCGCACCCTTCCTGGCCCTGGCCGCGGCCACGGGCGGGCAGGTGACGGTCCAGGGCTGGCCGTCCGCCACCACCCAGCCCGGGGACCGGCTGCCGGAGCTCCTCGGGCGGATGGGGGCCAGGACGTCGCGGCACTCCGACGGTCTGATGGTGCACGGCCCGCCGGGGGGCCGGCTGGAGGGCGCGGACCTGGACCTGTCGGAGGTCGGGGAGCTCACCCCCGTGGTCACCGCCCTGTGCCTGCTCGCCCGGTCGCCGAGCCGGATCCGTGGGGTCGCGCACCTGCGCGGACACGAGACGGACCGGCTGGCCGCCCTGACCACCGAGATCGGGCGCCTGGGCGGTGACGCCAGGGAGCTGGCCGACGGGCTGGAGGTCCACCCCGTACCGCTCCACGGGGCCGAGCTGCGGACCTACCACGACCACCGGATGGCCATGTTCGCCGCGGTCGTCGGGGCCGTGGTCCCGGACGTGCGGGTGCAGGACGTGGCCTGCGCCGACAAGACCTTCCCCGGTTTCGACCGCGTCTGGGAGACGGCCGTGGCCACCGGCAGGAGGCAGGTCTGATGGGCCGCTACGACCATCTGGACGAGTCGGTCGTGCGCGAACGGCCCTCCCGCCGCAACACCCGACCCCGGTCCAAGGACCGGCCGGCGCACGAGGACGCCGTGACCGGGATGGTCGTGGGGGTGGACCGGGGCCGGTACACCGTCCGGGTCCAGGACCGGACCGTGGTCGCCATGCGGGCGCGGGAGCTGGGCCGCACGCGGATCGTGGTCGGTGACGTCGTGGGCATGGTGGGCGACACCAGCGGCGACCCGGACACCCTGGCCCGCATCGTCCGGGTCGAGGACCGGCGGACCGTGCTGCGCCGCAGCGCCGACGACAGCGACACCGTGGAGCGGGTCATCGTGGCCAACGCCGAGCAGCTCGTCATCGTCACCGCGGTGGCCGACCCGGAGCCGCGCACCCGGATGGTGGACCGGTGCCTCGTGGCCGCCTACGACGCGGGGATGGACCCCCTCCTGCTGCTCACGAAGGCCGACCTGGGGGATCCGGAGGAGTTCCTGTCCCACTACCGCGCTCTGGACGTGCCGCACGTGGTGAGCCGGGGAACCTCGGACGGGGCCCTCGACGCCGCCGGCGTGGCGGAGATCGGTCGGCACCTGGCGGGGCGCACGAGCGTCCTCGTCGGGCACTCCGGCGTCGGCAAGTCGACGGTGGTCAACGCCCTCGTCCCCGGCACCGACCGGGCCACCGGCCCGGTGAACGTGGTGACCGGGCGCGGACGGCATACCTCCTCGTCCGCGGTCGCCCTCGAGCTGGCCGGGGGCGGGTGGGTCGTCGACACGCCGGGGGTCCGGTCGTTCGGCCTGGGCCACGTCGACCCGGCCACGTTCGTCGAGCACTTCGAGGACCTGGCCCCGGGCACCGCGCTGTGTCCCCGCGGGTGCAGCCACGACGAGCCGGCGTGCGGGCTGGACGAGTGGGTGAGGCGGGAGTCGGTGCCCCACGGGGTCGAACGGCTCGGGTCGCTGCGACGGCTGCTGCGCAGCCGCTCCGGCGAGGAACGCGGCTGAGGCCGCAGGAGGCGGTTACGGTGGGCCGGTGCCCGCCTACGACGACGACCTGCGCCTGGCCCACGTCCTTGCGGACGCGGTCGAACGCACGGCGCTCGACCTCTTCGGATCCCCGGACCTGCAGGTGTCGGTGGGCGACGACGGCGCGCTGTCCACCCAGGCCACGGCCCGGCTGGAGGACCTTCTGCGCCACCAGCTGGGGCGGACCCGGCCGCGCGACCGGGTCGTCGGCCGCGCCCACGAGGAGACGGGCCAGGGCGAGCGGTGCTGGGTGCTCGACCCGGTCGACGGCACCGCCAACTACGTCCGGGGGGTGCCCGTCTGGGCGACGCTGATCTCGCTCGTCGTCGCCGGTGAGCCGGTCCTGGGGCTGGTCTCGGCACCGTCCCTGTCCCGCCGCTGGTGGGCGGGCAGGGGCTCGGGGGCCTGGACGGGCCGTGCCCTGACCCGGGCGTCACGGGTGCATGTCAGCGACACCCGGGTCCTGGCGCACGCCTCGGTGTCCGCCGACGAGGTGGCGGCCTGGTCCCACGGTCCGCACGGGGCGGGGTTCGACCGCCTCACGGACCGGGTATGGCGTACGCGCGCGTTCGGGGACTTCTGGAGCCACGCCCTCGTCGCCGACGGCGCGGTCGACGTCGCCCTGTCGGCCTGGATGGACGCGTTCCAGGCCTCGACGCTCAGCGCCCTGGTCGCCGAGGCCGGCGGGCGCACGAGCACCCCGGAGGGGCTGCCGGTCGGCCAGGGCGACCCCCGGCGCGCCTCCGCCGTCGTGGCCACGAACGGTCTGCTGCACGACGAGGTCCTCACGCTCCTGGGCTCAGGCAGCGCCGCCGGACCGGTCGCCGGGCGCGCAGCGGCTTCCGGGCAGGTGCCCGGCCCTGCCGTCCACGCGTCCGAGGGCCGGGGCCGGCCGTCCGGCCCACCCCCCGGTGGGGAGGAGCCGCAGGGCTGACGGACCGCCCGCCACCGCGGGCCGTCTCCCGCGCGGAGGAGACGTCCCGTCAGAGTCGGGAGTCGTCGTCCTCGTCGACGACCTCGAGCGGGCCGACCTCCAGCTGCTCCAGGCCGACCGTCCGGTCGGGGTCCCCCACCAGGACCACCGTCCACGGGGCGGACGCCCGCACCTCGTCCCAGGCCGCCCCGACCGCGTCGCGCTCCAGCCCGCGCACCTGGGACAAGGTCTGCGTGACGGTGTCCAGGGCCAGCCCCTCCCCCGCCAGCGACACCAGCTCGTCCGCCACGGCGTCGGCGGTGGCGTACCGCCCGGGGGCGGTCATGGCCACGAAGTCCGCCGCATCCCGGACCTCCCGGTCGGTGATCCCCGGTCCGGGGACGTCGAGGATCCGGAGGGTCTCGGCCAGCGCCGGGACGGTCGCGTCGGCCCGCACGGATCCGGCGACCACCGTGGTGCCGCCGACGCTGCGCGGCCGGAACCCCAGGCGCACGCCGTAGGTGTAGCCCCGCTCCTCGCGCAGCACGCGGTCGAGGCGGGCGTGCGGGGCACCCCCCAGGAGCATGGCGAGGACCTGGTAGGTGCCCCAGCCCCGGGGCGTGCGCCGGTCGGGGCCGGGCCGGCCGAGGTAGATCTCGGTCTGCGCCAGGCCGGGGCGCGGGACGAGCACGGTCCGGTGGGCCCGGTCCGACCGGCGTGCGGGTCCGGGCGCCCCGGCCACCTCGTCGTCGCCCTTCCAGGCGCCCACCGTGGCCGCCACCGTGCCGACCGCGGACGGGGCGTCGGAGAGGTCGCCGACCAGGACCACGGTCGCGCCCCGGGCGGTCAGCTGCGCGTGCCGGTCGCGGAGGTGGTCGCTGGTCAGCCTCGAGACGGTCGCCGTCGTCCCGCCCACCGGGAGGTGGGGACGGTCCCGGGGGTCGAAGTAGGCGGCGGTGAAGGCCCGGGCGGCACGGACCCCGGGGTCCGCGTGCTCGTGGGCCAGGTCGACGAGCCGGTGCCGCCGCAGGCGGTCCACCTCGGCCTCGGGAAAGCTCGCCGAGGAGAGGCACTCGGTCAGCAGGGCCAGCGCGATGCCGAGGTGACGCCCTGCGACCTCCAGACCAAGGTGCACGCCTCGCTCGCCCGCACCGGCACCCCAGGCGATGCCGTGACGTTCCGTGAGCTCGGCCAGCTGCTCCCCGGTGTGCTGGGACGTCCCCTCGTCGAGGGCGCGGGCCATCAGCAGGGTGGCGCCCTCGGTCCCGCGCTCCTCGTCGGAGACGGGCAGCGGCAGGAAGACCCGGAGGGAGAGCACGTGCTGACCGGGGAGGTCGACGAGCAGGAGCCGCATCCCGTTGGGCAGGGGCACGACGGACGGCTCGGGGAAGGACCACGGGGCAGGGGGACCCACCTGCGGGCGCTCGGTCACGCGGCCGTTCACGGCAGTTCCCCGGCCGGGTGCGCGGCGGCCCCCTGGGCCGTCGCGGTCCGTGGGACCCCTCCGGACCCGGCCCCGGCCCTGCGGTAGCGCAGCGTGCTCATCACCTCGGGGGACAACCAGGTCGCCGCCGCCTGCCGGACCTCGTCGGGACCGACGGCCATGACGTCGTCCAGGTAGGTGTTGACCTGACCCGCGTCCCCCAGGCTCACCGCGGCCCGGGACAGCAGCTCGGCGCGCTCGTCGTGCGAGGACAACGCCTCGAGCCAGGACCGCTCGGTGTCCGCCCGGGAGGCCTCCAGCTCGGTCTCGCCGGGGCCGGCCTCCCCCAGGGAGGCCAGTTCCTCGTGCACCGCAGCCTCGACCTCGCCGGGGTCCGTCCCGTCCGCCACGTCCAGGACCAGCAGCCCCAGGCTGGCACCGTCCACCAGACCGAGGGCCGAGGCATGGACGCCGCTCGCGCTCTCCTCCCGCCGCAGCAGGCGACGGTGCAGCCGCGAGACGTCCAGGGACGCCAGGGCGTCCAGCGCCATGGTGCAGTGCAGGAACTGGGGATCGGTCACCGGGGGCAGCCGGAAGGTCAGGTACAGCCGGTCGGAGGGGACGTCCTCGACGAGGTCGCGGACGACGGGGTCGGACGAGGGTCCCAGCGTGGGGCGGCGAGGAGGACGGTCCTCGGTCCCGTCGACGAGGTGCCCCAGGAAGTGCTGGGCGCGGTCCACCACCTGGGCGGGGTCCACGTCGCCGACGACCGTGAGCGTGGTCGTGCGCGGGCCGTAGTGGGCACGGTAGAAGGCGTGGACGTCGGACAGGTCGGCGGACAGGAGGTCGTCCATCTCCCCGATCGTCGTGTGGTGGTAGGGGTGTCCGGCGGGGAAGACGGCCTGGCAGGCGTGCGCGAGGGCCTGGCCGTACGGGACGGTGTCGTAGCGCTGCCGCTTCTCCTCCACCACCACGTCCCGCTGGTTGTCGAGGGTGGTCTGGGTCAGCGCGGGGAGCAGGTGGCCGTGCCGGTCGGCCTCCAGCCACAGGGCCAGGTTGAGCACACCGGACGGCACGGACTCCACGTACGTCGTGCGGTCGAAGGACGTGGTGGCGTTGGAGCGCCCGCCGTGGGCCATGAGCAGCGACATGTGCTCGCCCTCGCCGACGAGCTCGGACCCCTGGAACATGAGGTGCTCGAACAGGTGGGCCAGGCCCGTCCGTCCCGGGCGTTCGTGGCGCGACCCCACGTCCACCCAGAGGTTGAGGGACAGGGCGGGCACCGACCGGTCCGGACTGACCACGACGCGCAGCCCGTTGTCGAGCGTGGTCGTCGAGACGGGGTAGTCGAGAGGCATGGTGGGGCCACTGTACGTGCGGCCCGGGCACCAGCTGGGCCCGGGACGGACGAAGGCCCGGACCGTGTCGGTCCGGGCCTTCGTCGCGGTGGTAGCGGGGGCAGGATTTGAACCTGCGACCTCCGGGTTATGAGCCCGGCGAGCTACCGAACTGCTCCACCCCGCGTCGTTGCTCCACCTACTCTAGGTCACGGGCCGCGGAGGACCAAATCGGCCACCTGGGGTCCGTGGGCCGTCGTGGTTCTCACGGCTCGGCGGTGACCTCCGCCTCGTCGCCCGGTGCCTGGGTCTGGTCGGCACCGTCCACGGAGACCGAACCACCCTCGGGGCTGGCCTGCACGGCCCGCGCGATGGCTTGCTGCAGCCGTTCCTGGGCCTGTCCGTAGGCCTCCCAGTCCCCGGCCTCGAGCGCCTCCTGGCCCTCGGCGTAAGCCTGCTCGATGTCGGCCACCGCCCGGGCCAGCGCGGTGTCCGGATCCAGCTCGGCCTCCGGCTCCTCGGCCCCGTCCTCGGGGGCGCCGGACGCCCCGGCGTCGCCCGCCGTCGCGCCCGAGTCGCCGCCGAACAGCTCGTCGAGGGCGCCGTCAAGGGTGTCCGACCAGGCCAGGTCGTTGCCGAAGGCCACGACGACCACGCGCTGGAGCGGGTAGGCGGACGCGCTGCGGGCCTGGACGTAGATGGGC
Source organism: Ornithinimicrobium kibberense (assembly GCF_006519705.1). Classification (NCBI taxonomy): domain Bacteria; kingdom Bacillati; phylum Actinomycetota; class Actinomycetes; order Micrococcales; family Ornithinimicrobiaceae; genus Ornithinimicrobium; species Ornithinimicrobium kibberense. The sequence continues at coordinate 152,075 of NZ_VFXM01000005.1, forward strand.
TCGACGTAGAGCAGGCCGCCACCGACCGGAAGCGTCAGCAGGTTGCCGTAGTCGACCCGGGAGTCGTCGGAGCTGTTGAGGTTGATGAACTGCGACAACGTCTGGGCGAACGCCTGCGAGTTGGCGTCCGAGGAGTTGATGTCGTTCTGGAACTGCCCCGGACCGCGGACGGTGGTGTCGCGCGGCAGCACGAGCATCCGCAGCTGCCCGAAGTCGTCGCGGCGTTCACCCGCCTGGCTGCCGGCGTCGGCGTCGACCGCCAGGTAGCCGGTGAGGTTCTGCCGTTGCGACCCCGCCGGGATGTAGGTGGTGGTCAGGCTGAACGTCGGCTCGTCCTGCCCGGGCATGGCCACCGACAGGTAGTGCGGCGGCATGTCCGGCTTGGTCTCACCGGGGACGCTGGGGTCCTCCGAGACGGTCCAGAAGTCCTGTCCGGTGAAGAAGGACCCGGCGTCCTGCACGTGGTAGCGCGAGAGCACCGAGCGCTGCACCTTGAACAGGTCCTCGGGGTAGCGCAGGTGGTCCATCAGGTCGCCGTCGATCTGCGACATCGGCAGCACGGTCCCGTCGAAGGCGCTGGACCACGCCTTGAGCAGGGGGTCCTCCTCGTCCCAGGCATAGAGCCGCACGGTGCCGTCGTAGGCGTCCACCGTGGCCTTGACCGAGTTGCGGATGTAGTTGACCTGGCCGGCCCCGATCGTGGTGATGTTCTCGGCCTGGGCGACCCGCGAGTCCGCGGTCACGGCGCCCAGCTCCTCCATCTGGCTGTACGGGTAGCGGTTGCTCACGGTGTAGCCGTCCACGACCCACTGCACCCTGCCGTCCACCACCGCGGGGTAGGGGTTGCCGTCCAGCCGCAGCCAGGGCGCCACCCGCTCCACCCGCTCGCGGGGCTCCCGGTGGTCGAGCATCCGGGAGTTCTCGTTGAGCGAGTCCGAGAGCATGATCTCGATCTGGCGGTACTTGATCGCGTAGGCAGCGCGGCGGACGATCGACCCGATCTCCACCCCTCCGGTGCCGTCGTAGGTGTTGCGCACCTCGCCGGTCTCCTGGCCGCTCGCCGGGTAGTCCAGCTCCCGCGGGCCCTCTCCCTCGGCCGCCCCGACGATCGAGTAGTTCGTCGACGCCTCGCCGAAGTAGATCCGGGGCTCGTAGTCGCCCAGCCCTCCGATGGGCGGGATGTTCCGTTCGAAGAAGAGCGGCTCGCCCTCCGTGGAGCGGCGGTTGCCGTAGGCGGCGACCACGCCGAAGCCGTGGGTGTAGACCGTGTGGTCGTTGACCCAGTTGCGCTGGGCGGCGGAGATGCCGTCCAGGTTGAGCTCACGGACGGCGATGACGGTGTCGACCGTCTCGCCGTCGACCTCGTAGCTGCCCACGTCGAGCGCGTCGGCGAACTGGTAGTAGTTGCGCACGCCCTGCAGCTGACGGAAGGTCGGCGAGACGACCGAGGGGTCGACGATGCGGATCCCGGGGATGGTGTCGGCGTCGGCACGCAGCTGACCGGGCTCGGCCTCGGTCTCGGCGTCGAAGTCGATCTTCTCCAGCCCTTCCAGGTCGTACGCCGCCAGCGTGCTGTCGATGGCCCGCTCGATGTAGGGCACCTCGAGCTGGGCCTCGGACGGACGCACCTGCAACGACTGGACGAGGGAGGGGTAGACCCCGCCCAGCAGCAACGAGACCACAAGGAGCCCGGCCAGGCTGATGAGCGGCAGCCGCCAGGCCTTGGTCCAGATCGTGGACAGGAAGAAGGCTGCGGCCAGCAGGGAGGCCACGGCAAGGATGCTGCGGGTGGGCAGCACGGCGTTGACGTCGGTGTAGGTCATGCCGGTAATGCGCGCGTGCTCGTTCATCGACAGCGTGAAGCGCTCGATCCAGTACCCGCCGGCGCGGACCACCAGCAGCAGGGCCAGGAGGACCGCCAGGTGGATCCGGGCCGCGGTCGTGGTCCGGGGGCGCCCCGGTCCGGCCTGCAGCTGGAGCCCTCCGTAGATGTAGTGGGTCACCAGGGCGCCAACCAGGCTCAGGCCCAGGACCAGCGTGCTGTAGGAGACCACCATCTGCCAGAAGGGCAGGCTGAAGACGAAGAAGCCCACGTCCAGCCCGAACTCGGGGTCCTCGACCCCGAACGGCTCCCGGTGCAGGAAGAGCAGGATGTTCTGCCACTGGGACGCCGCGGCGGTGCCGGTGAAGCCGCCCAGGACGAGGGGGACGGCGACGAAGACCAGCTTGCGGACCGGGTCCAGGGCGCTGCGGTAGCGGTCCAGCGCGGCCTGCTCCGGGGTGCTCGGGGCGTAGACGGGCCGGTGCCGCCAGGCCAGCCACAGCCCCGACCAGACGATGAGGGCGGTGATGGCGCCCGCGCCGAGGAAGAGCGCCACCTGGGTCAGCAGCCGCGTCGTCAGGACGGTGCGGTAGCCGACCGAGTCGTACCAGAGGAACTCCGTCCACAGCGTGGCGGCATACCCCACGACCGACAGCAGACCCAGCAGGATGAGGACCGTGGGCACCCACCGGCTGCGGCCGGGCCGGGCCGGGCCACGTGGTCCGGCGGGACGTCGGGGCCCCCCTCCGCCCGGGCCGGGACGACCGGGTCCGGGGCGACCGCCCCCTGCTCCTCCGGAACCGGGACCCGCAGGTCCACCACCCCCGGCGGACGCGGGACCGGACGGCCCGCCGCGGGGCCCGTCCGCGGGGCCAGGACCACCACCGGATGGCGGGCCCACGGGCTCGTCGGGGTCGTGACTGCTGTCCTGGTCGCTCACGCCGTCCACCCTAGACGGCTTCCCTGGATGTTCCGGAACCGCGGGCGGTGGCACCATGGGCGGGTGACACCCGACCAGTCAGCGTCCACCGTCCCGTCCCCCCTCCTGACCGCAGCGGTCGACACCGAGCGGCACGTGGCCCGGGTCGGCTGGGACCAGCCGCCCCGGTTGTTCGCCCTCGTCCGCACCCGGGTGCTGCGCGACCGCGAGCCGGACCTGGTGGAACGGCTCGGCGACGCGGACGACGACGGCTACACGGCCATCGAGCAGGAGGGCCTGCCCCCCACATCCGACCTGGAGTCCCTCCTGGGCCGGATGGCCTGGCCCGACGAGGTGGACGGCGTCGCGCTCTCCGTCGAACGCATCGTCGTCCCGCCGGAGGCGGAGCGGGACCTGCCCGACGATCCCCGGCTCGCGACCGACCGGCTGGCGGCGCACCCGGCCCGCAAGGACGTCCGGCTGCTCGCCGCGTGCCTGCGGACCGGGGAGCAGGTCTGCCTGCTGCGTCAGCGCGACCACGACGAGGACGACGCCGTCGCCGTCGGCCGGGACCTGGCCCCGGGGCTGACCCACGCGCTCGCAGCGACCCTGCAGGACGACTGACCGCCCGGCCGGGAGCTCGGCTCATCCCGTGGCGGGGGCCCCGTCCTCGTCAACGACATCCTGGCAGCTGGGCAGGTCGAGGGCGCCGACGTCGTCCGACCCCGCCGCCGCCTCCACGTGCTCCCGGGCCTCCGCGAACGTGGCGACCGGCACCACCACCAGCCCGTCGGGCCGACCCTCGACCACCTCGTCGCAGTTGTCCTCCGGCGCCAGGAACAGCTCGACCCCGGCCTCCTCCGCGGCATACATCTTCTGGCGGACCCCGCTGATCGGGCCCACGTTGCCCAGCCCGCTGATCGTGCCCGTCCCGGCCACCGACCGTCCCCCGGTCAGGGCTCCGGGCGTGATCCGGTCGTAGATGGCCAGCGAGAACATCAGGCCGGCGCTGGGCCCGCCGACGTTGCCCGCGCTGATGGTCACGTCGTAGGGCATGTCGTACCGGGGGGCCAGGTAGACGCCGACGATGGTGCGCCCGCTCTCCTCGTCCCGCACCGTGGGCACGTCGAGGGTGACCTCCTCGCCGTCGCGGACCAGCGTCATGGAGGCGCTCTCGCCCGCGGTGACCTCCTGCAGCCGGGACCGGACGGTCTCCGCGTCGGTCATCGGCTCGCCCTCGACCTCGAGGATCTCGTCGTCCACGTGCAGCACGCCGTCGGCCGGCGCGTCGGCGATGACCTGGGCCACGACGATGTCCTCGGGGACCTCGATGCCGGCCTCCCGGAGGGCGACGACGGCGGCGTCCTGCTGGGAGTGCTCCATCAGCTCGGTGTTCTGCTCACGCACCTGCTCGGCGGTCACCTGCTCGGGGAAGATCTCCTCCCGCGGGTGGACGGTCAGGGCGGGGTCGAGCGCCGCCCGGCCCCACTCCAGGAGGGTGACCTTCTCCCCCGGTCCGCCGTCGAGGCGGACGGTGGTGAAGAACAGGTCACCCTCGGTCGGGTGGTCCTCCAGCTCGGGGTCGAGGACCACGACCGGGGTCCCGTCGATGGAGTCCAGGGTGTCGAACACCGGGCCGGGTTCGTACACGACCTTGTCCACCCCGACCCAGCTGGCGGCGGCCGCAGCCACCACGAGCAGGGGGACCAGCAGCAGGGTCGCCCCCGAACGCCGGCCGATGCCGGTGTGCGGGACCCGGTCCGGCTGCTGCCGGGGATAGCCGTGGTGGTAGCCCTCGCTCACGGTGCCCTCCTCGTCACAGGCCCACCCAGCTGTGGTCCCCCTCGGACCACTCCTGGCGCTTCCAGATCGGCACCTCCGCCTTGAGCTCCTCGATCAGCCGACGGGCACCGTCGAACGCCTCCGCCCGGTGCTCGGCGGCGACCGCGCACACCACCGCGAGGTCGCCGACCCGCAGCTGCCCGGTGCGGTGCACGGCATACACCCCCTGGACCTGGTCCAGGGCCGCCACCGCGCCGGCGATCCTGCGCAGGTGCTCAACGGCGCCGGGGTGGGCGCTGTACTCGAGGACGGCGACCCCCTCACGCCCCTCGTCGTGCTCCCGCACGGTGCCGACGAACAGGGCCACTCCCCCCGCCCGGGGATGGTTGACGCCGGCCAGCGCCTCGTCCACGGAGAGGGGGGCCTCGCGCACCTCGGCGACGACGGTCGGCTGCTCAGCACTCACGGCGCCATCATGCCGCACCCGCCCTGGGAACCGGCTGGACGAGCAACAGGACGGCGTGCCCGAGGGGCGTCGGAACGTCGAGCGGTCCCCCGGCGTTGTCGTGGGTGCAGCGCCGGGTCGACCCGGCCCGGACGGCCGCCGCCCGCCCGCCGTGGCAGGCTTGGTCGACCGACCCCGTGCGGAAGGAAGAGAGCCGACGTGTCCCAGAACCCGCCCTCCGAACGCCCCGACGACGAGCCGGACCCCTTCGAGGCCCTGCTCGGCGGACCGGTCCCGCCGCAGATGCGGGAGGCCCTCGAGGCCATGGGGCTGGGCTCCATGGACCCCCAGCAGATCCGGCAGATGCGGTCCCAGATGGAGCTGCTCCTCGGCGGGGGTGGCGGTGACGACGGGCCGGTCAACTCCGAGCTGGCCCGGGACGTCGCGCGCCAGGTGGTCGCCCAGGACGCCGGTGACGTCTCGGTCGGCGGGGCGACGGTGCGCGACGTGGAGCAGGTGGTGCAGGTCGCCTCCCTGTGGCTGGACCAGGTCACCGACCTGCCTCGGCCGGAGGGGCCGACCCGGGCCCTCAGCCGGGCCGAGTGGGTCGAGCTGACCCTGCCCCTCTGGGAGCGGCTGACCGCGCCCGTGGCCGAGGGCCTGCAGACGGCCATGTCCTCGGCGATCCGGGAGCAGATGTCGCAGCTGGGCCAGGAGGGCGGACCGGAGATCCCGGGGCTTCCCCCCGGGATGAACCCGGCCGCGCTGATGGGGCAGATGGAGCCCATGGTGCGCCGCATGAGCGCGAGCATGTTCGGGGCCCAGGTCGGTCAGGCGGTCGGCACGCTGGCCACCGAGATCGTGTCCGGCACGGAGGTGGGCATCCCGGTCACGGGCGACGAGTCCGTCGCGATCCTGCCCGCCAACGTGGCCGCCTTCGCGGAGGGCCTGGAGGTGGACGCCGGTGAGGTGCACCTCTACCTGGCCGTGCGCGAGGCCGCCCGGGTACGGCTGTTCGCCGGCGTGCCGTGGCTCGGCCCGCAGCTGCTGGGCGCCGTGGAGCAGTACGCCCGCGACATCCGCATCAACACGGACGGGATCGAGGAGGCCGTGCGGAAGGCCGACCCCCAGGACCACGAGGCCATGCAGGAGGCGCTGGGGGACAGCCTGTTCGCCACGGAGCCGAGCCCGGCGCAGCAGGCGGCGCTGGCCCGGCTGGAGACCCTCCTCGCCCTCGTCGAGGGATGGGTCGACGTGGTCGCCGCCCAGGCCGCCGACCAGCACCTTCCGCACGCTGGGGCGCTGGCGGAGGCGGTCCGTCGTCGTCGGGCCAGCGGTGGGCCGGCGGAGAAGACCTTCGCCTCGCTCGTGGGGCTGGAGCTACGGCCGCGGAGGCTGCGGGACGCCGCCAACCTGTTCGCGGCCCTGGAGTCGACGCACGGCCAGACGGCACGGGACGAGGCCTGGGGCCACCCTGACGTGGCACCCACCGCCGCGGACCTCGACGACCCGCTGGGGTATGCCGAGCGGCGTGGGGCCGCGCAGGAGGACGTCTCGATCTCCGACGCCGACATCGAACGCCTGCTCTCCTCGGCCGAGGACCCCTCGGGCCCGGGCACGGACGACCAGCAGCAGGACGACCCCGGCGAACCCGGCGGCGACCGCTGACGAGCCGGCGCCCGGCCTGTGGACGGCCGAGGGCGCAGCCCGCTGGGCGGGTGGCAGGGTGGCCGGGTGACTTCCCGCGCCACCCCCCGCACCGGTCGCACGGTCCCGCTGCCCGACCCCGCCACGGCCGCCACCTGGCAGGTCGGGGTCGGCCCGGGAGCCGTCGTCGTGCACCTCTCCCCCGGAGGGGACACCGGGGGCCAGCGGCGGACCACCTCCGAGGCCCCCGCCGGGCCGGCATCGGAGCCCCTCTCCTGCGTCCTTCCGCTGGCGCAGGCCCTCGCGCAGGGAGCCGGGCCCCCCGACGTCGCCGGGCCGGCACCGGCCCGCGCTCCGGAGGTCGACGCCGACCCCGCCGGGGGCCTGGGCACCGCCGTCCGGGTCCGGGGAGCGGGCCCGATCGCCAGGCGCCTCCGTCGAACGCTCGCCCCGGTCCTCCTCGACGGGGAGGACGAGGACGGCCGTGCGCCCGAGGTGGCCGTCCACCAGCACGTGGTCCCGCCCGACGTCGGGCTCGCCGCGGCCCGCTCCGGGCGGACCGTCCTTCCCGTCGTCGTCCAGCCCCGGCGCGTGGTCGTGGGCCCCGTGACCGTCCCGACGGGCCCGTGCCTGCACTGCCTTGACCTGCACCGCCGGGACCGCGACCCGCGGTGGGCGGTCGTGGCCACCCACCTCGGGCATCCGGTCGAGCAGGTCCGCCCCACGCCGGTCCCGGAGGTTCTCCAGGCCGCCGCCGAGGGTCTTGTCCTGCTGCTGCTCGAGGCGGTCCGCGACCGACGGCCCGTGCAGCCCGGGCTGACCCACGAGGTGGGCCTGCAGACGCCCCACGTGGTCACCCGACGCTGGCCGGTCCACCCGGCGTGTCCCTGGCACCCCGGCGACCCGGGCGACCCGGGCTGAGGCCGGGCCGACGTCAGGCCGCGACCTCGTCCTTGCGCGGCCGGCCGCGGGGGCGCTTGCGCGGCACGACCCGGCCCTGCAGGATCAGCTGCCCTCCCCACACGCCCCAGGGCTCCGCGCGTCGCAACGCCTCGGCGAGGCAGCCCGAGCGGATCGGGCAGGCCCCGCACAGGTCCTTGGCCTGCTCGACCTCGTGGGGCAGCTCGGCGAACCACAGGTCGGCGGGGTGCTGACGGCAGGGCAGCTCGGCGAGCGCGTCGGCGCCGGTCGGCCCGGGCGCGGACGGGAGGGCAGGGGCCGCTGAGTCGCCGGCGCCGGTGGGGCGGACGGCGGTGGTGCGCGTGGTCGTGGTTCGGGTCGTGGTGGCGCCGGGCACGGCAGGTCCTTCCTCGGACGGACGGCGGTCGACGGGGGCGGGTGACGAGGTCGTCATGGCGGTGGGTGCTCCTGGGCTGTGCCCCGCGGCTCCGGCACCCCCCGGCGCAGACGCAGGGTGGCACAGAACGGCCGCGGGCCCTCGGACGAGGACCCGCGGCCGTGCGGACGGCAGGCGGTCGGCCTACGTGGTCCGGGCGGTGGTCGGGTCCAGGGTGGGGTCGGTGGTCAGGGTGGAGACGGCGGGACGCAGCACACGTCCTTCGCCGAGGGCTCCGTGGGCGGAGCTCACCCGTGGGCGCGGGACGGACGGGACGCCGGGAGCTCCCAGGGGGCGCGCGGCGACACCGGTGTCGTCGTGACCGAGGACGATCGTCTTCATGCTGGGCTCCCCTCCTTCCGTCTGCGCTCGACCCCACGGGCAGCGTGCCGTGGGCTGGACCTGAGCAACTCTAGGACGTCGCCCGAGAACTGGCAACGGTTTTTCCGCTGCCGGTCAGGCAGGCCCGGGGCCGCCTGGGCCGGTCGTCTCCTCCCGGGCGGCCTCGAGCACCTCCAGCACCCGGTCCCCGTAGAGCTCGAGCTTGCGCTCGCCGACCCCCGAGATGGCCCGCAGGCCGTCCGCGTCCCGGGGGTCCTGCTCGGCGATCGCCGTGAGGGTCGCGTCGGTGAACACGACGAAGGCCGGGACCCCCTGGGCCCTGGCCGTCTCGACACGCCACCGACGCAGCTGCTCGAAGGTCGCCTCGTCGTAGGTGGGAGGGCACTGCGAGCAGCGCCCGACCTTGCGTTCGGCCGCGCCCGAGAGCAGCGCCCCGCAGCTGCGGCAGGTGCGAGGCGTGCGGGCCGTCGCCGCCCGTCGTCCGCGGGACCGCCCGCCGGTCGGTCCGACGGCCGAGCCCCCGAGCACCGTGGCGGCAGGTGCCAGGAACCGGGACACCTTGCGGGTGGATCGTCCGCCCGCCGAGCGGGACCCGGCCCAGCTGAGGTCGAGGTGCCGTCGCGCCCGTGTCACCCCGACGTACAGCAGCCGGCGCTCCTCCTCCACCCGCTCCGGACCGTCCGCCAGGGTGATGGGCAGCAGGCCCTCGCTGCAGCCGATGAGCAGGACCGCATCCCACTCCAGCCCTTTCGCGGCGTGCAGCGAGGCGAGGGTGATCCCCTGCACGGTGGGCGCGTGCTGCTCGGCCGCCCGACGGTCGAGCTCGGCCACCAGGTCGGCGGTCCGAGCACCGGGGGTGCTGCGGACCAGGTCGTCGGCGAGCAGGGCGATCGCCTGCAGGCTCTCCCAACGCTCACGGGTGGCGCCCCCGCCGGCCGGAGGGTCCGGCGACCAGCCCGCGCCGGAGAGGACGCCTCGGACGATCTCGCCCAGGGCGGCGGACCCGTCGTCGGACCGGACGGCCCCCCGCAGGAGGAGGACCGCCGAGCGGACCTCGGCCCGGGAGAAGAATCGTTCGCCCCCGCGGATGAGGTAGGGCACGCCTGCCTGCGCCAGGGCGGACTCGACGGCCTCCGACTGGCTGTTGGTGCGGTAGAGCACGGCGATCTCGCTGGCCGGAACGCCTGCGCCCAGGAGGGACGTGACCTTCTGGGCGACGCCGCGGGCCTCGCTCTCGTCGTCGTCGTAGGCGGTGAGGGTGGGGGCAGGGCCGTCCGCCGCCTGGGCGACGAGCTCGACCGGGGCGGCCCGGCCCGGCACCGTCCGACCCTCCTGGGGGCCGGGCGTGCGGCGGCCCCCCAGGACGAGGTTGGCCAGGTGCACCACCTGCGGGGAGCTGCGGTAGTTGCGGACCAGACGGACCGTCCGCGCGTCGGGGTGCCGACGGGCGAAGGACAGCAGGTGGTCCGCCGACGCGCCCGTGAAGGAGTAGATGGACTGGGCGGGGTCACCGACGACGCACAGGTCGGCCCGCTGCCCGACCCACTGGTCGAGGAGGTGCTGCTGGAGTCGGTTGACGTCCTGGTACTCGTCGACGACGAAGTGGCGGTACTGCTGGTGCACCTGGGCCGCCACCTGCGGGTACTCGTCGAGCAGCCCCACGGTGAGGAGCAGCACGTCCTCGAAGTCGATGACGTGCCGCTCGGCGCAGACCTCTGCGTAGACCTCCAGCACCCGGGCCATCGCGGTGGCGTCGAGACCGGCCGGCTGTCGTCCCTCCGCCCGTGCCGCGGCCGGGTAGGTCTCGGCGGTGAGCATGCTCACCTTGGCCCACTCGATCTCCGCAGCGACGTCGCGCAGCCCGGCCCGGTCCAGCCGGAGCCGCAGCCGCCCCGCCGCCTCGACCACGAGGGGCACCTTCTGGGCGACCACGTCCGGCGGGGCGCCGCCGACCGCCTGCGGCCAGAAGAACTGCAGCTGCCGCAGGGCGGCGGCGTGGAAGGTGCGCGCCTGCACGCCGGGCACGCCCAGCGTGCGCAGCCGGGTGCGCATCTCCCCCGCGGCGCGGGCGGTGAAGGTGACGGCCAGCACCCGCCCCGGGTGGTAGGCGCCGGCGGCCACGCCGTAGGCGATGCGGTGAGTGATCGCCCGGGTCTTGCCCGTCCCCGCACCCGCGAGCACGACCATGGGGCCGCTGGGGTTGGCCGCGACCTCCCGCTGCTCGGGGTCCAGTCCGGCCAGCAGCTCCTCCGGGGCCCGTGCCGGGACGGACGACGTCACCGGACCGCCCTCGGTCCGGTGATCGGGCCGCCGAACCACTCCTCGACGAGGACCCGGGCGATGGAGACCCGTGGCGGGAGGGTGCGGGACCCGTCCTCGACCCCGGCCCTCAGCTCCTCCCGGGTGTACCACGCCGCCGACCTGAGCTCGGTGCGGTCCACGGTGAGGTCGGTGGTCACGGCCCTCGCGCGGAAGCCCAGCATGAGCGAGGCCGGGAAGGGCCAGGGCTGGTTGCCCCGGTACCGCACGTCGGTGACCTGCACCCCCACCTCCTCCATCACCTCGCGGGCGACGGCGGCCTCCAGCGTCTCCCCCGCCTCGACGAAGCCGGCGAGGACCGAGACCCGTCCCTCCGGCCAGGGCTGGCCCGTGCCCAGCAGGAGCCTGTCCTCGTCGTCGACGACGGCCATGATGACGGCCGGGTCCGTCCGGGGGTAGTGCTCGGACCCGTCCCGGGGACAGCGCCGCACCCATCCGGCCTGGACGACGTCGGTGGCGGAGCCGCACCGGGGGCAGTGCCGGTGGGTGCGGTGCCAGCCGTGCAGCGCGGTCGCGGTCGTGAGCAGCCCGGCCTCCACGTCGTCGAGGTCGGCGCCGACCTCGCGCAGGGACACCCAGCCGTCGTGGTCGGGCTCCCCGTCGTGGGACGGCCCGACGTCCACCGCCAGGTATGCGGTGCCTCCGTGCCGCCCCAGGAACCAGGGGGTGCGCCCGGCGTCGTCGGCGTCGGGCGCCCGAAGGGCCAGCCCGGTGGAGGCAGCGTCCCGCAGGCGGGTGCGCCCCTCCCTCAGCTCCAGGACCCGGGTCCCGGGGTCCGCCAGCGCCTGCTCGAGCGTGGCCGCGTCGGCACGCTCGTGCGCCGACCGGGGCACGACGGAGCGGGACAGCGCCAGGTCGAGGTGGGTCTCGTCGGGCGGGCTCACCGGGCCACTGTAGGGGCAGGCGCAGGCCGTCCTGTGACGTACCGCCCCGCCTGCCGGGCTGCGGGGCGGCCACGGCATACGGTGGATCCCGTGATGCGCAGCGACCTGGCCCTGGCCGCCCTCGCCAGCGCCGCCGTCCCCGGGATGAAGCCCGTGGCGGTGGCGGGGATCGGGCCGGCCGACGACGACTCGCCCGAGGAGCACCAGCTGGCCATGGTCGAGGACACCACCGGGCGCCGGTGGCTGGTCCGCGCACCGCTGACCCCGGTCGCGGGAGCCCGGCTGCAGCAGCACGACGAGCTGGTCCGCCAGCTGTCGCGCCACGTGCCGTTCAAGGTCCCGGCCCCCGTGGGGTACGCCGACGTGGGGCGGGACGGCCGGGCCGCGGTCTACCCCTTCGTGGAGGGCTCGCCCGTCGACCTGCGCAGGTTGCCTGCCGGTCCGGGCCTGGCCAGCGCCCTGGCGCGGGCCGTGGCCGCGGTGCACAACATCCCGCGCGTCGCCTTCGAGGAGCAGGACGTCCCCGTCATGGACGCCGCCGGCTGCCGGCAGCGGCTGATCGCCGAGGTGGACAGGGCCGCGGAGACCGGACGTGTGCCGACGGGGCTCCTGGCCCGGTGGGAGGAGGCCTTCGACGCCGCCCCGCTGTGGCAGTTCGCCACCACGCCGGTCCACGGCCGTTTCCGCGGTAGCACCGTGCTGGTGACCTTCGGCGACGACGACGCCGCGAGCGGACGCGTCGTGGCCGTGACCGGGTGGGAGGAGGCCGGTGTCCTCGACCCCGCCGTCGATCTCGCCGAGCTGTGCGCCCAGGCCTCCCCGCAGGCGTGGGAGTCGGTGCTGGAGAGCTACACCCTCGCCCGCGCCCAGCGGCCCGACCCGTACCTGCACGTCCGCGCCCGGCTGCACGCCGAGGTGCGCGCGCTCCGCGGCCTGGCCGCGGCCGTCGCAGAGGAACGGGACGAGGACGTCCGCCGGACCGAGGAGTCCCTGCGCCGGATGGACCGGCTGACCGAGGACGACGACGCCCTCGTCCCGATGACCGCCCGCCGGGCGGCCGCGGACGGGATGCCGCGCGCGGGTACGGCGCCCGCCACGCCAGGGACGGACGGAGCGGCCGGTCTGCTGGACACCCCCGGTCCTGGGACGTCGACCGAGCCGCCGGGGGTCGAGGCTCCGCAGGAGCCCGCGGCACCCGCGACGCCCGAGGAGCCCGTCCTCGACGACGCGCCCGACATCCCGCCTGCCGACGTCGATGACGACGTCACCATGGAGGTCCCCGTTCCCAGGCAGACCCTGGCCGACCTCGGGGAGGGCTCCCCCGAGGTGGGTGAGGAGGCAGCCACGTCGGACGAGCCCGCCGACGACGGACCGGACGCCGACGCGTGGAACGAGCCGCCCGCCGGGCCGGGCCCGGAGGAGGCCGACGACGAGCGCTCCGGCGACGTCCTGGAAGGCCACGGGCACGAGCAGCCCGTCGAGCCCGTGGGGACGCGCCGGCCGCAGTTGAGCGACGCGGAGAGCGGACCCCGGCCCGGGCCGGAGGACGGGCTCGACGACGAGCACCGGCTGGCCGAGCTCTACGGCATGCCCGCCGAGGACGCGGCCGAGGCCGACGGCGAGGGCCAGGCCCACGGCCAGGGTGCAGCCGGCGGCGAGGGCGAGGCCGAGGAACGGAAGTCGGAGCAGCGGCCGGAGGTACGCCCCACGGACGGGTCCACGACGCCCTCACCGGGCCGGGAGTGACGTCAGCCTGACGGTGCCGCACCCTCCTGTCCGGCGGCACGACCCTCCACCAGGTCGTCGAGGAGACGCTCCAGCTCCACCTCGTCGGGAAGGTGCGGGCGCACGGTCGTCCCGGTGGCGGCGTAGAAGAACGCCGCGCGCACCTGCGCGGGCGGCCGGCCGGTGAGGCGCGCGTAGGCCACGCGGTAGATGGCCAGCTGGAGGGCGCGGTGCCGTTGCGCCTCGGCGGTGCCCGGGCTGCCCGTCTTCCAGTCGACGAGTGTCAGGCCGCCGTCGTCGTCGGCGAAGACGGCGTCGAGCCGACCTCTGACCCGTCGGCCGGCCACGGTCGTCTCCACGGCCACCTCTACGGCGACCGGGGACCGGTCGGCCCACTCGCTCGCCAGGAAGTTCTCCTGGAGCTGGGCCAGCTCCTGCGCCGGGTCGCCGTCCGGGGAGTCCTTCTCCAGGTCGTCGAGGTCGACGAGGGCGGCAGCGGCGTAGTGCTGCTCGACCCAGGCGTGGAAGGCCGTCCCGGTCCGCGCGCGTGGGGCAGGCGGCCGGGGCACCGGCCTTCGCAGCGCCGCCCGGAAGGCCTCGGGGTCACGGGAGAGCTCCACGACCGCCGAGGTGGACAGGTGGTCGGGCAGCTCGGCAGGCCCGTCGGCAGCGACGGCACGGGCACGGTCGGCCAGGAGGAGCCGGGCCCGGCGTTCCCACTCCACCTGCTCCGGCGTCGCCGGCCCTCCTGCCGGCCCGGCCGTGCGTGCGGTCACCAGCGCGTGTCCGACGTCCCGGACCGCGTCCCGTCGGGCCTCCGGCGAGGTCGGCCACGGCGCGGTCTCCTCCTCGGCGAGCCGAGGATTCTGGTGCTGGGCCGGGTCGAGCGGGTCCGGGAGCTCGGCCCACCCACGGACGGACACCTCGACCTCCGTGCTGGTCCGGACCTCCTCGAGGAACCGGGAGGTGACCCGGGGCAGCTTGCCCGTGGACCACACCGGCGCGGTCAGCAGCATGCGCCGGCGGGCCCGGGTGAACGCCACGTAGGCCAGGCGCCGCTCCTCCCTGACCGCGTAGGCCCCTCCCTCCAGGGCCATCTCCTCCAGTGCGTCCCGCAGCTCGTGCGTGTCCGCCACGGCCTGCCAGCCCAGGTCCGGACGATCCTGCCGGTCTCCCCTCAGCGGGGTCGGGAGCCGCCCGATCCCGGTGAGCCAGGTGCGGTCCTTGCGGGGACCGAGCACCCAGCCGTCCGCCTGCGCCTTGGGCTGGACCCTGCCGGACGGGAAGGTGCCCTCGACCAGCCCTGGCACGGCCACGACGTCCCACTCGAGGCCCTTGGCCGCGTGGACGGTGAGGACCTGCACGGCCCCGGCGTCCACGTGTACCTCCGCCAGCTCGGGGACCTCGGCCTCCTCCAGACCGCGCTCGTGGGCACGGGCGGCGTCCAGCCAGTCGAGGAAACCGCCCAGCGTGGGGCGCTCGGCGCTGGCTGCGTAGCCGGCGGCCACGTCCGCGAGGGCGTCCAGCTGGGCGCGGCCCCAGGCGGGGTGGAGGTCGGGGTCCGCCGCCACCTCGAGGTCCAGGCCCAGGGAGCGTTCCGCCTCGACCACGAGGTCGGGCAGGGCCAGCCCGGTCAGCGAACGGAGCCGGCGCAGCACCGAGGCCAGTCTGCGGACCCGGTCCCCGCCCTCGGGCGAGAGCTGGCGGCCCCCGGGGCCGAGCCAGCCGACGGGTGGTGGGTGGTCGAGCGCCTCGGCCAGCACCGGTGCGTGCTCCCTCCCGTGGGGCCCGGCACCGTCGCCAGGCCGGCTCAGCTCACGCGCCCAGGCCCAGAGGGCGTCCACGTCCCCGGCCCCCAGCCGGCAGACGGGGCCGGTGAGCAGCCTCATCACCTGATCCCCGCGGGTGGGTTCCTGGGTCGCCCACAGCACGGCGACCAGGTCGAGGATCTCGGGGGTGTCGAGCAGCCCGCCCAGCCCGACCACCTCCACCGGCAGCCCTCGTCGACGCAGCGCGTCGACCACCGCCGGGAACTGGGCCCTGGCCCGGCAGAGCACGGCCGCCGTGCGGCCCGGACCGAAGTGCTCGGCCACCCAGCCGGCGACGTGGTCGGCCTCCTCGATCTGATCGACGAGCCGGGCCACCTCGACCAGCCCGGGGCCCGCGGAGGGCGCGGGCGACAGCGTCCTGACGGGGATCCTGGTGGCCGCCTGCAGGTCCCCGGCGACGGCGTTGGCGGCGGCCAGCACGCTGCGGGCGTTGCGCCATGAGGTGCTCAGGCTCAGCACCGCCGCCGGCCTTCCGGCGGCCGCGAACACCTCGGGGAACCGGCTGAGGGTGCTGGCGCTGGCTCCACGCCACCCGTAGATGGACTGGTGAGGGTCCCCCACGGCGGTGATCGGCAGGTCCAGACCTCCGAAGAGCGAGCTCATGAGGACCATCTGCGCCTCCGAGGTGTCCTGGAACTCGTCGAGCAGGACGGCGCGGTATCGTGCCCGCTCGCCGTCGGCGACGGCGGCCACGTCCCGCGCCAGACGGGCCGCCAGGGCCATCTGGTCCCCGAAGTCGAGCGCCGTGCGGGCCGTCTTGGCCTGGCGGTAGCGATGCACGATCGGGTAGACGAGGGCCTGCTCCCGCAGGGCCGCGGCCAGGTCCCTGCCGGCGGCGAGCGGCCGGCGACCGTCCCGACCCGGCAGCTGGGCGACCCGATCGGCCAGCTGCTCCAGCCACGCCAGCGCATCCTCGGGTTCGACGAGATGCTCCCCCAGCTCCCCCGCCAGGTCCAGGACGGCCCGCACGACCGTCGACTCCGCCTTCTCCGTCGCGGTCATGTCACCGTCGTAGCCGGACACCACGTCGTGCGCGAGCTGCCAGCAGGCCGCCTCCGACAGCAGCTGGGAGTCCGGCTCCACGCCGAGACGCAGACCGTGCTCGGCCACCAGCCGTCCGGCGTAGGCGTGGTACGTGGACACGGTCGGCAGGTCGAAGGCCTCCCCGTCGACGGCCTCTTCCTGCCCGTCGGGGAGCCACAGCCCGGTGCGGCGGAGCTGCTCGAGCTTGACGGCCAGCCGGGCGCTCAGCTCGTGCGCCGCCTTCCGGGTGAACGTCAGTCCCAGGACCTCCTCGGGCCCGGCGTAGTCGTTGGCGATGAGCCAGATGACGCGGGAGGCCATCGTCTCGGTCTTGCCCGACCCGGCCCCGGCCACCACGACCGCCGGCGACAGGTCGAACTCGACGACGGCCCGCTGCTCCTCGGTGGGCAGGTCGGTCCCCAGCGCGGTGGCGAGGTCGTCGGCGCTGAACCGGGGGGGATGGGGCAGCCGGGACGACGGACGCGCTCCCCCGGCGAGCGAGGGCCGGCTCACCGGTGCTGCCCCTCGGGCTGGAGGGGGCAGGAGAAGCGGACGACGCAGGTCCGGCAGAGCTGGTCGTCCCGGCGGGCCGGGAAGGTGCTGCCGGCCATCCCCTTCGCCGCCTCGGTGACCAGGCGACGGGCCCAGCCCGGGTCCTCCGCATCCTGCACCGCCGGCTGGGACTGCGTGCTGAACGACCTGCCCGGTGTGCCCAGATGCACCAGCTGCGCCCCTCCGCTGCGGGCTCCGGGGGCCCGGTCGGCGAAGGCCCCCTCCTCCACGGCCACCTGGTAGGCCCCCAGCTGGGCGTGCCCGTCGATCTCGGACGCCGGCGGCTTGGTGCGCCCGGTCTTGAGGTCGATGATCCACAGCCGGCCGTGCTCGTCCCGCTCCAGCCGGTCGACGGACCCGGCCAGCTCCGCGTCGCGTCCACCCTCCGGCCCTGCCGGGACCCGGGCCCGGAGCGCCACCTCGGTGCCGACCAGGGCCCGGCCCGAGGACTCCCCGGCCGCGACGTAGGCGACGTACTTGGCCAGCATGGCGCGCGCCCTGCGGTGCTCCCGGTCCGCCACCCACCCGGGCCGGAGGCCGACGCCGGCCCAGCGCCGGTCGAGCTCGGCGGTCAGGGTGTCGAGGTCGCCGTGCGGCGTGGTGGCGACGACGTCGTGCACGAGGGTGCCGATCTCGGCCTTGACGGCATCCCCGTCCTCGCCGCCGCGGCCGGTGAGGAACCACCGGAGGGCGCAGTCGTGGAACCCCTGGACGTGGGACGGGGAGACACGGACGGGTCCGTCGGGGACCAGCGGACGGTCCGTCGAGACCTCCCGGACGTCCCACCAGGTCGCCGGGTCGGTGCCGGGGACGGACTCCCGGTCGAGCAGGAGGAGGACGTCGAGGGCGGCGTCCCGGCGCGTCCGGTCACCGGCCCGGTGGGCGCCGACGGCCTCCCTGCGCAGGTGACCCACCAGACCGCGCAGCGTCAGCGGCGGCGGGACCGTCACCAGGTCGTCGCGCGGGTAGCCGGGCCGGACGAGGTCCAGGAGCGAGGACGGCTGGTCCTCGGTGCTGGAGACGGCCGAGACGAGCAACCGTTCCGTGGCGCGGCTGACGGCGACGTGGAACTGGCGGAGCTCTCCCGCACGCACCTGTGCCTGGGCGGCCCGGACCGCCTCCGGCCCGGTGGCCGCCCGCCCCTGCAGCGCGGCGACGAGGGCCTCCGACCCCAGGAGGGTGTCGCGCAGCCGCAGGTCCGGCCACACCCCGTCCTGCACCCCCACCACCGCCACCCGGCGCCACTGCCGGCCGGCGGCGGCCTGAGGGGTGAGCACCTCGACGCTGTGCCGGTCCCGGGCCCCGACGACCAGGGTGTCCGCTGCGACGTCCGCTCCGCGGACGTGGTGCAGGAAGCTGCGGGGGGAGCTGCCCGGAAGACGGTCGACGTAGGCCTCGGCCGCCCCGAACAGGACCATGACCGCGTCGAGGTCCCGGTCGGCGCGGGCCCCGGTGGCTCCGCCGGCACGGACCTGCTCGGTCCAGACGCGCGCCAGTCCGGTGGCGTCCCACAGGGCCCAAAGGACGTCCTCGGCCGAGCCGGCAGGGTCGGCGTCGACGACCTCCCGTCCTGCCGCCAGGACGTGACCCACCCGCACCACCGGGTGGAGGTCGGGGTGCAGGTCGGACAGCGGCGACCGTCCGACGTCGCGGTCGCTCAGCATCGTCGCGAGGATCTCGTCGGCCGACCGCTCACCCCCGGCCGCCAGCTCCTCGCCCCGCAGCCGGCGCCGGAGCCGGCGTAGCTGGACGGGGTCGACCCCGCCGACCGGCGAGGTCAGCAGCAGGACCCCCTCCTCGGGTGCGACCATCCAGGGTGCGTTCCCGTCCCGGGTCACGACGTCGTAGGCGGTGAGCAGCGGGACGACCGCGGGGTCGTGCCCCAGGGGGACGCCCGAGCGGTCGAGCCGCACGGGGACGCCTCCGGAGGCCAGGGCGCGACGGAGCGACTCCTGCTGGGCGCCCGACCGCGCCACGACCGCCATCTCCTCCCACGCAACCCCGTGCAGCAGGTGGGACTCGCGCAGCCAGTGGGCCACGTAGGCCGCCTCCTGGGCGCGGCTGCGGGTGAGCGCCAGCTGCACCGGGTGGTCCTCCGTGCCCGGGGCCGCGGCCGCAGGGGGCCGGGTGCCCGGCCGTCGGTGCGCCGTGCCGTGCCCGGCGCCGATCCGGTCGGCGACGCGCGTGACGACCGCCGAGAGCACCTCGTCACCCCGGTGGCGACGTGGCAGGACGACGGTGGGGAGCGCCTCGGTGGTCGCCGTCCCGGGGACCGTGCGGCGGTCGGCCGTGTGCAGCTGGTGGGCCAGCTCCACGAACAGCTCGGGAACCGCCCCGCGGAAGCCGAGCACCGAGGCGTCGGCGTCGCCGGCGAGGACCACGTCGGTGCCGGTCCCCCCGACCACCGACACCAGGCGCGCCGCGGAGGCCGTGAGCTCCTGGGCGTCGTCCACGAGCACGACCGCGAGCCGGCCCCGGACCCGGGAAGCGAGGTCGGGGTCGTCCTCAAGGACGTCCGCCGCGGCGGTGCAGATCCAGGCGGGATCGAACGCGCCCGGCTCGGACAGTGCGGTCACCTCGTCGTACTCGGCGAGGACGTCGGCCGCCGCACACCACTCGGGCCGGTCGTGCTCTCCACCCAGCCGCCGCAGGTCCTCCGGCTCCAGGCCCCGCTCGACGGCCCGCATCAGCAGGTCGCGCAGCTGCGCCCGGAAACCGGCGGTGCCCAGTGCCGGACCCAGCCCGACCGGCCAGGAGGGGCCCCGCCCGTCGCTGGCATGCCCCGCGAGCAGCTCCCGCAGGATGACGTCCTGCTCCGCCCCCGAGAGCAGCCGTGGGAGGGGACCGCCGGACGAGGCCGCCGCGAGCCTGAGCACGGAGAACGCGAACGAGGAGGCCGTCCGCGCCAACGGCTCGGTGTAGGTCTGCCCGAGCCCCCGGCCGATGGCGGTCCGGAGCCGGGCCGCCGCCTGCCGGGTCGGTGCCAGCACGAGGCAGGCGTCGGGGTCGGCCCCCTCCGCGACCCGCTGCTGCACGTGCCGGACGAGCGCCGACGTCTTGCCCGTCCCGGGCGCCCCGGTGACCAGCAGGACCCCACCCCGGTGCGCGACGACACGTGCCTGGCCGGGGTCGGTGTCCGGTCGGCGCGGTTCGAGGTCGAGCATGGGGTCCATCTCACCATCCGTGGCCGACACACCTGCCACGGCTCTTCACCGGGCGGGGCCCCTCCCGCCCTCTAGGATGGAAAGTCCCAGTCCAGGAGGCCGTCGTGACGACACCCCCCCACCGCAGCGACCAACGGCTCCGGCTCCCGCGTGACGCACGCCGGGTGACGCTGCTGGAGGCTGCGCTGGCCGCCTTCTCGCAGAACGGCTACCACGCGACGTCGATGGACGACATCGCCGAGCGGGCCGGGGTGTCCAAGCCGGTGCTGTACCAGCACTTCGACAGCAAGCTGGACCTCTACCTCGCCCTCGCCGCCCGCGTCGCCGACGACGTCGTCGCCACCATCACCAGCGCCCTCGACTCCACGCCCGACAACGGTGCCCGGATCGCGGCCTGCGTCCGTGCCTACTTCGAGTTCGTCGACCGGCCGGCCTCGGGGTACCGGCTGGTCTTCGCCTCCGACATGGGCGCCGACCCGGCCGTGGCCACCGTGCTGGACGACGCACGCGGCCGCTGCGCCGAGGCCGTCGGCCGGGTCCTGCGGGACCAGACGGCGCTGGGCTGGACCGAGTGCGTACTGCTGGGCACGACCCTGGTGGGGATGGTGCAGTCCGCGGCCCGTCAGTGGTTCGAGGACGGGTCGACCATCCCGTTGGCGGAGGCGGCCGACCTGGTCACCATGCTCCTCTGGCGCGGGATAGCCCAGTACCCGCAGGTCGGCGACCGGGCGACGTCGTGACCACCTGGTGCTCCGGCTAGGCTCGACCTCGAACCCTGTCCCCGAGCAAGGAGGATCGCCCGTGGAGGTCCGCATCGGCATCCGCAACGTGGCCCGCGAGGTCGCGTTCGAGTCCGCCCACACCCCTGAGCAGGTCCGCGGCGTCGTCAGCGACGCGCTGTCGTCCGGGCAGCAGCTCATCGAGCTCGAGGACGACAAGGGGGGCACCGTGCTGGTCCCCACGGACGCCCTCGCCTACGTCGAGATCGGCGCCCAGGACAAGGGTCGCGTCGGCTTCGGACGGTAGGCAGGCAGGTTCGGTCCCCGTCCGCCCCGCACCCCGGGGCGGGCCTGCCCCAGCCTGCCTGAGTGGACCCTGGGAGAAGGATTGACTACCGTGGTCGCCGGTCTGCACGGGTATGCCCTGTGACCACCACCGCGGGGGTATCCCCGTGGTGGACGTCTGTTGGAAGGCCTACACCATGTTCTCCACCATCATCGCCGCGCTCGTCGCGGGCCTCATCGTGGGGCCGCTGGCCCGTCTCGTCCTGCCGGGCAAGCAGAACCTGTCCGTCCCGATGACCATCCTGCTGGGTGCCGTCGGTGCCCTGCTGGGTTCCTTCCTCGGGTCGTTGATCTTCGACTACGAGGGTGGCCTGCTGAACTTCTGGGGCCTCGTCCTGGGCGTCATCGGCGCCGTCATCGTCGTGCTGGCCTACGGCGCCATCACCGGTCGCGACACCACCCACGACCGCGTGGGTCGCTGACCACGACCCTCGGGCGGACATCTCGCCCACACCCGCGGCTCCGTCCGCGGCAGACGGCGCCCCTCCTCGGAGGGGCGCCGTCCTGCGTCCGGGGCCCGGCCCGGTCCGCTACCCTGGGGACGTTGGACCGGTGACCGGTCGGCCGTGCCTGGCACGGTTGCTCTCGTCGGGCGCGTCGCCCGACCCCCAAGGACAGACCCGATCGGCTCCGTACGACCCGCCCACGGCATACCCCCGTGTCCGGACCGCACCCACCGATCGGAAGAGACCCTTGCAGGACGACCGCACCTTCGCCGACTTCGGCATCCACCCCGACATCGTGGCCGCGCTGGCCGACGGCGGGATCACCCACCCCTTCCCCATCCAGTCGATGACCCTGCCCGTGGCGCTCGCCCGGCACGACATCATCGGGCAGGCCAAGACCGGGACCGGCAAGACCCTCGGGTTCGGCCTGCCGATCCTGCACCACGTGCTCGCCCCGGGGGACCCGGGCGCGGACGAGCTCCCCGGGGCCGGTGCACCGCAGGCCCTCGTGGTCGCACCCACGCGGGAGCTGGCCGTCCAGGTCTCCGGGGACCTCGCCAAGGCCGGCCACCGACGGGGGATCCGCGTGCTGACCATCTACGGCGGTCGTGCCTACGAGCCGCAGATCGAGGCGCTCCAGAAGGGTGTCGAGGTCGTCGTCGGCACCCCGGGCCGGCTCCTCGACCTGGCCGCCAAGGGCCACCTGAACCTCGGCCACGCCCGGACGGTCGTGCTGGACGAGGCCGACGAGATGCTCGACCTGGGCTTCCTGCCGGACGTGGAGAAGCTGCTCGCCCTGACGCCGGCCGGTCGGCACACGATGCTCTTCAGCGCCACCATGCCGGGGGCCGTGGTGTCGTTGGCCCGCAGCTACATGACCCAGCCGACGCACATCCGGGCGATGAGCGACGACGGGGCGGACGACCGCCAGACCGTCGCGGCCGTGGAGCAGTTCGCCTACCGGGCGCACGCCATGGACAAGATCGAGATGGTCGCCCGCATCCTGCAGGCCGAGGGCCGCGGACGCACGATCATCTTCACGCGCACGAAGCGGACCGCCGCCAAGGTGGCCGACGAGCTCATGGACCGCGGCTTCGCCGCGGCGGCCATCCACGGCGACCTCGGGCAGGGCGCGCGTGAGCAGGCCATGCGGGCCTTCCGCAGCGACAAGGTCGACGTCCTCGTCGCGACGGACGTCGCCGCCCGAGGCATCGACGTGGAGGCGGTCACGCACGTGATCAACTACCAGTGCCCCGAGGACGAGAAGACCTACCTGCACCGGATCGGACGGACCGGCCGGGCCGGCGCCACCGGCGTGGCCATCACGTTCGTGGACTGGGACGACATGCCCCGGTGGAGCCTCATCGACAAGGCCCTGGACCTGGGCTACCCGGAGCCGGAGGAGACCTACTCCTCCAGCCCGCACCTGTTCGAGCAGCTGGGCATCCCCGAGGGGACGCGTGGCACCCTGCCGCGGTCGCAGCGGACCAGGGAGGGCCTGGGCGCCGAGAAGCTCGAAGACCTGGGTGAGCCGGGACGCGGCAGCCGCGGCGGCGGTCGGGGCGACGGTGGCCGCGGAGCCGGACGCAGCGGTGGCGGTGGTGGTCGCCGTCAGGGTGGACGCGGCCACGGTGAGGGCCGGTCCGAGGGCGGCCGCGGGCGGTCCTCCGAGGGCAGGGAGCGTCCGGCCCGGACGGGCGAGGGCGAACGCTCCGCCGGGGGTGGGGGACGCCGCCGTCGTCGGCGCACCACCCGCGTCGACGGCGGCGCGGCCGGCACCGACTGAGCCGGCCGGCCGACCGCTTCCACCGGGGGCCGCGGCCCACGCAGGTGCGCCACGGGCCCGCGCCGGTCGCGGCCGCGTCCGGTCAGATCCGGGCCCCGAGCATCGGAGTGCCGTCGGCGAGGTCCAGGATCCGGTCCAGCACGCCGGGGTCGGTGGTGTGCTCACCGAGGCGGTTCTGCTTGCCCGCCCCGTGGTAGTCGCTGGAACCGGTCCGGAGCAGCCCGAGCCGCCCGGCCAGCTCCGCCGCGTGGGCCCGCTCCTGCGGGCCGTGGTCGCGGTGGTCGACCTCCACCCCGACCATCCCGGCCTCGGCCATGTCGGCCACGACCCGGTCGTCGACGACCCGGCCCCGCCGCCCCGCGAACGGGTGCGCGACGACGGCCGCGCCACCGGCCGCCACCACGAGCTCGGTGGCCGTCACCGGGTCCGGTGCCGCGTGCGTGACGTAGTAGGGGCCCGAGGAGGACAGGATCTCCTCGAACGCCTCGTCGCGGGTCCGGACGACACCGTGCCGCACCAGCACGTCCGCCACGTGCGGGCGGCCGAGCGAACCGGCGTCGCCGGCGAGCGCCCGCACCTCCTCCTCGCGCACCGGGTACCCGTCGGCCCGGAGGCGCTCGATCATCACCTGCAGCCGGGTGTCCCGGCTGCGCCGGCTCGCCTCGAGCTCGGCGGTCAGGGCCTCGTCGTCGGGATCCGGCAGGTAGGCCAGCAGGTGCACGGAGATGCCGCGCCAGCTGCAGGACACCTCGATCCCCGGGACGACCGCGACCCCGGTCCGGCGACCCGCCTCGTCGGCCTCGGCCCAGCCGCTGACGACGTCGTGGTCGGTCAGCGCCACCACGTCGATGCCCGCCCGGCGTGCCCGCTCGACGACGGCACGGGGCGGCTCGGTGCCGTCGCTGTGGTCCGAGTGGACGTGCAGGTCGACGACGGCGTCGGGAGGGGTGCGGTGCATGCGGCCACGGTACGCCGGGCCCCGCGTCATACTGGAGGTCGACCACAGCCCGCTGCGCGGGCCGGACCCACCCCCAAGGAGCACCATGACCCTGCCGCAGCACCGCCGCGCCGCCGGCACGACGGCCGCCGCGCTGCTCGCCCTGACCCTG
Source organism: Ornithinimicrobium kibberense (assembly GCF_006519705.1). NCBI lineage: Bacteria > Bacillati > Actinomycetota > Actinomycetes > Micrococcales > Ornithinimicrobiaceae > Ornithinimicrobium > Ornithinimicrobium kibberense. The sequence goes on from NZ_VFXM01000005.1 coordinate 176,269, forward strand.
GTGGCCGGGTGCGCGGACGAGGCCCCCACCAACGACGAGAGGCCGACGGCCACCGAGGAGGTCACGGACGGGACCGACGAGGAGCAGGACACCTCCGCCCCCACCGACGACGCTGCGGCGACGACGGCGTCGGCCGACACCGCGACGGCCACGGGCGACGACCAGGACGGCGCAACCGCCGACGCGGCCGACACCACGGAGACACCCACCGAGGAGGAGCCGACCACGGCGGCCGCCGCGGACGAAGGCTTCGAGGTGGACGTGCCCGACGGGTGGGAGGACGCCATGGACCTCGTCGACCCGGGCGAGCTGGCCGAGGACGACGCACCCGGCATCGTCCTCGCCCTCAAGGACACCCAGCAGGTCGACGACTTCTACACCAACGTGGTCATCACGCGCGAGGAGTACATCAGCAACCTGACCTCGGCCGTGGAGCAGACCGCCGAGGACCTGGCCGGGGAGGACGGCGAGTACGAGCTGCTGGAGCCGGCCGAGGTCGACGGCAACCGGGCCCCCGGCTACGTGCTCACCCGCGAGGTGGACGGCTTGCCCGTGCGCCAGACCCAGCGGTGGGTCAGCCACGACGGCACGCTCTACGTGGTCACGCTGTCCGCGGTCCAGGCTCAGGACGAAGAGGCGGCCGCGGCGCTGGAGGACCTGCTCTCGTCCTGGACCTGGACGGACTGACCGCAGCCAGGTCGCTCGTCGCCAGGTCGCCCGCCGCCGGGCGGGCCCGCAGGAGCCCGTTCCGCGGAGGCTGGGCTCAGTCGCCGACGTAGCGGCCGCGCGAGCGCCGACGGGCACGCTGGGCGGCCCGGTCCAGGCCGAGCCGACGCCGTGCCAGGAAGCCACCGATGGACAGCCCGGCGGCCAGCGCCATGCCGGTCGAGACGGCGGTGACGAAGTGCAGCACCGCGTTGCCGACGACGGCCGCGGAGTCGCTGAGGATGAGGTAGATCGCCCGGTAGACCGCCAGGCCGGGCAGCATCGAGACGATGCCCGCCGTGCCCACCGCCAGCTCGGGCATGCGCAGCCTGCGGTGGACGGCATAGGCCGCCACGCCCACCGGTGCCGAGGCGACCGCCGTGGCCTCGGGACCTCCCAGGCCGAGCGCGAGCCCCACCTCGAAGACCACCCATCCCCCGGCCGCGACCGCCATGGACACCAGGGTCGTCCGCGGGCCGGTGTAGGTGGACAGGCAGAAGCCGAGGGCCACGAGCATCGCCCCGACGACACCGAGCAGCGGGTTGCCCCCGAGGGCCACGAACGGGGAGACCTCCATGTCGACGCCGAAGCGGTTGGCCGTGCCGATGACGACCGCGACGCCGACCGCGATGCCCGCGGTCATCAGCAGCACCTCCATCCCCCGGGCCCCGGCGGTGACGAAGTAGCCGTCGAGGGCGTCCTGGGCGGCTCCCATGACCCCCAGCCCGGCCAGCAGGACGACGATCCCGGAGATGACGACCAGGGAGGGCGAGCGCACGCCGGGGACGGGCATGTCGACGGAGGCCAGCCAGTGCAGTCCGAGGGCGATGGTCGTGGGGACCGCGGCGCTGACCGCCTGGGTGAAGAAGGCGGCCACCCCGGTGGTGTAGAGCACCCGCTGCACCCGGTCGACGAGCGCGGCCGAGAGGGCGGCCGCCACCCACATCCCGGGGGCGGCGCCGAAGAGCATGACGACCCCGACGGCGAGGAGGGCAAAACCGACCGTGACCACCCAGCGCTGGTAGGGGTGCGGGGACTCCAGCACCCGGGTCAGCCGGGCCCGGGCCACGTCGATCGGCATCGCCTCGTCCCCGTCCTCGGCGGAGGCGACGATGTCGTCCAGCAGACCCTGGACCCCCTCCAGCCTCGAGTAGTCGGGCGCCCGGCCCGGGATGACGCGCATCACCGACAGCGGGTCCTCGTGCAGGCCCCGGTGGATCGAGACCGTGATCGAGGTGAAGGTGACGTCGATGTGGGCCGACCGCACGCCGTAGGCGGTCATCAGCCGCAGGACCGAGGCCACGCAGTCGGCGGCGGAGGCACCCGTGGAGAGCATCGCCTCGCCCACGCGCAGCGCCAGGTCGATGACGGCGCGCGCCTGCCGCTGGCTGACCGCCTCGTCGCCGCCCAGCCTGGTGCCCAGGGCCAGGGTCGGGGGCGAGGCGCTGCGGACGACCTCGGAGGCCCGTTGCCGCCAGACCCGTCCGACCCGGCCGGCGGGTCGGACGGCATGGGGGTTCACCTGCTGCGGGCCGGTCACCCCGCCGACGACCTCGGGCACCACCTTCTCGCTCACGGTCCCAGGGTAGGGGCCGTGGCACGGGCGCCGGTCCACCCGCGCCTACCATGGCCGGGTGAGCGAGAAGCAGCATCAGGCCGAGCACCGCAACCGCCCCACCGGGGAGGCCTTCCGCGCCTTCATGGGCCAGGACTGGGCCCCCAGGCCCGGGGGCCTGCCGGAGCTGACCGAGGCGGCCCGGTATGCCGCCGCGCGGCGCCAGGTGGTCTCCGCCGCCTTCCCCGGGGAGCGGCTGGTCGTCCCGGCGGGCGGGCTGAAGGTGCGCAGCAACGACACCGACTACGTCTTCCGGCCGCACAGCGCCTTCGCGCACCTGACCGGGCTCGGCGCCGACCGCGAGCCCGACGCGGTCCTCGTCCTGGACCCCGTCCACGAGGAGGACGGCACGCCGGCCGGGCACGAGGCGGTTCTCTACTTCCTGCCCCTGGCCGACAGGGACAGCACCGAGTTCTTCGCCGACTCCCGGGTCGGCGAGTTCTGGGTGGGCGCTCGTCCCACCCTGGCCTCCGCCGCCGCGGAGCTGGGGGTGGGCACGCGCCCCCTGGGCGAGCTGGAGGACGCCCTGGCCAAGGACGTCGGGCCGGGCGGAGTGACCCTGCGGGTCGTGCGCGACGCGGACCGGGAGGTGGCCGAGCTGGTGGACCGGGTCCGCGGACGCAGCGGCGCGGTCACGGAGCAGGACGAGCAGGCGGTGCTGGAGGCCGACCAGGCCCTGGCCCGTTCGTTGTCCACCCAGCGTCTCGTCAAGGACGAGTGGGAGATCCGACAGATGGCCGAGGCCGTCGAGGCCACGGCCCGGGCGTTCGACGCCGTCGTCGAGCAGCTGCCCGAGGCCGTCGCGCGGGGACGCGGGGAGCGGTGGGTGGAGGGCGTCTTCGGCCTGCACGCCCGGCACGCCGGCAACGGCGTGGGCTACGACTCCATCGCCGCCGCGAGCGAGCACGCCACGACGCTGCACTGGATCCGCAACACCGGGGACCTGCACCCAGGGCAGCTGCTGCTGCTCGACGCCGGGGTGGAGACCGACTCGCTCTACACCGCCGACGTCACGCGGACGGTCCCGGTGGACGGGACCTTCACCCCCGCTCAGCGGAAGGTCTACGAGGCGGTGCTCGAGGCCCAGGAGGCCGGGCTGGCGGCCTGCCGGCCGGGCAACCGGTTCAAGGACGTCCACGCCGCCGCGATCGAGGTGATCGCCCGGCACCTGCTGGACTGGGGCCTGCTCCCCGACGGGGTCACGCTCGAGCAGACCCTCGACGCGGAGGAGGGGCAGTTCCACCGTCGGTGGATGGTGCACGGCACCAGCCACCACCTGGGCATCGACGTCCACGACTGCGCGCTGGCGCTGCGCGAGGACTACGTCGACGGGGAGCTGCGCGAGGGCATGGTCCTCACGGTCGAGCCGGGGCTGTACTTCAAGTCCGAGGACCTGCGGGTCCCGCCGGAGCTGCGGGGCATCGGGGTACGGATCGAGGACGACGTCGTCGTCACCGCCGACGGGTGCCGCAACCTCTCGGCGATGCTGCCGCGGACCGCCGACGAGGTCGAGGCGTGGGTGCGCGCCGGGGGGCGCAGGGACTGAGCGCCGGTCGACCCGGGCCCGGTCAGCCCAGGGGTGCGCCGGGGCGGGAGTCCAGCAGCTCGCGGGCACGCTCCGCGTGCTTGTGCTCGGTGAGCACCTCGTAGCGCGTGGCCACCACCTGGGTGACCGAGACGAAGTCGCGGCGGCCCCGGGTCATCGCGTAGCCGATGAGCGCCCAGACGACCCCGAAGAAGGCCCCGAACGCGACCGCCCCCAGCACGGTGACCAGGGCGTCCCCGGTCGGCGCGAAGAGCGCGAAGATCAGCCCCACGAACAGCCCGAGCCAGACGCCCGAGGCGACCCCGCCCAGCGCGACGCGCCCGGTCGTCAGCCGGCCGGTGACCCGCTCGACCTGCTTGAGGTCGGTCCCGACGATCATGCACTGGTCGACCGGGAACTCCTGGTCCGAGAGGTAGTCGACCACCGCCTGGGCCTCCTCGTAGGAGTCGTGCACCCCCAGGCTCATCGGATACTCGAGGGCCAGCACGGGGCCGGGTCGGTTCGCTGCGGCTGGTGAGGTCACCCCGCCATTGTGCCCCGCTCCCCCGCGCCCGGCGAACCCAAGGGCCGCACACCCTGGGGGTGCCGCGGGACCCGGCGGATCCGGGGCGCCGTCGCCACCGGTCGGTATCCTGCCCCGGTGAGCCTTCCCCGCGTCTTCGTCGCCCGGCTGAACGGGATGAGCGTCTTCGACCCCCTGGGCGACGAGGTGGGCCGGGTGCGCGACGTCCTCGTCACCCTGTCCGGCCGCGTCGGCGGCCAGGGTCCGCGCGTCATCGGTCTGATCGTCGAGGTGCCCGGCCGACGCCGCGTCTTCGTGCCCATCACGCGGGTGACGGCGATCGACGCGGGCCAGGTGATCACCACCGGCCTGGTCAACATGCGTCGCTTCCAGCAGCGGCCCGGGGAGACCCTCGTCGTCGGGGAGCTCTTCGACCGGCAGGTGACGCTCGTCGACGACGGGCAGCGGGTGCCGGTCGTCGTCGAGGACATCGCGATGGACCGGCAGCGGGGCGGGGACTGGCGGTTGAGCAAGATCTTCGTGCGCAAGGGGGCGCCGCAGCGCGCCGTGCGTGGGCTGCGGCTGGGGCGCCGTCGCGGCGAGACGCTGCTCGTCGACCCGGACCAGGTGGAGGGCCTGCAGGACGCCGGGCCGGCCCAGGCGGCCACCGCCCTGCTCGAGGCCTACGAGGACCTCAAGCCGCAGGACCTCGCGGAGGCGATCCACGGGCTCAGCCCCAAGCGTCGGGCCGAGGTCGCCGACGCCCTCGACGACGAGACGTTGGCCGACGTGCTCGAGGAGCTCCCGGACGACGACCGCCTCGAGATCCTCACGCACCTGGTGGCCGAGCGGGCGGCGGACGTCCTGGAGGTCATGCAGCCGGACGACGCCACCGACCTGCTGGCCGACCTGCCGGCGGCCACCCAGGAGGAGCTGCTCCAGCTCATGGAGCCCGACGAGGCCGCCGACCTGCGTCGGCTGCTGACCTACGACGAGAACACCGCCGGCGGTCTGATGACGACCGAGCCGGTCGTCCTGGGCCCGGACGCCAGCATCGCCGAGGCGCTCGCGCTGGTGCGGCGCGAGGAGCTGCACCCCGCGATCGCCTCGCTCGTCTACGTCACCCGGCCGCCCCACGAGACGCCGACGGGGCGCCTGCTGGGCAGCGTGCACATCCAGCGCCTGCTGCGCGAGGCCCCGCACCAGCCGGTCGGGTCCGTGCTCGACGACCTGGACCCCGTCACCCCCCAGGCCAGCCTCGGCGAGGTCACCCGGGCGCTGGCCACCTACAACCTGGTGGCTCTGCCGGTCGTGGACGCCGAGGGCCGGCTGGTCGGGTCGGTGACCGTCGACGACGTGCTGGACCACATCCTGCCCGACGACTGGCGCGAGGAGCGGGGAGAGGAGAACGGGCTGACGGAGGTGGCGGATGTCTGAGCCGATCCGGCGGGACCGTCCCGGAGGTCGCCCGGCCGACCGGCTCGACCAGCCGCTGGCCAAGACGAGCCGGTGGACGCTGCCCTCGCGGATGGACCCGGAGAGCTTCGGTGCCTTTGCCGAGCGGTTCGCCCGGTTCATGGGCACGGCGCGCTTCCTGGTGTGGATGACCGTCTTCGTGGCCGTCTGGGTGGTCTGGAACACCCTCGGCCCGCCGTCGGTGCGGTTCGACCCCTACGCGTTCATCTTCCTGACGCTCATGCTCAGCCTGCAGGCCTCCTACGCGGCCCCGCTCATCCTGCTGGCCACCAACCGGCAGGACGACCGGGACAAGGTCCAGATGGAGCAGGACCGCGCCCGCGACGAACGCAACCTGGCCGACACCGAGTTCCTCACCCGCGAGGTCGCCGCGCTGCGGCTGGCCATGCGGGAGGTGGCCACCCGCGACTTCGTCCGCTCCGAGCTGCGCAGCCTGCTGGAGGAGCTCGTCGAGCGGGACGGGCCCGACGAGGACGAGGGGGCCCGGAGGCGCCCCGGTGGAACGACCGGGGCGGGCCCGACGGCGGGAGCACCCCGCCGCGACACCTAGCATGGGGGGCATGTCCCACCCCAGCACCGACGCCCTCCACGCTGCCCTCGCCACCGTCGACGACCCCGAGATCCGCAAGCCGATCACCGACCTGGGGATGGTCGAGGCGGTCGACGTCGGCGACGACGGCCGGGTCCGCGTGACGGTGCTGCTCACCGTCCCGGGCTGCCCGATGAAGGACACGATCACCCGCGACGTCACCGCCGCGGTGTCCAAGGTCGAACACGTCACGGGCGTCGACGTGCAGCTGGGCGTCATGAGCGACCAGCAGCGCGGCGCCCTGCGCGACCAGCTCCGCGGCGGGGCCGCCGAGCGGGAGATCCCGTTCGCGCGGCCCGACTCCCTCACCACCGTGTATGCGGTCGCCTCCGGCAAGGGAGGGGTGGGCAAGTCCTCGGTGACGGTCAACCTCGCCGCGGCGCTGGCCGCGGAGGGCCTGCGGGTGGGCGTCGTCGACGCCGACATCTACGGCTTCTCGGTCCCCCGCATGCTGGGGGTGACCCGTCCGCCCACCCAGGTCGACGACATGATCATGCCCCCGGTCGCCGACCCGGGCGACGTCAAGGTCATCTCCATCGGCATGTTCGTCCCCGGCAACCAGCCGGTCGTCTGGCGCGGCCCGATGCTGCACCGGGCGATGCAGCAGTTCCTGGCCGACGTCTACTGGGGCGACCTCGACGTCCTGCTCCTCGACCTTCCGCCCGGGACCGGGGACATCGCGATCACCGTGGCGCAGCTGCTGCCCAGCAGCGAGCTCATCGTCGTGACCACGCCGCAGCAGGCGGCCGCCGAGGTGGCCGAGCGGGCGGGCTCGATCGCCCTGCAGACCCACCAGCGCATCGTCGGGGTCGTGGAGAACATGTCCTGGCTGGAGATGCCGGACGGCAGCCGCCAGGAGCTCTTCGGCAGCGGCGGCGGCCAGGTCGTGGCCGACTCGTTGAGCCGCTCGATCGGCGCGGAGGTGCCGCTGCTGGGGCAGGTGCCGCTCGACGTGACCCTTCGTGAGGGCGGGGACACCGGCCGTCCGGTCGTGCTCTCCCACCCGGACTCCCCCGCGGCCACGGCGCTGCGTGGCATCGCCCGACAGCTGGCCCGGCGTGGTCGCGGCCTGGCGGGGCGCAAGCTGGGGATCACCCCGACCAGCCGCTGAGGGCCCGCCGGCGAACGTCGGGGGCAGGCAGGAGCAGGACGCTCAGGTCGCGTCCGGGTCGAAGGGCACCGGCAGGGCAGGATCGAAGCGTCCACCCGTGCCGGTCCCGGCGGCCGTCCCGGTGGAGGCCGTCGCCGCCGTCCTCCTCACGTCCCCCGCGCGCCCACCGGGCACGGTCGTGCTGCCCCGTGCCGCCTGCCCACGGGCCGTCGCGCCCGCAGCCGTGGCGCCACCGGCCGCACGGGTGGAGGGGGCCGGCTCGGTGAGCGCCTCCCGCACGATGCGGCGCGGGTCGTACTGCCGGGGGTCGAGCTGGCGCCAGTCGACGTCCTCGAACGCCGGGCCCATCTCCTGCTTGATCTGCTCCTTGGCCCCCTCGGCCAGGTCACGCACCCGCCGTGCCAGGTCGGCGAGGCGGGCGGCGTAGTGGGGCAGTCGACGCGGACCGAGGACGACGACGGCCAGCAGCACGAGCAGCATGATCTCGGTGCTCGTGAGATTGAAGAACGTCACGCCTCTCCTCGTCCCGGTGCCCGGCGACCCACCCTGGGAGCCCGGTCACAGCCTACCCAGCCGCGACCGGCGCCCTAGCCCCCGGAACCGGCCAGCGTCAGCGTCACCGTGCGTTCGTCGCCGTCGGTGCCGCGCAGCCGCATGGTCACGGTGTCCCCGACGGCGTAGGAACGCAGGACGACCAGCAGGTGCTGCGGGTCACGCACCGTCGTGCCGTCCACCTGCAGGATGAGGTCGCCGGGGCGCACGCCGGCCTGCTCGGCGGGCCCCCCGGGGACGACGGGCGGGGAGCCCAGGCGTGCCTCGGTCATCACCTGCGCGCCCTCGCCGGTGTGCTGCAGGTCGATGTGCACCCCCATGACGGGATGCTCGCTCCGGCCGGTCTCGATGAGCTGGGTCGCGGTCCGTTCGGCCTGCTCCGCCGGGATCGCGAAGCCCAGACCGATGCTGCCGGCCGGCCCGCCGAAGGTGCTGGTCGGCAGCTGGGCGATGGCCGAGTTGACCCCGACCACGTGTCCGCCCAGGTCCAGCAGCGGCCCCCCGGAGTTGCCGGGGTTGATGGCGGCGTCGGTCTGGATGGCGTTGATGTAGCTGGTCTCCTCGTCGCCCCCGGCCACCACCGGCCGGTCGAGCGCGGAGACGATCCCGCTCGTCACGGTGCTGTCCAGTCCCAGGGGAGCTCCGACCGCCACCACGGTCTGGCCGACCTGCACGGCCTCGGAGTCGGCGAACGGCAGCGGGGTCAGCCCGTCCCGGTCCACCTTGAGCACGGCGATGTCGTAGACGGGGTCCGACCCCACGACCTCGGCGGGGAGGGACTCCTGCCCGGGCAGGTCGACGGTGATCTCTCCACCGTCCCCCGCAGGTGCGACCACGTGGTGGTTGGTCAGCAGGTAGCCGTCGGCACGGACGACGAACCCCGACCCCTGGCCGTCCTGGCCGTCGTCCCCGAGCGAGATCAGGGCCACGCTCGGCAGGACCGCGCGCGACAGCCCGGTCACGGTGCCGTCCACGTCCACCGGCGCCGGGACGGGGTCGCGCTGGACGGCCGGTGTGACCGGCGCGGCGGCGTCCGGCTGGTCCGGCTGCAGCTGGTGGGCCAGCACTCCCCCGCCGAGGCCGCCGACGAGACCGGCCACCAGGGCCGCCAGCACGATCGCCGGGCTGGTGCGGCGGCTGCGCGCGGGTCGGTGCATGGGACCCGATTCTGCCAACCGTCCGTCGTGCGACGGCTCGCCGGTCACCCGAGGACCGGAGCGGGCACCCCGGACGGACGGCGCGGGCGCCCGGCCGACGGCGCGGCCGGCGCGGTGCCGGGGCGACGGTGGGCCAACGACTGGCGCAGGAGGGCCCGGCCGCGGTGGATCCGCGAACGCACGGTGCCCATCTTGACGCCCAGCGTGCCGGCCACCTCCTCGTAGGAGAGACCCTCGATGTCCGCGAGGACCACGGCCGCGCGGAACTGCGGCGGCAGCGCCATCAGCGCCTCCTGCACGTCCGGCCCGAGGTGGTTCATCTCGTAGGCCTCCTCCGGCTGGCCCGCCGGTGCCCGGACCGGAAGCCGGGCGGTGAGCTCCTCGGAGAGGGCGTCGAAGCGCAGACGCTGCCGCCGCCGCACCCGGTCCAGGAAGAGGTTGGTGGTGATGCGGTGCAGCCAGCCCTCGAACGTGCCGGGCCGGTAGCGGTCCAGGGAGCGGAAGACGCGCACGAACACGTCCTGAGTCAGGTCCTCGGCCTCGTGCGGGTCGCCGGTGAGCCGGTAGGCCAGGCGGTACACCCGGGCGGAGTGCTCGCGGACGATCTCCTCCCACGGCGGGGGGACCCAGGCGGGGTCCCCGTCGGCGGACGAGGTCACGTCCGGGTCCGTGGCGGTGTCGAGGAGCTCGGTGGCGACTCCCTGCTGGCTCATGGACCCAGGCTGGCAGGGTCGGCTGGGAGAGTGCTGGACGACCACCTCGCGCGACGCCGGACGGACTGCCGGAGCATAAGGTGGGGCCATGGCAGCTGCGAAGGCGTCCTCCCTGGCCTACGCCGAGGACTTCATCACCCCCCACCCGGTCATCGAGCAGGCCCGGCGGCGGGGTGAGGAGCTCGGGGTCCCGCCGGTGAGCGACGCGACCGGCGCGGCCCTGCGGCTGCTGGCGGCGGCCGTGGGCGCCCGGCACGTCGTCGAGGTGGGCACGGGGGCCGGCAGCTCGGGGCTGTGGCTGCTGCAGGGGATGCCCCACGACGGCATCCTCACCTCGATCGACGTCGAGCCGGAGCACCAGCGCGCGGCCAGGGCGGCGTTCTCCGAGGCCGGCATCCCGCCCCAGCGCACCCGGGTCATCGGTGGGGACGCCGTGCAGGTCATGGGGCGGCTCACCGACGGCGCCTACGACCTGGTCCTCGTGGACGCCGACGAGGAGAGCTACCCGGCCTACGTGGACCAGGCCGTCCGGCTGCTGCGGGTCGGGGGCGTGCTCGCCGTGCACGGCATGCTCGGGCACGACAAGGTGGCCGACCCCGCCAGCCGGGACACGGTGACCACCCTGCTGCGCGACCTGGGCAAGGCGCTGCGCGACGACGACCGGCTGCTGCCCGCGCTGCTGCCCGTCGGCGACGGCCTGCTCGTGGCCGTCCGCCGCTGACGGACGACGAGGCCCCCGCACCGTCCGGTGCGGGGGCCTCGTGCACAGCTGGGTGCGGCCGCGTCAGCCGACGCAGTCCTTGATCGCGTCCCCGAGGGCCGTCGCCTCCTCGGCGTTCATCTCCACCACGAGTCGGCCACCGCCCTCCAGCGGCATGCGCAGGACGATGCCGCGTCCTTCCTTGGTGACCTCCAGAGGACCATCGCCGGTGCGAGGCTTCATTGCTGCCATGGGTTGCCCTTCCTTGTGGCGCGGCCAAGGACCGCTGCCCGGCGCGGGTGCCCCGGGCCTACGTGACTGGACATCATTATCTCCCGAACCACCTGACCCGCCTAATCGACCCCGCCCGTCCCCGACGGGCGATACTGGCCCGGTGCACGCTCGTTCTGCCGTCGTCGACCTCTACGGGGACCACCTCCGGGAGCACGGCTGGTGGGCCCCCGTGGCCGGCGTCGTGCGCCTGACGCAGGCCTGCGGGGTCACCCCGGCGGCCACCCGCACCGCGGTGTCCCGGCTGGTGCGGGAGGGGTGGCTGGCGCCCCGCGCCGTCGACGGCGCCCGGGGGTATGCCGCCACCGCCCTCGCGCAGGACCGGCTCCGGCGGGCGCACGGGCGCATCTACGCGACCGGGCCCCCCGCCTGGGACGGGCGGTGGCACGTGGTCGTCGTGGAGCACCACGGCGACCGACGGCGGCGGGACCAGGTGGCGGCCTCGCTCGGTTACCTGGGCTACGCCCACCTGGCCGCGGCGACCTGGGTCAGCCCGTGGTCCAGCCCCGAGCTCGGCGCCGTCCTCGAGGCCCAGGGGGCGGGGTGGACGGCGTGGCGGGGGCGGCCGGAGGGCTCCCGCTCCCCCGCCGAGCTCGCCGGACGGCTGTGGGACCTGCCCGGCCTGGCGACCGCCTACGAGGACTTCGCCCGCGCCCTGCCCCCGCCCGGGGCCGGGCTGGCCGACCTCGCCCCGGAGACGGCATACCCGTTGCGCACCCGCCTGGTGCACGAGTGGCGCAAGTTCCTCTTCCGCGACCCCGGGCTGCCCGAGGAGGTGCTGCCGTCGGGCTGGCCGGCCACGACGGTCCGCGCCCGGCTGCTGTCGGTGGCGGCCGAGCTCGCCCCCGCGGCCTCGACCTTCGTCGGTGGGGCCGTGCGCACCGCCCGGCCGAGGGTCGGACCGGCTGCGTAGATTGGTCCCATGACGACGCCGAGCCCCGCGCAGCCAGCCAGCACCTCGCCCCCCGTCACCCTGGACGTCGCCGAGGGCGTGGCCACCGTCACCTTCGCCCGCCCGGAGGCGATGAACTCCCTCGACGTCGCCACCAAGGAGCTGCTCCTGGAGACGCTGCGCCACGTGGCCGACGACACCGACGTGCGGTGCGTGGTGCTCACCGGGTCGGGGCGGTCCTTCTGCGTCGGCCAGGACCTCAAGGAGCACGTCCAGCTGCTCCAGGAGGACGCCGAGCAGCTCTGGCGCACGGTGGCCGAGCACTACAACCCGGTCGTGGAGCTGATCGTCACGATGGACAAGCCGGTCGTGGCGGCCCTCAACGGGGTCGCCGCCGGCGCCGGGGCGGCCTTCGCGCTGGCCGCCGACCTGCGCTACGCCGCCGGCTCGGCCGGGCTCAACCTCGCCTTCACCGCGATCGCGCTCTCCTGCGACTCCGGGACCTCCTGGTCGCTGCCGCGTCTGGTCGGCCCGGCCAGGGCCAAGGAGCTGCTCTACTTCCCGCGCACGATCCCGGCCGAGGAGGCCCTGGAGATGGGCCTGGTGACCGAGGTCGTGCCCGACGACGAGCTGGGCGCCCGGGTGGACGAGGTCGCGCGGCAGCTGGCCCAGGGGCCGACCCGCGCCTACGGCGCCGTGCGCCGGGCGATCGCCTTCTCCTCGTCGCACTCCCTGGCGGACTCCCTCGACCTCGAGGACGAGTTCATGCGCCGCACCGGGGTCAGCGCCGACCACCGGGCCGCGGTGCAGGCGTTCCTCGACAAGGAGCGCCCCACCTTCACCGGTCGCTGACCGCCCGGCTCACGGCGGGTCGTCCCGGGGCGGGACGAACATGAACAGCTGCCAGGCCCACCACACCTGCCAGGCGAGGAAGAGCCCGGCCAGCGCGACCGTCCGCACCACCAGCACCCAGGTCGGCCGGCGACGGGACGCGGGGTCGTGCGGGTGCCACCCGCCGCCCACGGCCACGACGAAGAGCGGGAAGAGCAGGATGAGGTAGCGGTAGATGCTCGTCCAGGGGTCGAGGGCGGCGAAGAGGTAGAGCACGTAGCCCAGGCACCACGTCCGCATCTCCACCCCCAGCCCCCGCGCCCACGGGCCCGCCACCGCGAGCACCAGCAGGCCCAGGAGGGCGGCGAGAACCACCGGTCCGGTGACCTCGCCCCAGAGCCACTGGACCCGCTCGAGCGTCGGCAGGAAGGGTCGGACCGGCTCACCGCCCCGCCAGGCCGACATCGTGACCGTGTAGGCGTCCGGCCGGCCGGTGCGCGCCCAGGCGATGGCCGGCCAGATCAGGCCGGAGAGCCCGCACCCCACGAGCGCCGCGACCATCCCGACCGCCTCGCGCGGCGGGATGGGGCGGGTATGCCGTCCGCGCCACCGCACCAGGACCGCCACCAGGCTGACCAGGCCCAGGGGCAGCGCGACCGGCCGGGCCAGCCCGGTCGCCAGGGCGAGCACGGCGGCCCAGCCCCACCGGCGACGGACGAGCAGCCACAGCACGCCGGCCACGAGCAGCACCGCCAGGGACTCGGTGTAGGCCACCTGCATCGTCGGCGCGGCGGGATAGCTGCCCAGCAGCGTGACGCCGCCCAGCGCCGCGGCCGTCCCCACGCGTTCCCGGAGCAGCCCCGCCACGACGAGCGCGGCGGCATACCCCAGCACGGTCGCCAGCACGGTGCCGGTCACCGCGAACGGCTGGCCGGTGAGCGCCGTCAGCAGCCGGGCCGCCAGCGGGAAGGCCGGGTAGAAGGCCCAGGGGTTCTGCCGGACCTGACCGTCCCGCTCGGGGAGCTCGGTGGGGTAGCCCTCGGTGGCGATCCGTTCGTACCAGGCCCCGTCCCACAGGGTGGCGAACTGCAGGTAGGGCCCGACGTCGGCGTTGTCGTACACCGAGGGGTCCTGGTGCTGCGTGGCGAGCCGGTGCAGCAGCACGGCGGTCAGGGCACGCAGGAGCGTCCAGAGCGCGACGACGACCAGGACGAACCGCAGGTCGAGGAGGCGTCGCGCGGGGGCGACGGGGGTCATGCGCTGCTGCGCACCGCCGTCAGCCGGGCGCCGGACCGGGACGCCCCGGCACGGAAGCAGCCGACCAGGTGGTCGTCGACGAGGCCGCAGGCCTGCATCGCGGCGTAGACCGTCGTGGGCCCCAGCTGCACGAAGCCGGCCTTGCGCAGCCTCTTGGCGAGCAGCTCGGACTCCGGCGTCTGCGACGGGACGTCGGTGAACCGGTGGGGGCGGGGGGTCGGCTCGGGCGCGTGGGTCCAGAGCAGCTCCTCCAGCCCGCCGCTGTCACGCAGGGCCAGGGTGGCCCGGGCGTTGGTCACCGCCGCCTCGATCTTGCGGCGGTTGCGCACGATGGAAGCGTCCGTGAGGAGACGTTCCACGTCGTCCTCGGTGAACTCCGCCAGACGCTCGGCGTCGAACCCGGCCAGCGCCGTCCGCAGCGCCTGCCGCTTGCGCAGCACGACGAGCCACGACAGCCCGGACTGGAAGCCCTCCAGGCACAGCCGTTCGAGGAGCGCAGTCTCCCCGTGCACCGGCTTGCCCCACTCCCGGTCGTGGTAGTCGCGGTAGTCGGCATGGGCCAGCCCCTGCCAGGCGCACCGGACGACCCCGTCGGGTCCGACGGTGAGGTCCGGGTGCGGCGCGGTGACGGTCATCCGTCCATCCCTCCGAGAAGATCGGCGTGCGCGTGTCGTGCCTCCGTCGCCCGGGGCACCCCTGCCTGGTCTCGGAGCCGGGCGATCTCGGCGTCGCGGGCGGCCAGCTCCTGACCCAGCCGGCGCAGCGCCTCGTCCACCTGGGCCATGCGGTAGCCCCGGACCGCCTGGTCGAAGCGCAGGTCCCGCACCTGGTCCGGACCGACCGGCCCGGCGGGCAGCGGCACCGCGGACTCGGTCGTCACCGCCGGGGGGACCCCCGGGACGTCCGTCCGCGCGACCAGCCAGGCCAGTCCCGCACCGAGCACGAGGACGGCCACGACGGCTCCGAGGATGATCACGGCACCGATCCTCGCACGGAGGTGCGCCCCCGGAGAAGACCCGGCACGCCGGTCAGCCGCCCAGGGTGGTCGACGGCCCGTCCACCGCACGCTCGGCGCGCTCGGTGACGATCCAGTCCACCGCCTCGTCGACGTCGTCCGTGAGCCGCAGCAGGTCCAGGTCCGCCGCCCCGATGGTGCCCTCCGCCGCCAGGGTGTCGCGCATCCACGACAGCAGCGGCCCCCAGAAGGCCGTGCCCAGCAGCACGATGGGGAAGCTGGTGATCTTGCCGGTCTGCACCAGCGTGAGCGCCTCGAAGAGCTCGTCGAGGGTGCCCACGCCACCGGGCAGGACGACGAACCCCTCGGCGTACTTGACGAACATCGTCTTGCGCACGAAGAAGTAGCGGAAGTTGATGCCCAGGTTGAGGTAGTCGTTCATCCCGGCCTCGAAGGGCAGCTCGATCCCCAGGCCGACGGAGGTGCCCCCCGCCTCGGTGGCGCCCAGGTTGGCCCCCTCCATGGTGCCCGGCCCACCGCCGGTGATCACGGCGTACCCGGCCTCCACGAGGGCCGAGCCGACCTGCCGGGCCAGCTCGTAGGTGGGGTGGCCGGGTCCGGTGCGGGCGGAGCCGAAGACGGCCACCGCCGGTCCCAGCTCGGCCAGGGTGCCGAAGCCCTCGACGAACTCGGCCTGGATCCGCATCACCCGCCACGGGTCGGTGTGCACCCAGTCGGCCGAACCCCGGGTGTCCAGCAGGCGCTGGTCGGTCGTGCTGCGCGGCACGCGGGTCCCGCGCAGCGTCACCGGGCCCTTGCGGTACTCGTGTCGGTTCACAGCTCCCGACCCTACGTGCTGCCGACGGGCCGGGCACGACCGGCGCGGGCCCGTCCGGGTCGTAGGATCCGGGGGTGAGACGCACCGCCGGGACCCTGGTCGTCGTGGCCGTGATGGTGGTGAGCGGCCTCGGGGCCGTGGTCGGCGCCCGCTGGCTCGTGGAGGAGGTGCGGCCCGACCGGTGCCTCGTGAAGGTCGGGGACACCACGGTGCGCCTCACGCCGGAGCAGACGGCCAACGCAGCCACGATCGCGGCCGTGTCCGTGGGGCGGGGACTGCCCCCGCGGGCCGCCACCATCGCCCTGGCCACCGCCATCCAGGAGAGCAAGCTGCGCAACCTGCGCTACGGCGACGCCGACAGCCAGGGCCTGTTCCAGCAACGACCGTCCCAGGGGTGGGGCAGCGTGGAGGAGGTCACCGACCCCGTCCACGCGACCGGGTCCTTCTACGACGCCCTGGTCGAGGTACCCGGGTGGGAGACCGGCGTGGTCACCGAGGTGGCCCAGGAGGTGCAGCGCAGCGCCTTCCCTGAGGCCTACGCCGACCACGAGCAGGAGGGCAGGGCGCTCGCCTCGGTGCTCACCGGGCAGGAGGGGGCCGGCACGCTGATGACCTGCCGCCTCGCCGACCGGGGCGCCGGCGACCCGGTCGGGCTGGTGACCGCGCTGCAGGAGCAGTTCGGCACCGCGGTGGCGGTGGCGGACCCGGGCCCGGAGACCGGCACGGTCACGGTCACGGCCGGTGACACCGCCGCCGCATGGGCGGTCGCCACCTGGGCGGTCGCCCACGCGGACGCCCGCGGGGTCCTGGGCGTGACCGTCGGGGACCGTCGGTGGGTGCGTGACCGGTCCGCCCTGGAGTGGGACGTCCTCGAGCAGGCCGGGCCCGCCACCGAGGTCGTCGTCGAGCTGGGCTGACGCGGACGGCCCCCGCAGCGGCTGCTGCGGGGGCCGTCGGCGTGCGGGTGGCCCTCCGGGCCGTTCCCCGGCGGAGGGTCGGTCAGCGCCGGTCGGTCGGCACGTACTGCCGCTCGGGCTCGCCGACGTAGACCTGCCGCGGGCGGCCGATCTTGGTGGCCGGGTCGTTGATCATCTCGCGGTACTGCGCGATCCAGCCCGGGAGCCGGCCGATCGCGAAGAGCGCGGTGAACATGCTGCTGGGGAAGCCCATCGACTCGTAGATGAGGCCTGTGTAGAAGTCGACGTTGGGGTAGAGCTTGCGCTCCACGAAGTAGTCGTCCTCCAGGGCGGCCTGCTCCAGCTGCAGGGCCAGGTCCAGGAGCGGGTTGTCGCCGGCCTTGGCGAGGATGTCGTGGGCCGTCTCCTTGACGATGGCCGCCCGCGGGTCGTAGTTCTTGTAGACCCGGTGGCCGAAGCCCATGAGCTTGACCCCGTCCTCCTTGTTCTTGACCTTGCGGACGAACTCCTTGACGTCCCCGCCGCTGTCGTGGATGTCGTTGAGCATCTGCAGGACCGCGCTGTTGGCGCCGCCGTGCAGGGGGCCGGAGAGCGCCTGGATGCCGGCGGAGATCGAGGCGAACAGGTTGGCCTCGGAGGAACCGACGAGCCGGACGGTGGAGGTCGAGCAGTTCTGCTCGTGGTCGGCGTGGAGGATGAACAGCAGGTCCAGCGCCTTGGCCAGGTCGGCGTCCATCTCGTACTCCTCCGTGGGCTGACCGAAGGTCATCCACAGGAAGTTCTCCACGAGGTCGTACTTGTTGTCCGGGTAGAGCAGCGACTTGCCCTGGCTCTTGCGGAAGGCGTAGGAGGCGATGGTGGGCAGCTTGGCCAACAGGCGGATGGTGGACATCTCGACCGACTCGGGGTCCCGGGGGTCGAGGCTGTCCTGGTAGAAGGTGCCCAGGGCCGACACCGAGGAGGCCAGGACCGACATCGGGTGCGCGTCCCGGTGGAAGCCGTCGAAGAACTGCTTCATGTCCTCCACGAGCAGCGTGTGCCGGCGCACCTTCTGGTCGAACTCCTCCAGCTCGGCGGCGGAGGGCAGCTCGCCGTAGATGAGCAGGTAGCTGGTCTCCAGGAAGGTCGACTCCTTGGCCAGCTGCTCGATCGGGTAGCCGCGGTAGCGCAGGATCCCGGCGTCGCCGTCGATGTAGGTGATGGCGGACTGGCAGGAGGCGGTGTTGACGAAGCCGACGTCCAGCGTGGTGTCGCCGGTCGTCTTCATCAGCGCGCTGATGTCCAGACCGTTGTTGCCCTCGACGGCCGGCACCACCTTCAGCTCGAGCTCGTTCTCGCCGTGACGCAGCGTGGCCGCGGGCGTGGTGGTCTGGTCGGTCATCTGTCCTCCTGGTGGGGGTAGGCCGGTCGGGGGGTGCGGTTCACTCGTCGTGCGACTGCGGGGGCAGCGCAGCGATGATCGGGTGGTCCTTGGGGATCATGCCCATCTTGGCCGCCCCGCCGGGACTGCCGAGGTCGTCGAAGAACTCGACGTTCGCCTTGTAGTACTCCGCCCACTCCTCCGGCACGTCGTCCTCGTAGTAGATCGCCTCGACCGGGCACACCGGCTCGCAGGCGCCGCAGTCGACGCACTCGTCGGGATGGATGTACAACGACCGTTCGCCCTCGTAGATGCAGTCCACCGGGCACTCCTCGATGCAGGCCTTGTCCTTGAGGTCAACACACGGCTGGGCGATCACGTACGTCATGGGGACAGAGTATGCCGTCCTCGGGGGTCCGGGCGGCACGGGGTCGTCAGTAGCCGGCCTCGGGGTGGGTGCACACGACCTCGTCGGCCGGGTGGTAGGTCGTGGTGAACTCGTCCCGGGAGACCTCCTGCCCCCCGGAGCGCAGGATCCGCACGTTGGTGATGGTGAAACCCTCTGCGGGCCCCTGGGGCACGCACTCGGGACTGTCGTCGACGTGCTCCTCCGGCTGACGCACGTCGCGCCGGGGACCGTCGATCGTCTCCACGTCGTACTGCCGGTCGCCCAGGAACACCATGTGGATCTGGTCGCCCTCGATCCAGGAGCGCACCACCACGGGGGTGTCGGTGTCGTTGGTCCAGACGTTGTCGATGATCGGGTAGGCGAGCGTCGCCTCGCGGCCCGCCGGGTAGCGGGAGATGTAGTAGGAGTGCGGCGTGTGCGCGTCCAGCTGCACGCCCGCGAACCAGGAGACGTTGAACACCACGGTCGAGATCTGCGACAGCCCGCCGCCCAGGCCCATGACCAGCCTGCCGTCGACGATGACGGGGGCCTCCCGGTAGCCGCCCTCCTCGCTGAGGTCGCCCAAGGCCACCCCGAGGCTGAACTGCCGACCGGGCATCACCACCGTGCCGTTGACGTTCTCCACCCCGACGTGCAGGTTGTGGGTGCGGGCCGCGTTGGCCTCGCCCGTGGGGAACACCGAGGTGAACTCGGCCATCGGGGAGAACGACCAGGCCTCGCTGACCTCGGTGGGGATCCCGGGCTCCACCGCCTCCAGCGTCGCCTCGACGGTGCGGTCCTCGCCCTCCGCGGTCAGCGCCTCCCGGACCGCGGCGACCAGACCCTCCTCCTGGAGGGCGGCCCCGGACCGTGCGGGCACCACGTCGACGTCGGTCCCGTCCAGCTCCACGGTGGCGTCGCGCGGACCTCGCTCCAGCTGGCCCAGGTCCTGCCGGATCCGGGCCATCAGGCCCTCCTCGTCGAGCGTCAGGCTCAGCGTGTCCCCGGTGCGCTCGGTCCCGAGCAGCTCGACGAGCTCGCGCGGGGCGATCTCGGCGGTGGCCGTCGGGGCGTCGTCGCCGGAGCCGCGGGTGGCCGTGACCCTCACGGCCTCGGACAGCGCCGGGTCGACCTCCTCCCGGGTGAACCGTTCGACCTCGTCCTGGCTCAGCGTCGGGGCGGCGACGACGGCGCGTCCCTCGACCCGCCGGTCGTCCGGCCACGCGGAGGCGACCGCGTCGACGGTCCCGTCGACGTCGAGGCTGCGGCCCAGCTCGGCCTCGACGACCCGCACGCCCTCGTCGGTGAGCGTCACCTCCCCCTCGACGACCTCGGTGTCGTAGTCCTCGGCGAGCCGCTCGACCGCGGCGGCCAGCTGCTCCCGGTCGACCGCTCCCTGGAGCGGCAGGCTGCGGGCCCCGCCCGAGACGTGCGACCACAGCACCCGGGGGTCGAAGCTCAGCCCGGTGGCCCCCTCCAGGATGGCGTCGACGTCGTAGGAGAGACCGGCCTCGGCCGGCACCAGCTCGAGGGTCTCCTCGGCGACCTCGTCGGCCCCGTCGACGCCCGCCGCCCCGTCCACGCCGCCGCTCGCCCGGACCGTGAGGACGACCGGCTCCTCGAGCCGGTCCTCCAGCTCCCGGTCCAGGTGGTCGGCAGCCTCGTCCCGCGTCATCGACCCGATGTCGACGCCGTCCACGGTCATCCCCGCGGGCGGACGGTCCTGGAAGTAGAGGGCGGCGGCGACGTAGGCACCCCCGAGCACGGCGAGCGCCACGAGCAGGCGCAGCAGCACCGCTCCCCACTCACCCCCGCCGGGCGACTCCTCCTGCAGCCTGGTGCCGTCGTCGCTCATCGTGCGGGTGGTCCCTCCGTCTGGTCCTGCGGTGCGAACAGCTGGGGCGGTCAGCGCAGCTCGCCCAGCCCACCACGGTAATGGACCAGGGCCGGTTCGTCGGTCGTCGGCGCGTCGACGGCGACCACCTCGCCCACGCACAGCTGGTGGTCGCCGGCGGGGTGGACCGCGTAGGTCCGGCACTCGAAGCTGGCCAGCGCTCCGTCGACGAGAGCCACCCCGGTCCGCTCCCCCCGTCGGTGCGACACGCGGGCGAGCTGGTTGTGCAACGGACGCCCGGGCTCGCCGAGCCAGGTCGCCAGGGCCCGGTGGCGCGCAGGCAGGACGCTGACCCCCCACGGCTCGCCGGCCCGGATCCCCTCGAGCACCCGCGCCTCGTCGTGCAGGCTCACCAGGAGCAGGACGGGGCGCAGCGACACGCTCGTGAGCGTGTCGACGGTCAGGGCGACGTCGTGGCCCCGGTGCCGCGAGGTGACGACGGTCACCCCGGAGGCGAACCGGCCCATGGCCTGCCGGAAACGCCCGGCGTCCACCTCCGTGGTCTCGTCGGACAGGCCGTGCGTGGGCTCGCTCAGGGCTCCTCGACCTCCCAGCGTGCGTAGCCCTCGCGGCCGGGCAGACGGGCCGCCAGGTCGTTGCTCAGCGTGTACCACCCCTCGTGCACGGTCACCTGGGTCGGGTGCTCGCGCAGGGCCGCCACCTGGCGGTCCAGGGCGTCGGGGTCCACCACCTCGTGGGTGACGGCCTCGTCGGCCACGACCGACGGGGGGAACGGGTCGTCGGGCCCGGGGATCCGCACCAGGCCGCCGGCCGGGCTGCGGGTGTCCGGCGGCACGTGCCGGGCCAACCACTCCCGGTCCTCCTCCGCCCAGGAGCGCGGGGTGAGGACCACGAAGAGGGCGGGACGTGTCGCTGCGGGTATGGCGCGCACGGCCGCCACCGTCACCCGGTGGGTCTGCACGTGGTCGGGGTGGCCGTAGCCACCCTCGGGGTCGTAGGTGAGGACCAGGTCTGGCCGCAGGCAGGCCAGCTGGTCGGCCAGGACACCCGCCGCCTCCTCGACGTGCGCGGCCGCGAAGGCGAGGGGGTGGGACGCCGCCGGCGAGCCCGCCATCCCGCTGTCGCGCCAGCGCGGCCGGTCCCCGCCCAGGTAGTGGTGCCGCACGCCCAGGGCGGCCGTGGCGCGGGTGACCTCCCCGTGCCGGTGCGGGCCCAGCTCGGCGCTGCCCTCGAGGGGGGCCAGCGCGGGCGGGATCACCTCGCCCTCCTCGCCGAGCGTGCACGTGACGACGTGGACCTCGTCGCCGGCCAGCGCGTGGGAGGCCAGCGCCACGCCGGTGGCAAGGGTCTCGTCGTCCGGATGGGCGTGCACCGCCACGACCCGGAGCGGTCGCCCGGCGACGCCGACGCCGTCCCGCAGGGCGGGCCGGCGCTCGGCGGACCGGCCGCGGGGGGCCGTCACGGCTTGTTGCGTGCCCGGGCCGCCGTGCGGGCACGCAGGTTGGCGTCGAGGACGACCTTGCGGACGCGGACGGCCTCGGGCGTGACCTCCACGCACTCGTCCTCGCGGCAGAACTCCAGCGACTGCTCGAGGGAGAGCAGCCGCGGAGGGACGAGCCGCTCCAGCACGTCGGCGCCGGCCGAGCGGACGTTGGTGAGCTTGCGCTCCTTGGTGATGTTGACGTCCATGTCGTCGGCCCGGGAGTTCTCCCCGACGATCATGCCCTCGTAGACCTCGGTCGTGGGCTCGACGAACAGGGTGCCCCGCTCCTGGAGGTTGAACATGGCGTAGGTCGTGGCCACGCCCGCGCGGTCGGAGACGAGGGATCCCGACTGGCGGGTGCGGATCTCGCCGAACCAGCGCTGGTAGCCGTCGAAGACGTGGTGGGCGATGCCGGTGCCGCGGGTCTCGGTGAGGAACTCGGTGCGGAAGCCGATGAGCCCGCGGGAGGGCACGACATACTCCATCCGCACCCAGCCCGTGCCGTGGTTGGTCATCTGCTCCATGCGGCCCTTGCGGGCGGCCATCAGCTGGGTGATGGTGCCCAGGTGCTCCTCGGGGGTGTCGATGGTGAGACGCTCCACCGGCTCGTGGAGCGCACCGTCGATCTCCTTGGTGACGACCTGCGGCTTGCCGACGGTCAGCTCGTAGCCCTCCCGCCGCATCTGCTCGACGAGGATCGCCAGGGCCAGCTCGCCGCGGCCCTGCACCTCCCACGTGTCGGGACGCTCGGTGGGCAGCACCCGCAGGGAGACGTTGCCGACGAGCTCCTTGTCGAGCCGGTCCTTGACGAGGCGGGCGGTCACCTTGGAGCCCTTGACCCGGCCCGCGAGCGGCGAGGTGTTGGTGCCGATCGTCATCGAGATGGCCGGCTCGTCGACGGTGATCAGCGGCAGCGGGACCGGGTGCTCGGCGTCGGCGAGGGTCTCGCCGATCGTGATCTCGGGGATGCCGGCGATGGCGATGATGTCGCCGGGGCCGGCCTCGTCGGCGGGCTTGCGCTCCAGCCCCTCGGTCAGCAGCAGCTCGGTGATCTTGACCCGCTCGACCGACCCGTCGCGGCGGCACCACGCCACCTGCTGGCCCTTGCGGATCGTGCCCTCCCGCACACGGCACAGGGCCAGGCGGCCCAGGAACGGGCTGGAGTCGAGGTTGGTCACGTGGGCCTGCAGCGGCGCGCCCTCGGTGTAGGTCGGCGCCGGCACGGTGTCCAGGATGGTGGCGAACAACGGCTCCAGGTCGGGGCTGTCCGGGAGCTCCCCGTCCTGGGGGGCGGTCAGGGAGGCGCGTCCCGCCTTGGCCGAGGCGTAGACCACCGGGAAGTCCAGCGCCCGCTCGACGACCTCGGGGTCGTGGTCGTCGAGGAGGTCCATGAACAGGGAGTAGACCTCGTCGACGACGTCGGCGATCCGGCTGTCGGGGCGGTCGACCTTGTTGATGCACAGCACGACGGGCAGGTGCGCCGCCAGGGCCTTGCGCAGCACGAACCGGGTCTGGGGCAGCGGGCCCTCCGACGCGTCGACGAGCAGGACGACCCCGTCCACCATGGACAGCCCCCGCTCGACCTCGCCGCCGAAGTCGGCGTGCCCGGGGGTGTCGATGATGTTGATCGTCATGCCGCCCTCGGGCGCGTGCGCGCCCGCGTAGTGGATGGCGGTGTTCTTGGCGAGGATCGTGATCCCCTTCTCCCGCTCGAGGTCGCCGGAGTCCATCACCCGCTCCACGTCCTCGCCGGGCGAGCGGTGCTCGGCGAAGGCACCGCCCTGCGTCAGCATCGCGTCGACCAGCGTGGTCTTCCCGTGGTCGACGTGGGCCACGATGGCCACGTTGCGGATGTCGAGGCGGTCGGCGCGCACGCCGGAACCGGTGTCGTCAGAAGGCATGCCCACCATTGTCGCAGCCGTCGGGCACCAGGTGCGCCGCCACGAAGGCGACCACCGGCAGGTCGTTCTCCAGCCAGGGCACCTCGTGCAGGGTCCCGCGCGTCAGCCACCGCAGCGCGTCGTGGTCCTCCAGCGGACGGGGCTCCCCCTCTCCCGAGGCGGTGACCGCCCACCACAGGTGCATCTCGTGGGACCGCCCCAGCGGCCACGGACCACCGGCGGGGTCCCCGAGCTCGACCCGCACGCCCAGCTCCTCGGCCGCCTCCCGCACGGCCGCGGCCGCGGGCTCCTCGCCGGGCTCCACCTTCCCGCCCGGGAACTCCCACCCGCCGGCCAGGGCGGGCGGCCCGCTGCGCCGCGCGGCGAGCAGCCGGCGGGGCCTGCGCAGGTCGTCCACGAGGGCCACGGCGGCCACCGCCACCCGTCCGGGCTCGAGCGTCATACCCCCATCCTGCCCGTCGCAGCTTCCCCCGCGTCGGGGCAGGTCACGGTCTCGTCACGACTTGCCGCGCGCTCTTCCCCTGGGGGCCGGGTTGTGGTGAGGTCGGCTCGACCGGCCCTGTACCGGTCGGAACCACGTCCATGCCTAGGAGGCACGATGAAGAACCGCATGGTGGGGGCCCTGGCGACCAGCGCAGCGCTGGCCCTGGTGCTCACGTCCTGTGCCGAGTCGGAGCGCGACTCGGACACCGGTGACGCCAACGACGACAGCGCCGCGACCGGCACCGAGGACGGCGCGGCCGGAGGTGAGGCCAGCTCGGACGCCACGTTCATCTTCGGCGCGGCCGGCGCCCCGGCGACCTTCGACCCGTTCTACGCCAGCGACGGCGAGAGCTTCCGGATCAGCCGGCAGATCTACCAGAACCTCATCGGCATCGAGGAGGGCGGCACCGAGGGTGTCCCCGAGCTGGCCACCTCCTGGGAGGGCAGCGAGGACGGCCTGACCTGGACCTTCGAGCTCCAGGACGGCGTGACCTTCCACGACGGGACGCCGTTCGACGCCGAGGCCGTCTGCTACAACTTCGAGCGCTGGGCCGACCAGAACGAGGTCGGCCAGTCCCCCGCGATGGCCTACTACTACGGCAACGACTTCGGCTTCGGCGAGGACTCGTTGTACGAGTCCTGCGAGGCG
This sequence comes from Ornithinimicrobium kibberense, assembly GCF_006519705.1. Classification (NCBI taxonomy): domain Bacteria; kingdom Bacillati; phylum Actinomycetota; class Actinomycetes; order Micrococcales; family Ornithinimicrobiaceae; genus Ornithinimicrobium; species Ornithinimicrobium kibberense. The sequence continues at coordinate 201,035 of NZ_VFXM01000005.1, forward strand.
GTCGACGACCTCACCGCCGAGGTGACGGTCAGCCGCGTGACCGGCAAGTTCCCCATGGTGCTGTCGCAGTCGTCCTACGCCATCCAGTCGCCCACCGCGCTGGAGGAGTACAACGCCAACGACGTACAGGCCGAGGGCGACGCGTTCGTCTTCCCCGAGTACGACGAGCACCCGACCGGCACCGGACCGTTCATGTTCGAGTCCTACGACAACGCGGGCGGCACCGTGACCCTCACGCGCAACGAGGACTACTGGGGCGAGCCGGCCGGCGTGGCCGAGCTGGTCTTCAAGATCGTGCCGGACGAGAACGCCCGTCGCCAGGAGCTGCAGGCTGGCACCATCCACGGCTACGACCTGCCGAACCCGGTCGACTGGCAGGGCCTGGAGGACGACGGCAACCAGGTCCTCATCCGCGACCCGTTCAACATCCTCTACCTGGGCCTGAACCCGATCGCCGACCCGCAGCTGGCCGACCCGCTGGTCCGCCAGGCGCTCTATCACGCGATCAACCGTGAGCAGCTGGTGTCCTCCCAGCTCCCCGAGGGTGCGACCGTGGCGACGCAGTTCATGCCCGACACGGTGAGCGGCTACGACGGCTCGCTGGAGGCCTACGAGTACGACGTGGAGAAGGCCCAGCAGCTGCTGGAGGAGGCCGGCAAGTCCGACCTGGAGATCGACCTGTGGTACCCGACCGAGGTCACCCGCCCCTACCTGCCGGACCCGCAGCGCGTCTACGACGCGGTCAAGTCCGACTGGGAGGCCGCCGGCATCACGGTCAACCCGATCTCCAAGCCCTGGGCGGGCGGCTACATCGACGGCGCCCAGACCTCCCAGGCCCCGGCCTACTTCCTGGGCTGGACCGGTGACCTGAACTCGGCCGACAACTTCCTGTGCGCCTTCTTCTGCGGCGACGAGAACGCGTTCGGCACGAGCGAGTACGACTGGCACGACGAGCTGCAGGAGTCGCTGACGGCCGCCGACGCCGAGCCGGACGAGGACACCCGCACCGGGATGTACGAGGAGCTCAACGCCCAGATCATGAGCGAGGACTGGCTCCCGGGCCTGCCGATCTCCCACAGCCCGCCGGCCATCGTGGTCGCCGAGAACGTGGAAGGTCTGGTGCCCAGCCCGCTGACGGCGGAGGACTTCTCCACCGTCACCATCTCCGAGTGACCGTCCACCCTCCGGGGTGACCGTCCTCACCGACGGACGCAGCGGCGGACCGGGCCCCGTGCCCGGTCCGCCGCACGCGGTCCCGCTGCCCTGACCGACTCCACCCCTCCCACGCGGCGGCCGACGCCGCTCTCCCCCTCCGGAGGACCCCCGTGCTGAGGTTCATCGTCCGACGGATGCTGCAGGCCGTCCTGGCCCTCTTCGTGCTGAGCATCCTGCTGTTCGCCTGGTTGCGGTCGCTGCCCGGCGGCGTGGTCAGTGCCCTGCTCGGCGAGCGGGGCACGCCGGAGTCGACGGCCGCCCTGCGGGCCCAGCTGGGCCTGGACCAGCCGTTGCCGGTGCAGTACTGGAAGTTCCTGCAGCGCGCGCTGCAGGGGGACTTCGGCACCTCCAACGGGGTCTACCGCGGCGAGCCCGCCCTCGACGTCTTCCTGCAGCGGCTGCCCGCCACGGTCGAGCTGAGCATCTTCGCCATGCTCATCGCCCTCACCCTGGCGATCCCGCTGGGGTACGTCGCCGCCCGACGGCGCGGCGGACCGCTGGACACCGGTTCGATCATGTTCTCCCTCGTCGGCGTGGCGGTCCCCGTCTTCTTCCTGGCCTACGTGCTCAAGTACATCTTCGCCGTGCAGCTCGGCTGGCTGCCCCCCTCCGGACGCCAGAGCGTGGGGATCAACGCCACCCACATCACCAACATGTACGTCCTCGACGGGATCCTCACCCGGGAGTGGGACGCCGCCTGGGACGCGCTCAAGCACCTCGTCCTGCCGGCGTTCGCGCTGGCCTCGATCCCGTTCGCGATCATCTTCCGGATCACCCGGGCCGCGGTCATCGACGTCATGGACGAGGACTACGTGCGCACCGCCCGGGCCAAGGGCCTGACCCCCGGGGTGGTCCGCGTGCGGCACATCATGCGCAACGCGCTGATCCCCGTGGTGACCATCGTCGGCCTGCAGATCGGTGCGCTGCTGGCCGGCGCGGTGCTGACCGAGAAGGTGTTCGCCTTCCAGGGGATCGGCCAGGCGCTGGCCATCGGCTTCGAGCGGCGCGACTACCCCGTGCTGCAGGTGCTCATCATGATGGCGGCCCTCATCTACATCGTCGTCAACCTCGTCGTCGACATCCTCTACGCCGTGATCGACCCGCGCGTGCGGACCAAGTGAGGAGTACACCGTGACCTCCATGACCTCACCCGGTCAGCGCAAGAAGGACCGGATCGACGCCCTGGCCGAGGCCGGCACCCTCTCCGACGAGGAGGGCGTGAGCCTGTGGCGCAGCGCGTGGCGCCGGCTGCGGCGCGACCCGGTCTTCCTCGTCGGGGCGGTCATCATCGCCCTCTTCCTCGTGCTGGCGCTCATCGCCCCCTGGATCGCCCCGCACGACCCGGCGGCGCGCCTGCTCATCGAGCAGCGCACCCCGAACAACCCCATCCCCGAGCCGCAGCCGGGCCACCCGCTGGGAGCCGACGACGCCGGCCGGGACATGCTGTCCCGGCTCATCGTCGGGTCCCGGCAGACCCTCGTCGTGGGGGTCATGGCCACGCTGGGCGGCCTGGTCGGCGGACTGACGCTCGGCACGCTGGCCGGCGGCCTGGGCGGCTGGGTCGACGGCGCCGTCATGCGCGTCGTCGACGTCATGCTGTCCATCCCCTCCCTGCTCATGGCCTTCTCCATCGCGGCCATGTTCGCCCGGCCGAGCCAGTGGACGGTGATCCTGGCCATCGCGATCATCCAGATCCCCATCTTCGCCCGCCTCCTGCGCGGCTCGATGATGGCCCAGCGGCACAGCGACCACGTGCTGGCCGCCCGCGCCCTGGGCGTGCGCCCGACCGCGATCGTCTTCCGGCACATGCTGCCCAACTCGGTCGGACCGGTCATCGTCCAGGGCACCCTCGTGCTGGCCGTGGCCATCATCGACGCGGCCGCCCTGTCCTTCCTCGGCCTGGGCAGCCCCGACGACACCGTCCCCGAGTGGGGCCAGATGCTGGGCAAGGCCCAGCAGTACTTCAACACCCACCCCGAGGTCGCGGTCTACCCGGCGCTGTGCATCATCGTCGTCGCCCTGGGCTTCACCCTCATGGGCGAGTCGCTGCGCGAGGCCCTCGACCCCAAGTCCCGCCGATGAGGAGCCTGCCATGAGCGTTCCCACCACGACGTCGTCCGCCGGTCGCCCCTCGGGCCGCGGTGCGGCCGAGCCGCTGCTGTCGGTCCGGGACCTGTCCGTGACCTTCGGCCGGGGCCGCAAGGCCTTCACCGCCGTCGACGGCGTCAGCTTCGACGTCGCCCCCGGTCAGACCGTGGGGCTCGTCGGAGAGTCCGGCTGCGGGAAGTCCGTCACCTCGCTGGCCATCATGGGGCTGCTGCCGGCCCGGGGCAACACGGTGACGGGCAGCGTGCGCTTCGACGGCGACGAGCTGCTCGACCTGCCCGGCGACCAGCTGCGCGACCGGCGGGGCCGGGACGTGGCCATGATCTTCCAGGACCCCCTGTCCTCGCTGAACCCCGTCGTCTCGTTGGGCGTGCAGGTCGCCGAGGTGCTCCAGCGCCACCGGGGGATGAACAAGGACGCCGCCATGCGGCGGGCCACCGAGCTGCTCGACAAGGTCGGCATCCCCGACCCGACGCGCAGGCTCAAGGAGTATCCCCACCAGCTCTCCGGCGGGATGCGGCAGCGGGCACTCATCGCCATGGCCCTGGCGTGCGAGCCGCGGCTGCTCATCGCCGACGAGCCCACCACCGCGCTCGACGTGACGATCCAGGCCCAGATCCTGGCGCTGCTCAAGGAGCTCGTGCAGGACTCCGGGACCGCCCTGATCATGATCACCCACGACCTGGGCGTCGTGGCGGGCCTGTGCGACGAGGTCAACGTGCTCTACGGCGGACGCATCGTCGAACGGGCGCAGCGGCACGACCTGTTCGCCAAGCCCCGCCACCCCTACACGGGCGGGCTGCTGGCCTCCATCCCCCGGCTCCACGAGGAGCGGGGCCGACGGCTCACGCCGGTGCCCGGGTCGGTCGCCGACAACATCCCCTGGTCCTCGGGCTGCGCCTTCGCACCCCGGTGCGCCTCGGCGATCGAGGTCTGCCGGGAACGGACGCCCGAGCTCGTGCAGGACCGGCCCGAGCTGGGGCCGGACCGTCTGCTGCGCTGCCACAACCCGCTGGAGTCCAACCCGATGGACGAGGACCGCGACGCCCCTCGCGGTGAGGAGACCGACCGATGAGCACCGCCGCCCAGCCGTCCGAGCCCGGCCGCCGCCAGGAGACGCCCTCCGGGGCCGGCCGCCGCACCCCCGACCCGGACGCCGACATCCTGCTCGACGTCCGCGACCTCAAGGTCCACTTCCCCATCAAGAGCGGGGTGATCTTCGACCGCACCGTCGGCCACGTCTACGCCGTCGACGGGGTCGACCTGCAGATCCGCCGGGGCGAGACCTACGGGCTGGTCGGCGAGTCGGGCTGCGGGAAGTCGACCCTGGGCCGGGCGATCCTCCGGCTGGAGGACCTCACCGCCGGCAACGTCCTGTTCGAGGGGACCGACCTGGCCTCGCTCAAGGGCGAGGAGCTGCGCCGGCAGCGACGGCACATGCAGATGGTCTTCCAGGACCCGCTGGGCAGCCTCGACCCCCGCCAGACCGTGGAGCAGCTGCTCCTGGAGGGGATGCGCGCGCACGGCCTCACCAAGGACGTGGACGCCCGGCAACGCCTCAAGGACCTGCTCACCGCGGTCGGTCTGCCGCGCACCGCCCTGAGCAAGTACCCCCACGAGTTCTCCGGCGGCCAGCGCCAGCGCGTGGGCATCGCCCGGGCCCTGTCCGTCGACCCGCAGCTCATCGTGGCCGACGAACCGGTCAGCGCGCTCGACGTCTCCGTCCAGGCCCAGGTCATCAACCTGCTGGCCGACCTGCAGGAGGAGTTCAACCTCACCTACCTGGTCATCGCGCACGACCTGGCCGTGGTCCGCCACATCAGCGACCGGGTCGGGGTGATGTACCTCGGTGCCCTCGTCGAGGAGGCCGACGCCGACGACCTCTACGGCCAGCCCCTGCACCCCTACACCCGGGCGCTGCTGTCGGCCGTGCCGGTGCCGGACCCGACCGTCGAGGACGACCGGGAGCAGATCCTGCTCGTGGGGGACCTGCCCTCCCCCGCCAACCCGCCCTCCGGCTGCCGCTTCCACACCCGTTGCCCGTGGCGCCAGCAGACCCGCTGCCACGACGAACGCCCCGTGCTGCGCGTGCCGGACCTTCCCGGCACCCCCGCCGGGCACCGGGTCGCCTGCCACTGGGCCGAGCAGATCGCCACCGGCGAGCTGCAGCCGCACACCGTGGACCCGGCCGCGACCGGCCGGGAGGGGTCCGCCCCCCACGACCCGGAGGACAGGGTGGATCCGATGGAGCTGACCGAGCAGGTCCAGCAGTAGTCCCATGACCCCAGGTCCCAGGGTTCTCGTCGTCCAGCACGAGGACGACTGCCCGGTCGCCATGATCGAGCCCTGGCTCGCCGAGGTGGGGCTGCGGTGCGACGTGCTCCCCGCCCACGAGGGCCGCGCCGTGCCCGCCCACCTCGTCGACCACGTGGCCCTGGTCGTCCTCGGCGGCCGGATGGGGGCCCAGGACGACGCGGAGCACCGGTGGCTGACCCCGACCAGGGCGTTGATCGCCACGACCGTGTCCGCGGGTATGCCGTTCCTCGGGGTGTGCCTGGGCCACCAGCTGGGCGCGGTCGCCCTCGGCGGACAGGTCCACCGGCACGTGCGCCCGACCCGCGCCCTGCACCCGCTCGGCCTCACCGCGGAGGGCCGTGCCGACGAGCTGCTGGGCGGCCTCGGCCCGGTGCCGGCCGTGCTGCACTGGAACGACGACGTGGTCACCCGGACCCCGACCGCCTCGACGGTCCTGGCCCGGTCCCCGGACGGGGCTGTCCAGGCCCTGCGGCTGGGCCCCCGCGCCTGGGGCGTGCAGTTCCACCCCGAGGTCACGGCCGGGACCGTCCGCGGCTGGACCTCGGGCCGGAGCACGACCCCGCAGGAGGAGCAGGTCCTCGACGAGCTCGCCCGGCGCACCCCGGAGCTGCACCGCAGCTGGGCCCGGCTGGTCCACGCCTTCGGCCGCCTCGTCCGGCAGGAACCGCACGAGGGCGGGATGCGAGAATCGTCCTGACCCGGCCAGCGCCGTGACCGGAAGGGGTGCCCGTGACCGACATCGCCTTCTTCCTGGCCGCGACCTTCGGCGCCGGCCTGGTCATGTCGCTGGTCAAGCTCCCGGCCCTGCTCGGCTTCCTGCTGGCCGGCTTCCTGCTGGAGGGCGCGGGCGTGCGCGAGCTGCCCTACCTGGACTTCATCGCCGAGCTCGGGGTGACCCTGCTGCTGTTCGGCATCGGTCTCAAGCTCGACGTGCGCAGCCTGCTGGGCCGTGAGGTATGGGTGACCACTGGCGGCCACATGGCCCTGTCCGTGGCCGTCGGCACCGGGTTCCTCTGGCTGCTCGCGCTGCTCGGCTTCCCCCTCCTCGGGGACGCCGACGTCGGGACGATGGCGCTCATCGCGTTCGCGCTGTCCTTCTCCTCGACCGTCTTCGTCGTCAAGGTGCTCGAGGACAAGGCCGAGCTGCAGTCCTTCTACGGGCGGGTGGCCATCGGCATCCTCGTCATGCAGGACCTGGCCGCGGTCATCTTCATGACCGCCTCCGAGGGGGACCTGCCCAGCCTCTGGGCCGTGCCACTCCTGCTGGGCCTCTGGCCCCTGGGCTGGGTCGCGCGGCGGGTCTGGCGGCTGGTCCCGCCCGGCGAGATGCAGGCGCTCTTCGGCCTCGCGATGGCGCTGGGTCCGGGGTACGCCGCCTTCGACGCCGTCGGCCTCAAGGGCGACCTGGGGGCGCTGGTGGTGGGCATGCTGCTGGCCGGGGACACCGCGGCCAGCGAGCTGTCGCACCGCCTGTTCGGACTCAAGGACCTGCTGCTCGTCGGCTTCTTCATCTCCATCGGGTTCGGCGGGACCGCGAGCGGCCACACCGTGCTGCTCGGTCTGACGCTCCTGCTCCTGCTTCCCGCGCAGGTGCTGCTCTACGTGTGGCTGCTGGACCGGCACCGGCTGCGACGACGCACCTCGGTCAAGGCCGGGCTGCTCCTCGGCAACTTCTCCGAGTTCGGCCTCATCGTCACGGCGGTGGCGGTCTCCTCCGGGATGCTCGAGGAGGACTGGCTCGTCGTCATGTCGATCGCCGTGGCCGCCAGCTTCGTCGTGGCCACGGTCCTCAACGCGCGGTCCGACGGCTGGCTGCGGCTGGCCCGCCGCCTCATGCCGATGCACCCGCCGCACGAGGTCCATCCGCACGAGCGTCCCATCTCCTTCGGGTCCGCCCGGGCCGTGGTCATGGGGATGGGCCGGGTCGGTCGGGCCGCCTACGCCGAACTGACCCGCCACTACGGCCTGGAGGTGCTGGGGGTGGAGAACCTGCCCACCCGGGTGGCGGACCTGCGGGCCGACGGGTTCACCATCGTGGAGGCCGACGCCGCCGACGGCGACTTCTGGGCCCGGCTGGAGTCCACCGGCCAGGTGGACATCGTCGTGCTGGCGATGCCCTTCCACGGGGCCGGCAAGCTCGCCCTGCGGGAGCTGACCGCGAGCGACTACACCGGCATCGTCGCGGTCGTGGCGCAGTACGACACCGAGGTGGCCGAGTACGAGGAGCTGGGCGCGGACGTGGTGGTCCAGCTGTACGAGGGTGCGGGGACGACGCTGGCCGAGCGGGCCGCCGACGCCCTGGCCGAACGGGGCTGACCGGGAGGTCCCGCCTCAGCCGTGGCGATCTCAGCCCTGGCGGCGGTCCTGCGGCCGGGTGACGACCATGACCGGCACCTGCGCGGTCCGCATGAGCCGCTGGCTGACCGAGCCGAGGAGCCGACCGCGGACGCTGCCCATGCCCCTGCTTCCCATCACCATGAGGTCCAGCCCCTCGCTGGCCTCCAGGAGCGTGCTGAGGACCGGGCCCCGGCGGACGGACAGCTCGAGCGGCACGTGCGCGTGGGAACGGCGCAGCCCGGCGAAGGTGTCCTCCAGCATCGCCATCCGGTCCTCCTCGACCCGGCGCCACTCCGGACTGTCCGGCTCGGTGACGACGTAGCCGTCGACGACCTCGAGGTACCAGGTCGTGATGGCCACGACCCTGGACCCCGTGCCGCCCGCGTAGTCCATCGCCACGCGGGCCGCCGCACGGCTGTCGGCGCTGCCGTCGACGGCCACCCCGATCACCCCGTGGTCCAGGCCGTCCACGTCGACCTCGGGGTTGATCACGACGACGGGGCAGGTGGCGTGCGCCGCGACCCCGATCGAGGTGGTGCCGAGGACGAACTCCTCCAGCACCCCCTTGCGGCCGGTGCCGACGACGATGGCGCACGCCTCGTCCTCGTGCTCCAGCAGCGCCCGGAGGGGGGAGGCCCGCTGCACGTCGAGCCGGACCGGGACGCCCACGCTCTCGCCGAGCCGGGCGGCCTCCTCACGGACCTGGTCGGCCCGCTCCTCCTCGGCCTCGAGCAGCGCGGTCACGTCCGGGGCCCCCGCCCCGGCCGCACGCGCGGCCAGGGCCTCCGGCTCGCTGGCGTGCACGACGACGAGCTCACGCCCCAGGCGCTGGGCCAGGCCGGCCGCCCACCGCACGGCCGCGGAGTCCGTGCCGCCCCCGTCGGCACCCACCACGACCGGACGTCCTCGCTCCGACACCGCCACCACCTCCATGTGCGTGGACCCGGGTCCCCTGACGTCGGGTCCCGGTCAAGCCGACCGCCACGACGGGGCCGACCACCTCCACCCTACCGAGCACCTCCCGTCCCCATGAGGGCACCTCCCGGCCGGCAGCGTGCCGGCCCTCGCGCGTCGAGTAGCCTCGTACCGACGACAGCACCCGTGTTCCCGCCCGTAGGAGGCCCTCAGCCGATGTCCACGATCATCTACACGCGCACCGACGAGGCCCCCCTGCTGGCGACCTACTCGCTCAAGCCGATCCTCGAGGCCTTCGCGGGCGCCGCGGGCATCGAGGTCGAGACGCGCGACATCTCCCTCGCCGGCCGCATCCTGGCCCAGTTCCCCGACCGGCTCACCGAGGAGCAGCGACAGCCCGACGCCCTCGCCGAGCTGGGCCAGCTGGCGACCACGCCGGAGGCCAACATCATCAAGCTGCCGAACATCTCGGCCTCCGTGCCGCAGCTGAAGGCCGCGGTGGCCGAGCTGCAGTCGCAGGGCTACGACCTGCCCGACTACCCCGAGTCGCCGCAGACCGACGAGGAGCGCGAGGTGCGCGCCCGCTACGCCAAGGTCATGGGGTCGGCCGTCAACCCGGTGCTGCGTGAGGGAAACTCCGACCGCCGGGCGCCCGACGCCGTCAAGAACTACGCCCGCTCCCGCCCGCACTCGATGGGTGAGTGGAGCAGCGACTCCCGGACCCGGGTGGCCACCATGGGCGAGGACGACTTCGCCACCAACGAGAAGTCGGTCGTGGTGGAGTCCGAGGACACGCTGCGGATCGTGCACGTCGGCGAGGACGGCACCGAGACGGTCCTCAAGGAGTCCCTGCCGGTGACCGCCGGGGAGGTCGTGGACGCCACGTTCATGGACGTCCAGGCCCTGCGGACCTTCCTGGCCGAGCAGGTGCGCACGGCCGCGGACGAGGACGTCCTGTTCTCGCTGCACCTGAAGGCCACCATGATGAAGGTGTCCGACCCGATCATCTTCGGGCACGCCGTCGAGACCTTCTTCACCGACGTCTTCGAGCGCTACGGGGAGGCGCTGGCCGCGGCCGGGCTGTCCGCCAAGGACGGGCTCGGCGGCATCCTGGCCGGGCTGGACGCCCTGGGCGAGCAGGCCCCCGAGGTGCGGGCCGCGGTGCAGGAGCGGCTGGAGCGGCTCCCGCGCCTGTCGATGGTCAACAGCGACAAGGGCATCACCAACCTGCACGTGCCCAGCGACGTCATCATCGACGCCTCGATGCCGGCGATGATCCGCAACGGCGGCAAGCTGTGGGGCCCCACGGGCGAGGAGGACGACACGCTCGCGGTCATCCCCGACTCCTCCTACGCCGGCGTCTACCAGGCCGTCATCGAGGACTGCCAGGCCAACGGCGCGTTCGACCCGACGACGATGGGATCGGTCCCCAACGTCGGGCTGATGGCCAAGAAGGCCGAGGAGTACGGCTCGCACGACAAGACCTTCGAGATCGCCGCCCCCGGCACCGTCCGGGTCGTCGACGGCTCGGGCACCGTGCTGATGGAGCACGCCGTGGCCGCCGGCGACATCTGGCGCGCCTGCCAGACCCAGGACGAGCCGATCCGCGACTGGGTCAAGCTCGCCGTCTCCCGCGCGCGGGCCACGGGCGACCCGGCCGTCTTCTGGCTGGACGAGGCACGCGCCCACGACGCCAACCTCATCGCCAAGGTCACCGAGTACCTGCAGGAGCACGACACCGACGGGCTGGACATCCGCATCCTGTCCCCCGTGGAGGCCACCAAGCTGTCCGTCGAGCGGCTGCGCGCCGGCCAGAACACCATCTCGGTCACCGGCAACGTGCTGCGCGACTACAACACCGACCTCTTCCCCATCCTCGAGGTGGGCACGAGCGCCAAGATGCTCTCGGTGGTCCCGCTCATGAACGGCGGCGGCCTGTTCGAGACCGGCGCCGGGGGCTCGGCCCCCAAGCACGTCCAGCAGCTGCAGAGCGAGAACTACCTGCGGTGGGACAGCCTGGGTGAGTTCCTCGCGATCGCGGAGTCGCTGCGGCACCTGGCCGACCGGGACGACAACCCCCGGGCACGCGTGCTGGGGAACGCCCTCGACGCGGCCACCGAGAAGGTGCTGACCGAGGACCGCTCGCCCGCCCGTCGGCTGGGGCAGATCGACAACCGCGGCAGCCACTTCTACCTCGCCCTCTACTGGGCGCAGGCGCTGGCGGCCCAGGACGAGGACGCCGAGCTCGCCCAGCGGTTCGCGCCCGTGGCCGAGGAGCTGTCCGCCAAGGAGCAGGAGATCGCCGCCGAGCTGCTCGACGTGCAGGGCTCACCCGTCGACCTGGGCGGCTACTACCACCCCGACGAGGACAAGGCCTTCGCGGCGATGCGCCCGTCGGCCACCCTCAACGCCGTCATCGACGGGCTGCGCGGCTGAGGTCGAAGGGCCCGGGCCCTGGCCCGGGCCCCGCGGCCGCTACTCCTGCGGCAGCAGCTTCAGCCCGATCACGCACCCGATGATCCCGGCGATGAGCAGGACCCGGGCGAGCGTGAACGGCTCGGCCCCGGTGACCATCGCCCAGGCCACCGTGGCGCTGGCGCCCACCGCGACCCAGACGGCGTAGGCCGTGCCGGTGGGCAGGTCACGCATGGCCCAGCCCAGACCACCCATCGAGACGACCAGGGCCACGACGAACACGACGACCGGCCCGGGCCGCAGGCCGTCCATGCGGCCCAGGGCCGTGGCCCACACCGCCTCGAACAGGCCGGAGACGACAAGGACGAACCAGGACATGAACCCTCCACGTGGTCGTCTTGTCGCACTCCGGGTACGACCACCCTCGTCCGGGAGCCGGTCGGGCTCGACCCCCAGGCTAGCAACCTCGCCCGGCGGTCCCCCGTGACCGCGCAGCTGCCGGGCGGCCGCCCCCGGCCCGCCAGGAGCCACGTCGGCGCCGGGCTCATCCTCGCCGCCGTCGTGCTCGTCTCGGTCAACCTGCGGCCCGGGGCCTCCTCGGTCGGGCCCGTCCTGGCCGAGCTCACCGACGACCTGGGCATGAGTCAGGCCGCGGCCGGCGTGCTCACCGCGCTGCCGGGCCTGTGCTTCGGCGCCGTCGGGGCCCTCGCGGTCACCCTGGCCCGCCGGTTCGGCCTGAGCGCGGTCGTGGCCGGAGGCGTCGCCGCGGTGGCGGTCGGCCTCGGCGCCCGGGCGTTCACCGGCTCGGCCTGGGTGTTCCTGCTCGCCTCGACGGTCGCCCTCGGCGGGATGGCGGTCGGCAACGTCCTCGTCCCCGCGTGGATCAAGCGCCACTCCGGCGACGGCGGCGTCCGGCTGATGACCTTCTACAGCACCGGGCTCACGCTCGGCGGGGCCCTGGGTGCGGCCCTGGCCGCCCCGGTGGGCGGGACCACCGGCGCCGGGTGGCGGGCCGGGCTGGGGGTATGGGGCGTGCTCGCCGTCGCCGCCCTCGTGCCCTGGGCGCTGCTCGCGGCGGGGGAACGGCATACCCTCCGCCTGGGCCGGACCGCGCCCCGTCCCTCGGTGGGACGGATCTCCTCCTCCCCCACCGCCGTCGCCCTGACGGCGCTCTTCGGCATCCAGTCGATGAACGCCTAGGTCCAGTTCGGCTGGCTCCCGCAGATGTACCGCGACGCGGGGCTGAGCGCCACCAGCGCCGGGCTGCTGATGTCGCTGCTGACCGCCCTCGGCATCGTCGGAGGCCTGACGATGCCCACGGTGATCGCGCGCTCCGCCACCCTGGCCCCGTGGATGGTGGCCTTCGGCGTCCTGCAGATCTCCGGCTGGGCCGGGATGCTCCTGGCCCCGGGCACCGTGCCCTGGCTCTGGGCCGTCTCCCTGGGGCTGTCCGGCTTCGCCTTCCCGACGGCGATCGCCCTGCTGACCGCGCGCTCCCGCAGCCCCCAGGTGACCGCCCGACTGTCCGGCTTCGTGCAGCCGGTGGGATACGCCCTCGCGGCGACCGGACCGCTGGCCGTGGGCCTGATCCACGAGGCCACCGGAGGCTGGACCCTCGTGCTCGTCCTGCTCATGGGGTCGGGCGTGCTGATGACCCTGGCCGGGCTGCGGGTCTCGCTCCCCGTCCACGTCGACGACGAGCTCGCGCATCCTTGAGCAGCCGCCCCGGGACGGCGCGCGGATCTGGGGGTCGACCGTCCTGCCTGTGGACGACGGACCGTCCGCCGGGCGCCGACGTGCCACGGTGGGTGCCTGCGCACGCGACGAGGGAGGACGCTGTCAATGAAGGGGAAGACCGCACCAGCAGGCCCGCGGGTGGTGGGGCGGCTGCCGGGACGCGGGGCGGCACGCCCGCACCGGAGGATGTCATGAGCCTGCGCCTCGTCCCGTCCTCGGAGGGCACCGCCTCCCCGGGGCCTGCCCGGACCGGGCAGCCGTGGACCGATGCCGACTACGAGGCGCTGCTGGACGGGTGCCGCCGCGGGACGGACCTGACGAGCCTGTCGGAGGAGCTGGGACGCTCGGTCGTCGCCGTCCTGGACCGGGCGCGCAGGATGCTCCCGGTGGAGGAACGGGGGCTGCCCCGGGACCGCGCGCTCCCCCGGCTCCGTGAGCTGCTCCAGCAGGACCCCGACTACGACTGGGACGCAGCGATGCGGGCGTCCCCGCCCCCGCGACCCGTGGAGCACCCGGTCTACGTGCGGCGGGGCCTGGCCGGCCTGCAGCCCGAGGAGCTGCTGGCGATCGCCGAGGTGCTCGTGCTCGAACCGAGGGGAGGTGCGGACGTGCGCAGGAAGGTGCTGGACGCGGTCCGCGCGGAGGGTCTCACCACGGCCCTGGCCCGACGGGTGGGAGACCTGCTCGTCCGGGACGCGCAGGGCCCGGAGCCCTACGACGACCCCTGGCCCCCCTGGGCGGACCACGGACCGTCCGACCCGCCCTGGGCGTGGGACGACCCGGGCCTGGACGAGGAGCTGCCGCCTACACGTTGAAGCGGAACTCCACGACGTCGCCGTCGGCCATGACGTAGTCCTTGCCCTCGATCCGCACCCGGCCGGACTCCTTGGCCCTGGCCATCGAGCCGGCCGCGTCGAGGTCCTCGAAGGAGACGACCTCGGCCTTGATGAAGCCCCGCTCGAAGTCGGTGTGGATGACGCCGGCGGCCTGGGGCGCGGTCCAGCCCTTGCGGATCGTCCAGGCCCGCGTCTCCTTGGGTCCGGCGGTCAGGTAGGTCTGCAGGCCCAGATTGGCGAAGCCCACCCGGGCGAGCTGGTCGAGGCCGGGCTCGTCCACGCCGACGGACTCCAGCAGCTCGCGCGCCTCCTCGTCGTCGAGCTCGGCCAGGTCGGCCTCGAGCTTGGCGTTGAGGTAGATCGCCTCGGCCGGGGCGACGAGGGCGGCCAGCTCCTCGTGCAGCGCCTCGTCGGTGAGGCCGTCCTCGTCGAGGTTGAAGACGTAGAGGAACGGCTTGGTCGTCAGCAGCCCCAGCTGGCGGGCCAGCTCCATGTCGACCCCGGCCGGCGGGCCGGCGGCGAAGAGGGTGTCCCCCCGCTCCAGCACCGTGCGGGCCGCCAGCGCGGTGTCGAGGACCTCCTTGTCCGTGCGCTTGCCCTTGACCTCCTTCTCAAGCCGCGGGACCGCGTTCTCCAGGGTCTGCAGGTCGGCCAGGACCAGCTCGGTGTTGATCGTCTCGATGTCGTCGCGCGGGGAGATCCTGCCGTCGACGTGCACGACGTCGTCGTCCCGGAAGGCCCGCACCACCTGGCAGATCGCGTCCGCCTCCCGGATGTTGGCCAGGAACTTGTTGCCCAGCCCCTCCCCCTCGCTGGCGCCGCGGACGATCCCGGCGATGTCCACGAAGCTGACCGTGGCCGGCAGGATCCGGGCGCTGCCGTGGATCTGCGCGAGCCGCGCCAGCCGGTCGTCCTTGAGCGGCACCACCCCCACGTTGGGCTCGATGGTGGCGAACGGGTAGTTCGCCGCGAGCACGGAGTTCTTGGTCAGCGCGTTGAAGAGGGTCGACTTGCCGACGTTGGGCAGGCCGACGATTCCGATGGTGAGTGCCACGGGGTCAGCAGTCTAGCCGCCGACGGAGCGGCTCCCGTCACCGCGCGTCCCCGCCACCGCCTCCTCGACCCGGTCGGCCACGCAGGCGGCCCCGGCCCGGGACAGCACGATCGAGTAGTGGTTGACGTCCGGGACCTCCACCACCTCCAGGGCGGGGTATGCCGCCACCCACCTCTCCCGCACCTCGTCCGGGTAGAGCGGCGGCACCTCGTCCATGAGCCCCCGCGGCGCCAGCAGCCACGGGGTGGGCGAGGGCAGGTGCTCCAGGGCCTGCAGGACGTCGCCGCCGTCGACCAGCTCGCGGATGTCCCCGTGGAGGGCCTCCACACGGGTGGCGGCGCGCAGCTGCGGCTCGTCCCCGACCAGGTCGTAGTCCGCGTAGGCCTCGACCAGGTCCGACCACTCCCGGGCGAACGCCGGATGGGCGCGCCAGGTGGCCCGGTAGGCCTCGGGGCTGGCGAAGGTCTGCTCGAGCCGGGCGGCCGCCGGTCCCAGGGTGGCGTCGGCGAGCTGGTCCGGGGTGACCCCGGCCGGCGGCGTGAGCGGCAGCCCCCCGTCGACGAGCACGAGCGAGGCGACCATGTCCGGGTGCCGGTGGGCGAGCACGACGCCGACGAAGCCGCCCATGGAGTGTCCGACGACCACCGCCGGGCCGCCGGTGCCCAGCTGCCGGACCGCGGCCGCCACGTCGTCGGCGTGCCGGGCCATCCCGTAGGGGCCGGGCAGGTCCCGCGACCGGCCCCGGCCCCGCAGGTCCGGCGCGACCACGCGCACGGACGGGAGCAGGTCGGCCGTGGCCGCCCAGGCCAGGTGGGAGGAGGTGATGCCGTGCACGAGCACCACGGTGGGCACGGCCGACCCGTCGGCGGGCGCCTCCGTCGGCTCCCACACGCCGCAGAGGAGCTCGCCCCCGTCCACCGGCACCCGCTCGGTCCGGTGACGGGGCCCGGTGACGCTGGTCACCGACGTCGGCAGGGTGGGCGTGCTCATTCCTCGGTCCTCCTGGGGGTCCGGTCCTCGGTGGTGGGGGCGACGATGAGGGCCACGATGTCCATGAGCGCCTCGAAGACGTGGGGCGGCACCCCGTCGGGGTGGGCCGCCCGGGTGGCGGCCTCCCCCTCCCAGAGCACCCACCGCATACCGATCAGCTCCCCGGCGCCCATGAGGACCCACGCGGCCACGGTCGGGTCGACCCGACCCAGCTGTCCCTCGTCCCGGGCCCGGGTCAGCGCCTGCTCGTAGCCGGAGAGGATCGTGCCGTAGTGCTCCTTCATCGCCTCGGGCGAGACGAACTCGGCCTGCCGCACGATCCGGTAGAGGGCGGGGTGCTCGGCGGTGAAGCGGAAGAAGGCGCTGAACCCGGCCCGTTCGGCCGCGAGCCGGTCGGGCGCGGCGTCGGCGGCGGCGGTCATCGCCGCGCGCACGCGCCGGTTGAGGTCGTGGACGACCTCGTCGAAGATCTCCTTCTTGCCGGGGAAGTGGACGTAGAAGGTGCCCAGCCCGACACCGGCCTTCTCGGTGATCCGCACGATGGAGGCGTCCGGGTAGCCGACGTCGGCGAAGACGTCCTCGGCGGCCTGCAGCAGCCGCGCGCGGGTGCGCGCACCCCGTGCGGTCCGTGGGGCGGTCGCCCCGCCGGCGCTCACGGGGTCGCCCCCGCCGGTCCGCCGGCGGCCGGACGTCCAGGCCCTCGGTCGGTGCCGGCCCCGGCGCCGGCCTCGGCCCCGAGCCGTGCCACGAGCCGCCGGACCTCCTGCCGGTCGACCTTGCCGACCGCCACGAGGGGCACCTCGCGCACGAGGTGGATCCGCACGGGTACCTTGAAGGCGGCCAGCTCGCGCCGGCAGTGCGCCAGCAGCTCGGTCTCGTCGGTGGGCACGCCCGGGCGCGGCTGCACGACGGCCACCCCGACCTCCCCCCACCGGTCGTCGGCGACCCCGGTGACCGCGGCCTCGTGCACGGCCGGGTGCCGTCGCAGCGCGCCCTCGACCTCGGCGGGGGCGACGTTCTCGCCGCCGGAGATGTAGATGTTCTTGAGCCGGTCCACGATGCGCAGGTAGCCGTCGTCGTCGCGCTCGGCCACGTCGCCGGTGGCCAGCCAGCCGTCCCGCAGGGCACGGGCCGAGGCCTCCGGGTCGCCGAGATAGCCGCTGAACAGCCCCGGGCCCCGCACGACCAGCTCGCCCGTCCCGGCCCCGCGGAGCCGGGCGCCGGTGGCCAGGTCGACGAGGTCGACGTCGACGTGGGGGTAGGGCACCCCGGCCCAGCCGGCACGGTCCGCCGCCTCGTGCGGCGGCAGGCACAGGACGTTGGGGCCGGCCTCGGTGAGGCCGTAGCCCTGGGTCAGCGCGACGCCCCGCTCGTGGTAGGTCCGCAGCAGCGGGGCCGGCATCGGGGCGCCCCCCACCACGGCGCTGCGCAGGCTGCTCAGGTCGGCGGTGGCGAAGCTGCGGTGCTCGGCCATGAGCAGGTAGTGCGTCGGCACCCCCATCATCGTGGTGACCCGGTGCTCCGCGACGAGGGCCAGGACCCGGCCCGCGTCGAAGGAGCGCTCGAGCACGACGGTGGCGCCGGTCCACCAGGCCAGCAGGGGCTGCACGTTCCAGGCGCCGACGTGGAACTGCGGCAGGACGGCCAGGACGACGTCGCCGGCGGTCAGCTCGACGGTGCGGGACAGCGACAGGTTGGTCCAGAAGCAGGCCCGGTGCGACAGCACGGCCGCCCGGGGCGCGCTCCCGCTGCCGCTGGTGAGGACGACCAGGAGCGGGTCCTCGTCCTCGACCGGCCCGTCCGGCCCTGGTCCGGGGCGCACCTGGGGCACGTGGCCCTCCCCGTCCAGGCTGCCCAGGTATGCCGTGGGCACGGGGGTGCGGGCCCCGTCGCCTGCGGCGCGGGCCAGGTCGGCGGTCTCGTCCTCGGCGACGAGCAGCACGGGGTCGACGGTGTCCAGCTGGGAGGCGAGCTCGGGGGCGGTGGAGCGCCAGGACAGCGGCGCGAGCGCGGCCCCGAGCCGGGCGCAGGCGAAGAGCAGCACGACGTGGCCGGCGCTGTTGCCGACGAGGGTGGCGACCCGGTCTCCCCTGCCCAGCCCCGCGGTGCGGAGCCGGTCCACCATGCTCTCCACGCGGTGGTGCAGCCCGGCGTAGTCCAGGGGGACTCCCCGGTCGACGAGGGCGACGTGGCGGGGGTCGATGCGGGCCCGGTCGGCCGGCCAGCGGCCCAGCGTGTGCATCCCGTCCCGGTCCGGCGTCGGCCCCATGGTCACCTCACCCCCAGACGTTCGGGATCGTCGGCCCCCGCGTCCTCGGTCCGGTCGTCCGGCCGGGGCTGCGGCGGGGCGTCGTCCCGCCGCGCACGCTCCCTGCGCGGGGCGGCGATCCGGGCCACGGTACCGGCGAGACCGCCGGGGAGGAAGAGCACGACGAGGACGAACAGGGTGCCGAGGATGAACAGCGGCTCCGAGAGCGGGATCCTCAGCACGACGGGCAGGTCGTCGACCCACCCGGCCTGGGACAGCACCGTGAGGCGCTGGTTGAGCAGGACGTAGAGGATCGCCCCGGCGACGGCCCCCCACCGGGACCCGACGCCGCCCAGGACCACCATGAGCAGCAGCGAGATCGTGAACTCGGCGCTGAGGACGGTCGGCACGGCGCCGGAGTTGAGCAGCAGGTGGACCATGCCCACCATCGAGGCGATCACCGAGGCGGACACGAAGATTGCGAACTTGACCATGAAGGGCCTCATGCCGAGGACCCGCACCCGCAGCTCGTTCTCCCGGACCGCCTCGGCCACGTGGCCCGCCCGGCTGTTCTGGACCCAGGCGGTCAGCAGGTACGCGAGGACGAGGACCGCGAGCGCCAGCCAGTAGAGGTTGCGCGTGTCGGCGACCCCGACGAGGGCGTCGGGGACGTGCTCGGTCGGCAGCCGCAGGCCCTCCTCGCCGCCGGTGACCCGCTCGGGGTCACGGCGGACCCAGACGTACCCGGCCTGGGCGAAGGCCAGCGTCACCATGGCGAAGGGGATCCCCGTCACCCGGAGGCTGACCGCTCCCAGGACGGCGGACATGACCGCGGCCACCAGCAGGGTGACCAGGGCGGCGGGCACCAGGCCCAGCTCGAGCTCGCGCATGACGATGCCCAGGCCGTAGGCGCCGAGCCCGAAGTAGAGGGCGTGGCCGAAGGAGAGCAGCCCGGCCACCCCGAACAGCAGGTGGTAGGACAGGGCCACCGCGGCCATCACCCATGCCAGCGCGAGCAGGTGCAGGGTGCCGGGCGTGTAGGTGGCGCCGGGCAGGACGCCGGGGACGGAGATGTCCAGCAGGGGCAGGCAGGCCAGCAGCACGACCAGGCCGAGGGGCAGGAGCAGCCGGGTCAGCGCGGGGCGGTGCCGGGTCGAGGGGGTCGGGCCGGTCATGCCGCCACCTTCTTCCCGAGGAGTCCGGAGGGGCGGGTCAGCACGACCACCGCGAGCAGCACCACGACCGCGAAGTCGCCGTAGCCCCAGTAGTAGTTGGCGAACTGCTGGAGCACCGCCACGAGCACGGAGGCGATCGCCGCCCCGGTGAGGGAGCCGAGTCCGCCGATCACGGTGACGATGAAGGCGAAGATGAGCAGGGTCTGGCCCAGCACCGGGGACACGTAGCCGAAGTAGTGCGAGGCCAGCACTCCGCCCATCCCGGCGACGGCGCCGCCGATGGTGAAGATCAGCGTGAAGGCCGTCCGCACGTCGATGCCCAGGGCGGTGACCATCGACCGGTTCTCCACCCCCGCCCGGATGATCATCCCGTAGCGGGTCCGCTGCAGGAACAGCACGAGCGCGACGAGCACGACGGCGGCGACGGCGATGGCGACGAAGCGGTCGTTGGGCACGTTCGCGCCGGCGATGGTCGTGGTCCGGGCCATCCAGGCCGGGCCGCTGATGAACCGGGGGTCGGTGCCCCAGATCCCGTCGAAGAGGGCCACGACCGCCAGGGCCAGACCGACGGTGATGAGGACCTGCTCGATGTGCCGCTCGTAGAGCCGCTGGACCAGGAACCGCTCGGTGAGGGCGGCGAAGACGGCGCCGGCCAGGGCCCCGACCAGCAGGGAGAGGACGAAGCCCGGCCAGGAGGTGGCGCCCATCCGGGCGGCGACCTCCCAGCCCATGAAGGCCCCGAAGGTGAGGAAGACGCCGTGGGCGAAGTTGAGCACGCCCATGAGGCCGTAGATCAGGGACAGGCCCGAGCTGACGAGGAAGTAGATCGCGCCGAGCCCGACGCCGGTGACGAGCAGGAGGACGACGGTGCTCATGCTGCTCCGGCCGCCGGGCCGCCGTGCACGCCCAGGAGGCGCTGCGTGGCGACGGGGTCGTCCAGGAAGGCGGCGGCGTCGCCGTGATGGACGCTGCGGCCGTCGGTGAGGACGACGACGTGGTGGGCGAGGTCACGCACCACGTGCAGGTTCTGCTCGACCAGGAGCACGGGAGCGACCTCGGCGGCCCGGGCCAGGGCGTGCGCGACGTCGGTCACCAGACGGGGGGCCAGGCCCTTGGTGGGCTCGTCGATGAGCAGCACCCGGTTCTCGTTGAGCAGCGCCCTGGCGAGGGAGACCATCTGCTGCTGGCCGCCCGAAAGGGTGCCGGCGGCCTGGTTGCCGCGCTCCCGCAGCTCGGGGAAGAGCTCGTAGACGAGGTCGTAGCGGTGGGGTCCGCCACGACGCTCGGCGAGCCGGAGGTTCTCGGCGACGGTGAGCCCGGAGAAGACCTCGCGGTCCTCGGGCACGTAGGCCACGCCGCGGGAGGCCACCTTGAAGGTCGGCAGGGTGCTGATGTCCTCGCCGTCGAGCTCGATCGTGCCGGACCGGCCGATCAGCCCCATGACGGCCTTGATGGTCGAGGTCTTGCCCACGCCGTTGCGGCCGAGGAGGGCGGTGACGCCCGTCGCCGCCACCTCGAGGTCGACGTGCTCGACCACCTGCTGGCCGGCCACGTGGGCGGCCAGGTCGCGCACGACGAGGACGGGGGCGGGGGCGGTCGACCCGTCGGCCGGGGACGACGCCTCCGCCGCGGAGGAGGAGAAGGTGCGCGACGTCATACCGTCTCCCCCAGGTAGGCGCTCTGCACCGTGGGGTCTGCCATCACGGCCTCCGGGGTGTCGATGGTGAGCAGGTTGCCGAAGTGGAGGACCGCCACCCGCTCGACCAGGCCGAGGAGCACCTCCATGTGGTGCTCGACCATGAGCACGGTGCGGCCGTGGTCGCGGTGCAGGCTGCGGATGACCTCGGTGAGGCCGTCGACGTCGCCGGAGGCCACGCCGGCCATCGGCTCGTCCAGCAGGACGACCGAGGGGTCGGTGGCCAGCAGCATGGCGATCTCCAGCTTGCGCTTGTCGCCGTGGGGCAGGTCCCCGGCCATCCGTCCCAGCCGGTGGCCGAGGCCGACCTCCTCCAGCAGCTCGAGGGCACGGCGTGAGGCCGTGTCCCCCCGTCGGGGGAAGGCGGCCAGGGACAGGGCCCGGCCCTCCTTGACCTGGGCGGCGAGGCGGACGTTCTCCTCCACCGGCAGGCGGGGGAAGAGCGAGGAGGTCTGGAAGGTCCGCCCGAGTCCGGCGGTGGCCCGCTGGGTGACGCTGCGACCGGTGATGTCGACGCCGTCGAGCAGGATCCTGCCGGTGGTCGGTGCCATCACCCCGGAGACGAGGTTGAACAGCGTGGTCTTGCCGGCCCCGTTGGGCCCGATCACCCCGACGATCTGGCCGGCGGGGACGGCGAAGCTGACGTCCTGGAGGATCTGGGCACCGCCGATCCGCAGCGACAGGTCGCGCACCTCGAGCGCGGGGGCGGCGGAACCGGCCGCCCCCGCGTCGAGGCCCGAGGCGTGGTCGGTCACCGGCCGGACGCCTCCGGCGGCGCGACCTGGTCGGCGGGCACGGTCTCGCCCAGCTCGGGCACCCACCCGTCGCCGTCCTGCACGAGGGTCGCGGTGAACATCGGCTGGATGAGCGCGTGGTCGCTCTCGCGGATCGAGGTGGTCCCCTTCGGACCCTCGAACTCCCAGCCCTCGAGCGCGTCGATCATGGCGTTCACGTCGTCGCCGCCCTCGGCGACGGCCTGCACGATCATCTGGCCCGCGACGAACCCGTCCGGGGTGAACAGGTCGGGGGTGCCACCGGCCTCGTTGACGTGGTCGACGAGGGCCTGGTTGACCTCGTTGTCGGCGGCCTCGGGGAAGTAGTGCGACAGGAAGCTGATGCGCTCCCCGATCGGGCCGTAGGCGGAGAAGGTGGCGCTGTCGGCCAGGCCGGTGACGACCGGGGCGGCGTCGAAGACGTCCTGCTGGTCGAGGGACTGCCACATGTTGCCGGCGGTCGCCCCGGCCCACGCGACGAAGATGAGGTCGGGGTCGGCGTCGATGACCTGACGGGCGAAGCCGGTGAACTCGGTGGCGTCCTCGGGCACGAGCACGCTGTCGACCTCGGCCCCCTCCCCGCCGAGGACGGCCTCGACGGCGGCCAGGTTGCCCTGGCCGAAGGCGTTGTCCTGGGCGAGCACGACGACCTTGCCGCCCTCGTCCTCGAGCATGGCCCCGGCGGTGGCCACGTCCTGCAGGGACTGACGGCCGGAGCGGAAGGTGAACTCGTTGATGCCGGTGACCGCGTCGGCGGCGGCCGGCCCGGAGATGTAGAGGACCTCGTTCTGTGCGGCCTGCTCGGCCATCGCGAGCGCGATGCCGGAGACCACGGTGCCGCCCAGGATCTTGAAGTCCTGGCCGATGAGGTCCTTCGCGGCCGCGACCGCGGTGTCCGGGTTGCCCGCGTCGTCGCGGTACACGAGCTCGACCGGTCGGCCGTCGACCTCTCCGGTGCCGTCCGTGGCGTAGTCGAGGCCTGCCTCCAGGCCTTCCTTGTACTGCTTGCCGTAGGCGGCCAGGGGACCGGTCTCGGAGTAGATGATGCCCACCTGCACGGGGTCTCCCCCCGACTCGTCGGCCGCGGCCTCCTCGGTGGTGGCACCCCCCTCCGGCTCGTCGCCGGACCCGGAGGACCCGGAGTCCGACGGGGCGCAGCCGGCCACGGTCAGGACCGCTGCGGTGGACATGAGGGCGAACAGTCGGGTGCGGATCACCGGGAACACTCCTTCGTGCACGGACGAACCTGAAAGGTGATTCAGGTTTCGTCGGCACGCTAGCCACCACTGATCGACACTGTCAACGGCTCCGGGGTCACGATCCGGTCACGGCCGGGGCGGAGTGGACCGAGGAGGACAGCGCCAGGTCTGTCCGAGCCTGCTGGCACAGTGCTCGGCATGGAACTGCAGTGGTGGCACGTGCTCCTCGTCGTCCTGGGCGCGCTCGGTGCGGGGCTGGTCCTGGGACGCGCCCTGGGGCTGGCGGCCGGTGCACCCGACCGGGCTCGCCTCGAGGCCGAGCGCGACGGCTTGCGCGACCGCGTCGGCACCCTGACCAGAGCGGTCGAGCAGGACCGTGAGGCGGCCGCCGAGCTCGGGCCGCTGCGGGCCTCGCTGGACCGGGTCGAGGCGCAGGTCCGGACGCTGGAGCGCGACCGGGTCGAGCACTACGGGCAGGTCGGGGAGCACCTGGCGCAGGTGGCCCACCAGACCCGGGCGCTGCACGAGCAGACGAGTGCGCTCTCCGGGGCGTTGTCCTCCTCCGCCGTCAGGGGCACGTGGGGCGAGGTCCAGCTGCGCCGCGTGCTGGAGCACGCCGGGATGCTGGCCCGGTGCGACTTCGACGAGCAGGTGTCGGCCACGACCCGCCACGACGTGCGGGTCCGCCCCGACGTCGTCGTGCACCTCCCGGGCGGCAAGAACCTCGTCGTCGACAGCAAGGCCCCGCTGGGGGCGTTCCTCCGGGCCCAGGGGGACGGGGTCGCCCCCGACGAGGCCGACCGGCAGCTGGCCGAGCACGCCCGCGCGCTGCGGCGGCACGTCGACCAGCTGGCGGCCAAGGACTACTGGAGCGCGTTCGACTCCTCCCCCGAGCTCGTCATCTGCTTCGTCCCCAGCGACGCGGTGCTGGCCGCCGCCCTGCGCGCCGCGCCGGACCTCTACGACCACGCACAGGGCCAGCGTGTCGTCCTGGCCTCCCCCGGCACCCTGCTGGCGATGCTGCGGGCCACCGCTCTGGCCTGGCAGCAGGATGCGCTGACCACGCACGCCCGCGAGCTGCTGCGGCTGGGTGCGGACCTGCACCGACGGTTGTCGACCCTCGGCCGGCACACGGCGGCGATGGGGTCGGCCCTGCGGCGCTCGGTGGAGACCTACAACCAGCTGGTCGGCACCCTGGAGACGCGGGTCATGGTCACGGCCCGGCGGATGCACGAGCTCGACCTCGCCGAGGAGGCGCCGCCCGCCCTCGAGCCGGTGACCGCGGCTCCCCGGCCGCTGACCAGCCCCGAGCTGCTGGCCGCCGAGCTGGACGAGCTCACCCCCGCGCGACCCGTCGACGAGAAGGATCTGTCAGGAGCCAGCGGATCGTTCCCGGAGGAGGCGTCGGGCCCCGTCCGCCACCGGGACAGCGCTTGACGCGAGGGTTAACCTGAGGTCTTCAGCACTCGGGGGCCCACGAAAGGAACGACGCAACGATGCGTATGCGCACACTCATCGCCGGGGCCGCCGGCCTGGCCGCTGTCGCCGCCACCGCCGCCCCCGCCGCCGCGATTAAGTACGGCGAGCCCGACGGCGACGACCACCCTTATGTCGGGCTCATGGTGGCCTACGTCTGGGACGACGTGAACGAGGACGAGATCCAGACGGACGACGAGCTGTTCGCCGGCTGGCGGTGCACCGGCACCCAGATGGACGCCGACACCTTCCTCACCGCCGGCCACTGCACCTCGGGGGCCGACGCGGTCGCGATCTGGTTCGACGAGGACCTCCAGGACGAGCGTGCCTCCGGGCAAATCGCGGTCTTCGCCGAGGCGATCGACCAGGACGACCCGTCGGACGCCGACGTCTGGAGCTACGACGCACTCACGCGCGACAACTACACCGACGCCGCGTTCTATCTGCACGACGTCGGGATCGTCGACGGCATCACCCTCGCCGACGGCGTCTCCTTCGACAAGTACGGAGCCCTGCCCACCCTCGGCTACTGGGACGAGCAGCACGAGACACGCAAGAAGGACCGTGACTCCTACACCACCGTCGGCTACGGCCTGCAGTGGGCGGCTCCGCCGAGCCAGGGCATCGGACGCGGTGACCAGGACGACTGGACCAGGCTGCAGGCCGGCGGGGAGCTCATCGGCTACCGCCAGTTCGGCGGTGGCAAGACCAACGACGCCTATGTGGTGCTGACCAACAACGCCAACACCGGAGGAACGTGCTTCGGCGACTCCGGCGGACCGACCTTCATCGAGGGGACGAACACGGTCGTGGCGGTGACGTCCTTCGGCGTCAACAGCACCTGCGCCGGCACGAGCGGGGTCTACCGGATCGACACCGCGGACGACCTGAGCTGGCTCGGTCAGTTCGTCAGCGACTGAGCCCAGGCCGACCCACTGCGGGACGCACGACGAAGGCCCGACCTCCACATGGAGGTCGGGCCTTGGTCCTGCCTGGGCCTGTCCTGCGGTCGGAGCGGTCCAGGGCCCAGCGGCGTCAGTGCAGCTCGGTCCCCCGGCCGCTGGGGATGCTGCTCGGGTCGTGCTTGACCTTGGCCGCCTCCTGGCCGGCCGCCTTCAGGTCCCGGCGCAGCTCGGTCGGCAGGGCGAACAGCAGCGACTCCTCGGCGGCGGTGACCGCGCTGACGTCGGCGTACCCGCGTTCGGCGAGCCAGTCGAGCACGTCGCGCACGAGCACCTCCGGGACGCTCGCGCCGCTGGTCACCCCCACGGTCGAGACGCCGTCGAGCCAGGCCTCGTCGATCTCGTCGGCGTAGTCGACCAGGTGGCCGTCGCGCGACCCGTGCTCCAGGGCCACCTCGACGAGCCGCTTGGAGTTGGAGCTGTTCTGAGAGCCGACGACGATCATGAGGTCGCACTCGGCGGCCATCTGCTTCACCGCGACCTGGCGGTTCTGCGTGGCGTAGCAGATGTCGTCGCTCGGGGGGTCCTGCAGGTGCGGGAAGCGCTCCCGCAGGATGGCCACGGTCTGCATGGTCTCGTCGACCGACAGGGTGGTTTGCGAGAGCCAGGCGAGCTTTTCCGGGTTCGGCACCTCCACCACGGCGGCGTGCTCGGGGTTCTCCACGACGATGGTGTTCTCCGGGGCCTCCCCCGCCGTGCCTTCCACCTCCTCGTGGCCGGTGTGCCCGACGAGGAGGATCGTGTAGTCCTCGCCGGCGAACCGGATGGCCTCGCGGTGCACCTTGGTGACCAGGGGGCAGGTCGCGTCGATGGTCCGCAACGACAACGCACGCGCCTCGGCGTGCACGGCCGGGCTGACTCCGTGGGCGGAGAAGATCACCCGGGCGCCCTCGGGCACCTCGTCGGTCTCCTCGACGAAGATCGCGCCCCGCTTCTCCAGGGTGCGCACGACGTGCTTGTTGTGCACGATCTCCTTGCGCACGTACACGGGCGGGCCGTAGAGCTCGAGGGCCTTCTCCACCGTGACCACGGCCCGGTCCACGCCGGCGCAGTAGCCGCGCGGGGCGGCCAGCAGGACGCGTCGCTGCTCTCCGGCGGACTCGGGGACGGTCACGTCGGTCGGGCGGGTCGAAGGTGTGGCAGTCACCGGACCATCCTACGTGCGCGCTCTGGTCACGACCTGGGAGCGGCCTCGCGGAGGGCCTCGCGCAGCACCTCCACCGTCGCCGCCCGGTGCGTCAGGGGGAAGAGGTGGCTGGCGCCCTCGACC
Organism: Ornithinimicrobium kibberense; assembly: GCF_006519705.1. NCBI lineage: Bacteria > Bacillati > Actinomycetota > Actinomycetes > Micrococcales > Ornithinimicrobiaceae > Ornithinimicrobium > Ornithinimicrobium kibberense. The sequence goes on from NZ_VFXM01000005.1 coordinate 227,755, forward strand.
ACCACGACCCGGGCGCGCGGCGCCGCGCGGGCGAACCGCCCGGCGTGGATCCGCATCTGGTCCCACCGCCCGTTGGCGATCGTCACCGGGCAGTCCACCCTGGTCAGCAGGTGCGGTCCGCACCGTCGCACGACCGCGTCCCAGGCGTCGGCGAGCACGGGGTATGCCGCGGCGTCGGGCAGGTCCTCCGGTCGCGCCCCCAGTGCGCGGATCACCGCGTTCGCGAGCCGGGCCATCCGGTCGTACCCGACCCGCGGCAGCAGCTTGGCGAAGCCCGTGTACACCCCGGTCAGCCGGCCGGCGGGGTCGCCGGTGGCGCCCAGGAGCACCAGGCCCGACAGGGTGCCGGGGTGCTCGGCCGCGTACAGGGAGGCGAGGTAGCCGCCCAGGCTGTGCCCCGCCAGCACCACCGGGCGACCGTCGGCCGCCGTGCGGACGGCCGCGTCGACGACGTCGAGGGCGGCCTCGACCGTGAACGGCGCACCCGCCCGCTGCCCGTGCCCGGGGAGGTCGACGGCGACCACGTCCGCGGAGGGGAGCTGCGCGGCATACCCGTCCCACTGGTGCCGGGAGAACCGGGACCCGTGGACGAGGACGAGCAAGGGGCGGGGGTGCACCGACCTAGGCTATGGGCGTGACCCCACCGACGTCGCTGCCCCCCACCGCCAGGGACACCACCGCCGAGCAGCCCTGGCCGGTGCGCACCCTGTCGATGAAGATCAGCGACTACGTGGACCGGATGTCGCCGTTGTGGGTCGAGGGGCAGATCGTCCAGCTGAACCACCGGCCGGGGATGTCGCGGGCCTACTTCACGCTGCGGGACACGGATGTGGACATGTCGTTGTCGGTGTCGATCTCGGTGGGTGCGCTCGCGGCCATGCCCGCGCCTCCGCAGGAGGGCGCCCGGGTCGTGGTGCACCTCAAGCCCTCGTTCTGGACCAAGCGGGGCACGCTGACCATGGACGCCCGGCAGATGCGGCACGTCGGGGTCGGTGAGCTGCTGGCCCGGTTGGAGCACCTCAAGCAGCTGCTGCGCAGCGAGGGCCTGTTCGAGCCGGGTCGCAAGCGCCCCCTCCCCTTCCTGCCCCGCACGATCGGGCTGGTCGTCGGCCGCAACACGGCCGCGGAGCGCGACGTGCTGGCCGGGGTGCGGCGGCGGTGGCCGGCCGCCCGGTTCGAGATCCGCCAGGTCGCCGTGCAGGGAGCCACGACGGTCACCGAGGTGTGTGCCGCCGTGCGCGAGCTGGACGAGCTGGCGCAGGTCGACGTCATCGTGGTGGCCCGGGGCGGAGGGTCGTTCGAGGACCTGCTGCCGTTCAGCAACGAGACCCTCGTGCGTGCGGTCGCGGCCGCCCGCACCCCGGTCGTCTCCGCCATCGGCCACGAGAGCGACACCCCGATCGTGGACTTCGTCGCGGACCTGCGCGCCTCGACCCCCACGCACGCCGCGGCGGCCGTGGTGCCCGACGTGGCCGACGAGCTGCGGGGCCTGACCACCGTGCGCGCCCGGTCCCGGCGGGCGCTGACCACCCGCATCACCCGCGAGCGCGAACGGATCACCTCCGTCATGAGCCGGCCGGTCATGGCCGACCGGGCCGCGATCGTCGCCCGCCACCGCGCCGAGGTGGAGGACCTGCGCGCCCGGGGGCGGGGACGGCTGGCCGACCGGCTCGCCCGCGAGCACGACCGCGCGGGCCAGCTGCTGCGGCACCTGCGCGCCGTCTCCCCCCAGCACACCCTGGAACGGGGGTACGCCGTGGTCCGGCACGCGGACGGCGGCATCGTGCGCGACCGGGCGGAGGTGGAGGCCGACGAGCTGCTTCGCGTCACCGTGGCCCGGGGTGACTTCGCCGTGCGACCGGTCGCGGGCTGACCGTCCCCGTCGGCCCACGCCGACCGGTCGGAGACGATCCGAGCCGCAGCGAGGCGGTCGCAGGGGTGCGGCAGCGCGGCGGTCGTAGGGTGGAGCGGTGACTTCGACCGACACCCCCTCGTCCGAGCCCACCCCCGTGGACCAGCTGACCTACGAGCAGGCCCGGGACGAGCTGGTCGCGCTCGTCTCCCGGATCGAGTCCGGCCAGGTGCCGCTGGAGGAGTCGATGCTCCTGTGGGAGCGGGGCGAGGAGCTGGCCGCCCACTGCCAGGCCAAGCTGGACTCCGCCCAGGAGACGCTGGACCGGGCGACCGCACGAGGGGACTCCGCGGGCGAGGACGCCACCGTCACGGAGGGCTCCGACGTCGACGCCGAGGACCAGCAGGGCGGACCGGCCGACTAGCAGCGGCCGGGCGCATGCTGGTGGCCCGGCCGGTGCTGGCCGGGTGC
>NZ_VFXM01000050.1:0-355 GCF_006519705.1 Ornithinimicrobium kibberense
GAGTTCTTTCGCGGGCCGCGACCGCTCCGGCCTGTAACGGGTCCCACTGTGCTCACTCACTCGGGAACACGATGGTGCCTGCCCACCCGGTGTGCTCGGTGCCTCTTTGGAATCTCGTGCCGTACGTCAAGTCCACCCCGTCCACCACGATCACTGTCTCAGCGTCCACGGGAGCGACCTTCAGGACCATCTGGTCCCAGCTGAGGTCTTCTCCGTGGACACCGAGCGGGTAACACTGATGCTCGACCTGGTCGCCGTAGACCACTCCGATTTCAGCCCCGTCGCAGAGGAGGACGTCGGTCTGCACCTCACCCCCGAAGACATGTACACGTGGCGTTGCCTCGATGAGAGTGAC
>NZ_VFXM01000051.1:0-352 GCF_006519705.1 Ornithinimicrobium kibberense
CGTTGCCGGGGGTGGCCTGGTCGGGCACGGTGGCCGAGCTGTTGGGGCTGCACCCTGCGTTCCTGACCCCTGGGCAGGCGCGGGACCTGGCGCTGGCTCCGGGGAGCACGATGCACCGGATCCTGGTTGACCCGGCCGACGGGCGGTGCATCGAGCGGACGATCGCCTCCTACCGGCCCGACGCGGACATGCGCCGCCAGATCGCGGCGGCGGATGTGTACGGGCGTGGTCCGGGGGAGCGGACCCCGCCGCAACGGTGGCAGATCGATCACGAGCACGAGTACCAGGACGGCGGGCCGACGGCCGAGACCAACCTCAACGGCAAGGGTGTCTTCTTCCACGCGGTCAAGAC
>NZ_VFXM01000052.1:0-341 GCF_006519705.1 Ornithinimicrobium kibberense
ACCAACAAGCTGATAGGCCGCGAGTCCATCCTCCACCGATAAATCTTTCCACCCCATACCCATGCAGGTTGGAGTCGTATCCAGTATTAGCACCGGTTTCCCGGAGTTATCCCAGAGTGAAGGGCAGGTTACTCACGTGTTACTCACCCGTTCGCCACTAATCCACCCAGCAAGCTGGGCTTCATCGTTCGACTTGCATGTGTTAAGCACGCCGCCAGCGTTCGTCCTGAGCCAGGATCAAACTCTCCGATAAAAACCAAAACTCTTACCAAAGAATCCAGTTTCCTGACAAACAAACCACCACGCCCCACCGGGGGGCAGGAACGCGATGGCCAAACAAA
>NZ_VFXM01000053.1:0-325 GCF_006519705.1 Ornithinimicrobium kibberense
CCGTTCCCCGGGGCCGGCGGTGCCGGTGGGCGGGGTCGAGCTGGCCGTACCGGCCGGCGGGGTCGCGAGGGGTGGTCCTGGGGGTGTGCCGCCGTGGACGGCGGTGCAGGCTGCGTCGGTGCACCGGCCTCCGGCCGGGCACGGCACGGGAGCCGTCCCGGTGCTCCTCTGCTCCTCGCCGGGGCCGTCCTGGGGGCCGGCGCCGGCCTCGTCGTCGACGTGGGGGTCGTCCTGGGGGTCGGTGGGGGTGAGCAGGTCGCGGGCCAGGTCGGCGGGCAGGGGCCCGTACCCGGTCAGGTCGGCCGCGGCCGGGTCGCCGGCGAGC
>NZ_VFXM01000054.1:0-321 GCF_006519705.1 Ornithinimicrobium kibberense
AGCGGCAGATGCGCGCGTCCTCCGGTACGCAGCCAGATCAGGTTGTCTGCTCGTAACTGGTGAGCGCGTCCATGTAGGTGGTCCGGGTGAACTGCAGCTCGAGCCAGTCGTACTCCTCGCCAGGTCCGCGTCCGAAGTGCGACCACGTCACGGTTTCGGATCCGACCTCGATGCGGGCAAGGAGTGGCCCGCAGCCGATGACCGTGCACGTACATCCAAGAAGCGCTGTGCGTCCGGACTCATCTTCAGGGCGTTGGCCAAGGAGAAGCTCGGTCATGTTGGTCCCGGTGGGATGACCGAGGTACTCCGGCGGATCAATCC
>NZ_VFXM01000055.1:0-316 GCF_006519705.1 Ornithinimicrobium kibberense
GGGTCTGTCCGATGAACGGTGTTTCCGGCGTTCATCTCAGAGGTTCTCCGCGGCCGGCATGCGGTCGGCGAAGGTGACGGCGAAAGCGTTGAGCGCGGGCTTCCACCGCATGGTCCATCGTGCCTGCCCGGTGCCCTTGGGGTCCAGCCCGCGGGTCACCAGGTACAGGCACTTCAGCGCGGCCTGCTCGGTCGGGAAGTGACCGCGTACGGTCACCGCCCTGCGATACCTGGCGTGCAGGGACTCGATGGCGTTGGTGGAGAACAGCACGCGGCGGATCTCCACGTCGTAGGCCAGGAAGGGGATGAACTCCTCC
>NZ_VFXM01000056.1:0-313 GCF_006519705.1 Ornithinimicrobium kibberense
GACCCGGACGGCCTCTGGCACCGAGGTCCAGTCGGCCACGTGCGGGTCGTGGTACTGCACCACCGCGCCCTTGGCCAGCAGCTGCCGCGCCAGCGGCACCGCCGGCGACTCCCGCTGGTCGGCGATGTTCGGCTTGTACGTCACCCCCAGCAGCAGCACCGTGGACCCGTTCAACGGCTTGCCCTCCTCGTTGAGGATGTCCTGGGCCCGGGAGACCACGTACGCCGGCATCTGGGAGTTGATCTCCTGAGCCAGCTCCACGAACCGGAACGGGTACCCCAACCGGGCCCGCACGTTGTGCGACAGGTAGTTC
>NZ_VFXM01000057.1:0-307 GCF_006519705.1 Ornithinimicrobium kibberense
TTGGCGAACAGGCTGATCGCGACCGCGTCCACGTCCGAGAGCCGCCGCTGTCGCTTCTTGACGATCACCGGCTCGAACGTGCCGGCCCGGTCCCGCGGCACCGCGATCGTCACCTCACCGGCCGCGTCGGTCAGCACCGTCTTGGGCCGCGTGCCGTTGCGGATGTTCCTGCTCTCGGCGGTGGGCACCTGGTGCTTGGCGTGCCCCAGGTGCTCGGTCAGCTCCTCCTCCAGGGCTGTCTCCAGGACGGTGGCGGTGATCGACTTGAGCAGCCCGTCCGGGCCGGTCAGGTCCTCACCACGTGCCC
>NZ_VFXM01000058.1:0-296 GCF_006519705.1 Ornithinimicrobium kibberense
GACCGCGACAAACGCCTCGACGTAGAACGATCCAACCCTCTTGGACCGCACTGTTCGACCTGCGGATCGCGGCAAGAGCGGATGTTCAATCGGCGACGAGCTCGAACTCGAAGCCCTCTGTGTTTTCGAGGAACAGCGCAGTGTGATCCGGCCCGCCAGCGTGAGGGTAGAGCTCGGCAAATAGTTCTCGCCAGCCATGCCGGCTGGCCTGCTCGCGCACATGGTCGAGCTGCTCCCGGCCGGCGACGCGCAACGCGAGATGGTTCAAACCGGCTCGGGTTCGTTCGTGCGTTCCG
>NZ_VFXM01000059.1:0-290 GCF_006519705.1 Ornithinimicrobium kibberense
GCAGCGATCGTGGCGAACTCGATGGCGACCACCTGGGCGGCCATCGTCAAGGAGTCGGCGGAGCCCGCGTAGCCGGGGCGCAACGCCTGGCGCATCTCTGCGTCCGGCTGGATCGCACCGACAGACTTCCGGGCCATCGCCAGCGCCAGCTCCCGGCCCTCCTGAGGGGTTGCGGTGATCAACGTGTTGCCCGGAACGAGTTCCATCGGTCGGGCCTCCTGGGTCGGGGTTCGGACGGGTGGATGCGCAGCATCCCGTCAGGTGAACCTCTCACGGACAGGTGAGCCCGT
>NZ_VFXM01000006.1:0-226400 GCF_006519705.1 Ornithinimicrobium kibberense
GGACCTCGGTGCCAGAGGCCGTCCGGGTCGAGGATGCTGCGGCCGCGGTCGGTGAGGCCGACCTGGCCATCCTGGTCCAGAACCACCGCGAGTACGACCTCGACACCATCGCGGCTGCAGCCGCTGCGTTCTTCGACACCCGGGGGAAGGTTTCTCCGGGGCAGAAGATCCACCGGTTGTGAGCGGCGGCGACGGCCCGCTCGCTCCACCCCTGTCCCCAGAGGCCGCGGAGGAGCTGGCCCGGCGGCACGGACTCGAACTCGTGGGGCAGCGTCCCGGTCTGATGTCGTACCTGCGTGACGTCTGGCGTCACCGACATCTCATGTGGGCCATGGCGAGGGGGGACTTCGTGTCCAACCACCAGGACAACTACCTCGGCCTCCTGTGGTCCATCCTCAATCCCCTGCTCATGGGGGTCGCCTACTACCTGATCTTCGGGATTCTCATCGGCACCAGCGGCGGCATCGAGAATTTCGTCGCCTTCCTGACCATCGGACTCTTCACGTACATCCCGCTGGCGGCGGCGCTCACGAGCGGCAGCAAGTCTGTCCTGAAGAAGTCAGCCATGATCCGATCACTGAGCTTCCCCAGGGTCCTCCTGCCGATCACCACCGTCCTGTCCGAGTTCGTGGCCGCCTTGCCGGCCTTCCTGACTCTCCTGCTCATCGCCTTGGTCAGCGGCGAGAAGCCGTCCCTGACCTGGTTGCTCTTTCCTGTCACTCTCCTCCTGGTGCTCCTCGTCAGCCTCGGTATGGGGATGATCACGGCACGGGTGGTCAACGCGGTGCGCGACACGGCGAATCTCGTCCCCCTGGTCGTCCGGATACTGCGTTACGTATCCGGGGTGTTCTTCAGCGTGGATGCTGCCCTGGAACGGGTCGGGGACGACGCCCCCGAGTGGTTGGCGGGGGTGCTCCAGTACCAACCGTTCGCCGCCCTCCTGACTCTCGTGCGCGAGCCCTTGATGCAGGAGTACCCGGTTCGTTGGGAGACGTGGGTGGCAGCCAGCGGCTGGGCGGCCGGCCTCCTGGTGATCGGCCTGATCGTCTTCTGGAGGGGTGAGGGGACCTATGGGCGCTCCTGAGCCGAGCTTCCACGGGCCTGGGACCCAGAACGGACGAACGCCCACCGTCATCGCCTCGAACGTCTCCGTCACCTACCGGATCTACGGGACGGGCAAGGCGATCGAGGACGACGACGACATGGGAGCCCTCAAGAAGATTTTTCAGCGCAGCACTCAGAACGTGGGGATTCGAGAGGTGCACGCGGTCAAAGGTGTGTCTCTGGTGGCGTTCGAGGGTGAGTCGATCGGACTCGTGGGGCGCAACGGCTCTGGAAAATCCACCCTGCTACGCAGCATCGCCGGTCTCGTGCCTCCGACGGAGGGACGACTGTGGTTGAAGGGAAGGGCAGCGCTGCTCGGAGTCAACGCCGTCCTGTTGCCGAACCTCAGCGGCCGGGAAAACATCTGGATAGGGGCCCAGGCTCTGGGTCTCACGCCCAAGGAGGTGCGAGCCCGGTTCGACGAGATCGTGGAGTTCGCCGATCTGGGCAAGTTCATCGATCTTCCGATGAAGTCGTACTCGTCGGGGATGGGTGCGCGGCTGCGGTTTGCGATCTCGACGGCAGTCGTGCCTGACATCCTCGTGGTCGACGAGGCCTTGGCCACAGGGGATGCCCAGTTCCGCGAGCGCGCCGAGGATCGAATCGCCGAGATTCGCGGGGCAGCAGGCACCGTCTTTCTGGTCAGCCACAACTTGGGATCCATCACCAAGATGTGCGAGCGGGCGCTGTGGCTGGACGACGGGGCTCTCGTCATGGACGGACCCGCGGCAGACGTCGTGGATGCCTACGCCGCCAAGTACGGCCGACCACGGAAGAAGAGTGCCCGGAAGGGCCCGACGGGGAGCCCCCCGGAGAAGACGTGAGCCCACCCTTGCGGGCACTGGTCCTGACCGTCGTGCATCACCCAGACGATGCACGCATCAGGCATCGGCAGATCTCCGCGCTCCTCGCGGCTGGATGGCACGTCACCTACGTCGCGCCGTGGGACGGGTACGGCATCCCACGTCCCCAGGACGTGGCGGGGCTCCGTACGGTCCCGGTGAGGCGCGCCGTCGGACGGCGCCGTATCGCTGCTCTGCGCTCCGCACGGAGCATCCTCCGCACGCTCGGACCCGACCACGACGTCGTCATCCTGCACGACCCAGAACTGCTCCCGGCGAGTGCGGGTCTGCCCTCGCTCCCCCCCGTCGTGTGGGACGTGCACGAGGACACGGCGGCTGCGGTCGAGGTGCGCACGTGGCTCCCGAGAGGGCTCAGAGGCCCTGCGGCCGCAGCCGTGCGCGCCGTAGAGCGATGGGCCGAGAGACGGTTTGCCCTCATGCTGGCGGATGCGCAGTACGCCGGACGTTTCCGTCAGCCCCACCACGTCGTCCCCAACACCACCACGGTACCGGTGGATCCTCCACCAGCAGGTTCGCGTCCCGACCATCCTCATCGCGTCGTCTACCTAGGCAGTGTGACGCTCGAGCGCGGCGTGCAGGAGATGATCGAGGTCGCCAGGCGCCTCACCCATAGGACCTCCGGGCAGGTCCGACTGGAGGTGCTCGGTCCCGCTCACGGCCGCGCGACGACCCTGTTGAGCCGCGCCCAGGACGAGGGGTTGTTGACCTGGTCAGGATTCGTGCCCAACGAGGAAGCGCTGACTCGGCTCGACGGTGCACTCGCAGGCCTCTCGCTCCTGCACGACGTCGCGAACTTTCGGCCGAGCATGCCGACCAAGGTGGTCGAGTACATGGCCCACGGCGTTCCCGCGATCACGACGCCTCTACCCGTACCGGCAAACCTGGTCCGGCGCAGTGGCGGCGGCTCGATCGTGCCGTTCGGAGATGTCGAGTCGGTGGTCGACCAGATAATCAGCTGGCACGACCATCCCGAGGAGGCGGCCAGGGTCGGACGCGCCGGGCACGCGATGGTCGCCGCTCACTACGACTGGCGAGCCCAGGCACCCCTCTTCGTCGATCTCCTCACCCGCATTGCCGAGGAGGAGCCGCGATCATGAGTACTCCGGGTCGAGTTCCGCCTGGCGACGTGGCCCGAACGCCCTGAGGTGAACTGGCTCTGAAGCCGTTCCGTGGTCAGTCGCGGCTGTAGAGGTCGCGGGTGTAGAGCTTGTCGCCGAAGGAGCGGGCGGTGTCGTCGAGGCGGTTGGCGATGATGACGTCGGAGGTCTTGGTGAACTCGTCGATGTCGTCGATGACCCGGGCTCCTTGGAACGTCTGGTTCTCGAGGGCGGGTTCGTGGATGACGATGTCGGCGCCGCGGGCCTGGAGGCGGGACATGACGCCCTGGATGGAGGAGGCGCGGAAGTTGTCCGAGCCGGTCTTCATGATGAGCCGGTAGATCCCGACGGTCTTGGGGTTGCGGGACAGGATGTCGGCGGCGATGAAGTCCATGCGGGTGGTGTTGGCGTCCACGATGGCGGTGATGAGGGTCTGGGGGACGTCGCCGTAGTTGGCCAGCAGCTGGCGGGTGTCCTTGGGCAGGCAGTAGCCGCCGTAGCCGAAGGAGGGGTTGTTGTAGTGGGCGCCGATGCGGGGGTCCAGGCCCACCCCTTCGATGATCTGGCGGGTGTCCAGGCCGCGGGTGGCGGCGTAGGTGTCCAGCTCGTTGAAGTAGGCCACGCGCATGGCCAGGTAGGTGTTGGCGAACAGTTTGATGGCCTCGGCCTCGGTGGACCCGGTGAGCAGGACGGGCACGTCCTTGTCGAGGGCTCCTTCCAGGAGCAGGTCGGCGACCAGCCGGCCGGCCTGGCCGGTGTCGCCGACGATGATCCGGCTGGGGTGGAGGTTGTCGTGCAGGGCGCGGCCCTCGCGCAGGAACTCGGGGGAGAACAGGATGGCCGCGCCGGGGTGCTCGGTGCGCAGGCGTTCGGTGAACCCGACCGGGATGGTGGACTTGATGACGATCGTGGCGCCGGGGGCGTGGGCCAGGGCGTCGGTGGTGACCTTCTCCACGGTGGAGGTGTCGAAGAAGTTGGTCTCGGTGTCGTAGTCGGTCGGGGTGGCGATGAGCACGACCTGGGCGCCGTCGTAGGCGTCGGCGGGGTCGGTGGTGGCGCGCAGGTCCAGGTGGTTGGTCGCCAGGTGGTGCGACAGCTCGGGGTCCACGATCGGGGAGCGCCGGTCGTTGATCAGGTCGACCTTGCCCTGGTCGATGTCCAGGGCCACGACCTGGTGGTGCTGGGCCAGCACGGCGGCGTTGGACAGGCCGACGTACCCGGTCCCGGCGATCGCGATCTTCATACAGGCTCCTTCGTGGGTGACCGGGTCAAGTATGGCCCGGGCCATGGTGAGACTTGGATGAGACCACCCGCATCACCTGCGCTGCGGGTCCACGGCCGGCGCCCAGCCGATCTGGTCCAACGGCGTCGAGGCGACACCGGCCACGACCAGGGCGTGGTGCAGGACCGGCGTGAGGCTGCGCACGTAGCTGCCGGTCAGGTGGCTGCCCTGGCGGTTGACGATCACCCCGCCGACGGCCGGCGCACAGCCGCCCAGCTCGTCCGGGTCCGGGCAGATCCAGGGGTCGAGGTCGACGAACGACGCGTCCAGCCGCTCGGCCAGCGGGGCGAGCAGCTTGTCGCCAGGGGCCTCCCGGGGCTCGGACCAGCACGGAGCCGGGTCGTCCCGGTGGACGTCCAGGCACTCGTAGACCGTGACGTCCTCACCCATGCCGCGCGGCCGCTGCCCCGACGTGTCCGCGAGCACCACCACCTCGGCCCCGGCGTCCAGCGCCGGCCGGAGCAGGCCCACCGCCGAGTCCACCATCTCCGCGTCGTACCCGGCACCCGCCGAGGTGACGACGATGTCCGGGGCATGCTCCGGCTCGCCCAGGTGTGTCGACAGCTCCCGGTTGTAGGCGTGGCAGGACTCCGACCGGCCCTCGTCGACGAAGGCGCACGCCGACTTGGTGTAGGCCTTGAGGCGCCAGCCCTCCTGCAGGGCGACCGCGTGCAGCGCCGAGCTCCACTGCTCGGCCTTGGAGTCGCCGACCAGCGCCACCGTGGTGTCCCCGTCGGGGTCGCCGTACCAGCACTCGTCGACGGGGGTCGGCTCGGTGCCCTCGACGTTGACCTGGCAGCCGTCCCGGTAGGCCAGGGACAGGTCCTCCTCGACGGTCGCCGGGTCGGGGACCAGCTGGTCGACCGGTCCGACGGCGGCCGCCGGGTCGCTGCGCATCCGCAGCTCTTCCGACGCCCGGCTGGCGGGGTCGACGAGCGCGACCGCCCCGTCCGCGCCGTCGAGCGTGGTCTCCAGCCGGGGGGCGGTGACGACCAGGGCGAGCGCCAGGGCGCCCGACGTGGCCATCGCCACCGCCCCCAGCGTGAGCGTCCGTCGCTGGTCGCGGGCGAGGAGCGGGCTGAACCGGACCGGGTCCTCGACGAGCCGCAGCGTCAGCCAGGCGAGCACCACCGAACCCAGCGCCACCACGACGCGCACCGGCAGCGACGCGTCCGGGCGCACCTCGGCCAGCAGGCTCAGGGCCGGCCAGTGCCACAGGTACAGCCCGTAGGACAGCCCGCCGAGGAACCGCATCGGTGCGACGCCGAGCAGACGGGCCGGCGGGCTGTCCGCCCACGCGATGCCCGCGGCGATCACCGCGGCCGTCCCCACCGTGGGCAGCAGCGCCGCGGACCCCGGCCAGGCGGTGCCACCGTCGACGACGACCAGGGTCGCCGCCACCAGCGCGAGCCCGCCCCAGGCCGCGCCCGCGGCGACCGGGCGGCGAACCCGCGCGAGGGCCGGGGTGAGCAGCACCAGCAGGGCGCCCGCGCCCAGCTGCCAGGCCCGGGTGAGGGTGGAGAAGTATGCCGTTCCCGGCGAGTCCGCGGTGTGCACCACCGACCACACCAGGCTGGCCGCCACCAGCCCCGCGAGCACCACGGTGAGCAGCCGCAGGAAACGGAGGCGAAGCTTCGTGGCCAGCCAGAGCACGAGGATGATGAGCAGCGGCCAGACGACGTAGAACTGCTCCTCGACCGACAGCGACCAGTAGTGCTGCACCCAGGAGGGGTCGGCGTCCTCGGCCAGGTAGTCCACCTCGCGGGAGGCGAAGAGCCAGTTGACGACATACCCGGTCGCGGCCAGCACCTCCGTCCCCAGCTCGGTCTGCCGCCCCCGCGGCAGGACCAGCAGCCCCGCGAGGGTCGTGGACACCAGCACGACCGTGGCCGCGGGCAGCAGCCGCCGCGCCCGCCGGGCGTAGAACCTCGGGATCGAGACCCGTCCCTCCTGCGTGGCCTCCCGCACGAGCTGGCTGGTGATGAGGTAGCCGGAGATGACGAAGAAGACGTCCACCCCGGCGAAGCCGCCCGAGGAGCCGGGCAGGCCCACGTGGTAGGCCAGCACCATGAGGACCGCGACGGCCCGCAGCCCCTCGATGTCGCCCCGCAGGGGACCCTTCGTGCGGGCCCGGGCGGTGGCCGGGCCGGCAGGTGGGAGGGCGGTGGCGGTCATCGCCGCCGACGCTACCCCCGGCCCGGGGTCCGGCGGATTAGGCCGCCCGCGGGCGTGCCCGGTACCGTGGACGGGTTCACCGCCCCGTCGCAGGCCCCGCCTGTGGACGACGCCGGTCCCGGTCGCACCGACCGTGGCAGGCTCGGGGAGGTGGGACGTATGAAGCCCTCCTGTCACGGAGAGACCGTGACCGCACGAGACCGAAGGAGGTGGGTTCACGCATGCGTCAGTACGAGCTGATGATCATCCTCGACCCCGAGACCGACGAGCGGAACCTCCAGCCCACGCTGGAGAAGATGCTCGCCGTGGTGCCCAAGGACGGTGGCACCGTCGACACCATCGACGTCATGGGCCGTCGCCGGATGGCGTACGAGATCAAGAAGCAGGCCGAGGGGATCTACGCGGTGGTCCAGCTGACCGCCGAGCCCGCGACTGCCCAGGAGCTGGACCGCCAGCTGGGCCTGAACGAGTCCGTCCTGCGGACCAAGCTGCTGCGCCGCGACGCCTGAGTCGCCCGCACACCCCCCATCGAAGGACCACGGACCGAGGATGATCTGACATGGCCGGAGAGACCCCCATCACCGTCGTCGGCAACCTGACCGCCGACCCGGAGCTGCGCTTCACCCCCAGCGGAGCGGCCGTCGCCAACTTCACGGTGGCGTCCACCCCGCGCCAGTTCGACCGCCAGGCCAACGAGTTCAAGGACGGCGAGACGCTGTTCATGCGCTGCTCGGTGTGGCGCGAGGCGGCGGAGAACGCCTCCGAGTCGCTGTCCAAGGGCATGCGCGTCATCGTCACCGGACGGCTCGTCTCGCGCTCCTGGCAGACCAACGAGGGTGAGAACCGCACCGTCATGGAGATGCAGGTCGACGAGGTCGGTCCCTCCCTGCGCTACGCCACCGCCCAGGTCACCAAGACCCAGCGCGGCAGCGGCGGCCAGGGTGGCGGCGGCTGGGGCGGCCAGCAGGGCGGTCAGCCCGGCGGCGGCCAGCAGGCCGGCGGCTGGGGCCAGCCCCAGGGTCAGCCCGGCGGCCAGCCGCAGGCGCAGCCCGCGGGCGGCCAGCAGGGCGGCGGTCAGCCCGACGCCGACCCGTGGGCCACCGGTGGGGCGACCAGCGGCGGTCAGCAGTCCGGCAGCGGATGGGGCGGCGCGCCGTCCTACGACGAGCCGCCGTTCTGACCGACGCCGCACCGGACCGGGTCGCCCGCGACCCGGCCCCACCCGCACCGGACGGACGGTCCGCCGCCCGCCCGCTGCATACCTGAAGAACCACACCATCCCGAGCACCGCTCGGGCTCTCACGAAAGGGGAGAGCACCACGATGGCCAAGCCCGTTGTGCGCAAGCCCAAGAAGAAGGCGAACCCTCTCAAGGCCGCCAAGATCGAGGCGATCGACTACAAGGACACGGCGCTGCTGCGCAAGTTCATCTCCGACCGCGGCAAGATCCGTGCCCGGCGCGTCACCGGCGTGACCGTGCAGGAGCAGCGCCGCATCGCCAACGCCGTGAAGAACGCGCGTGAGATGGCGCTGCTGCCCTACTCCAGCTCCGCCCGCTGACCACCCGACGACAGGAGAAGTGATGAAGCTCATTCTCACCCAGCCGGTCTCGGGTCTCGGGACCGCCGGCGACGTGGTCGAGGTCAAGGACGGCTACGCCCGCAACTTCCTGCTGCCCCGCAAGGTGGCCATGCCCTGGACCAAGGGCGGGCAGAAGCAGGTCGACGCGATCACCCGTGGCCGCGAGAAGCGCGCCGTGAAGACCGCCGAGGAGGCCTCGACCGCCAAGGCCCGGCTCCAGGACGCCGAGATCACCGTCTCGGCCCGGGCCGGCCAGGGCGGCCGGCTCTTCGGCGCCGTCACCCCCGCGGAGATCGCCGACGCGATCGTCGCGGCCGGCGGCCCGCAGGTCGACAAGCGCAAGATCGAGGTCCCGACCCCGATCCGCACGGTCGGTGACCACCCGGTCCAGGTGCGCCTGCACGACGACGTCTCCGCGGACGTCACGGTGACCGTCGTCGCCTCCTGAGGCCCGACGCACCACCCGGCGCACGCCGCGCCGCACCGACGGCCCCGGCCCCGCAGCAGCGGGACCGGGGCCGACGTGCGTCCGCCGGTAGACTCTGCGGACCGCACACCACCGACCCGGGGAGGGCCGCCGCATGATCGTTGCCCTCCTGCTGCTGCACCTGGGGGCGGCGCTGGTCGCGCCCAGCCTCGTGCGCCGGCTGGGGACGGGGGTGTTCTGGGGGCTGGCGCTGGCTCCGGCCGCCACCGCCGTCTGGGCCGCCACCCAGGTGTGGGCCGCCGGCGGCGCGGAGCCGCACACCGAGCGCGTCAACTGGGTCTCCGACCTCGGCATGGACCTGACCTTCCGGGTGGACACCCTCGCCTGGGTGCTCACCATGGTCGTCTCCGTCGTCGGCGCCCTGGTGCTCGTCTACTGCGCGCACTACCTGCGCGACGACACCCGCGGCAACGTCGGCCTGCTGGCCGCCTCGCTCACCGCCTTCGCCGGCGCCATGCTCGGCCTGGTCACCGCCGACGACCTGCTGCTGCTCTACGTCTTCTGGGAGCTCACCACGATCCTGAGCTACCTGCTCATCGGCTACCTCTCGCGCAGCCCGGCGAGCACCCGCGCGGCCAAGCAGGCGCTCATCGTCACCACGGCCGGCGGGCTGGCGATGCTCGTGGGGATCGTCGTGCTCGGCACCGCGGGCGGCACCTACCGGATCAGCGAGCTGGTGGCCTTCCCGACGGCCGGCACCGCCACCAGCGTCGGCGTGGTGCTCCTGCTCGTGGGTGCGATCACGAAGTCGGCCCTGGTGCCCTTCCACTTCTGGCTGCCCGGGGCCATGGTGGCGCCCACCCCGATCAGCGCCTACCTGCACGCCGCCGCCATGGTCAAGGCCGGGGTCTACCTGGTCGCCCGGTTCGCCCCGGCCTACGCCGACCTGCCGGCCTGGCAGGTGACCGTGCTCGTGCTGGGCGGCGCCACCATGCTGCTGGGCGCCTTCCGTGCCACCCGGCAGAACGACCTCAAGCTGCTGCTGGCCTATGGCACCGTCAGCCAGCTGGGATTCCTGATCCTCCTCCTCGGCTACGGCAGCGCGGGGGCGACGCTGGCCGGGCTGACGATGCTCGTGGCCCACGCGCTGTTCAAGTCCTCCCTCTTCCTGGCGGTCGGCACGATCGACCACGCCACCGGGACCCGTGACATCCGCCGCCTCACCGGGGTCCGCACCCGGATGCCGTGGCTGACGGCCGGGGCCACCCTGTCGGCGCTGTCGATGGCCGGGCTGCCCGTGCTGCTCGGCTTCGTCGGCAAGGAGGCCGCCGTCACCGCCGTGCTCGACCCCGCCGACGGCTGGTGGTCCCTGCAGGGCGGTGCCGCCGTGGCGGTCGTGCTCGGCTCGGTGATGACGGCCGCCTACTCCTTCCGCTTCCTCTGGGGCGCGTTCACCGACTCCTCCCGCCCCCCGGTGGGCCGCCCCGCGCCCCCGCACTGGCACCGCCCGACCTGGGTGCTCGTGGCCGTCCCGGTCCTCCTCGGTGTCGCCGGTCTCGCGCTGGGCCTCACCTCGACCGTGCTCGAGGAGGTGCTGGCACCGCATACCGTGTTCGTGACGCACGTCGCCGGCCCCGAGGTGCACCTGGGCCTGTGGCACGGGCTCACCCCGGCGCTGGGGGTCTCGGTGCTCGTCTGGGTGCTCGGCGCCCTCTGGTGGGGTATGCAGTCGCGCCGCCCCGTCGAGGTGCCCGTCCCCCTCTCCCCGTTCGACGCCGGTCGCGGCTACCACCACCTGATGCGGGGGGTCGACCGGGTGGCCCTGGAGGTCACCGGCTTCCTGCAGCGCGGGTCGCTGCCCGTCCTGCTCGGCACGATCGTGGCCGTCATCATCGTGGTCCCGACCGTGACGATGGTCACCCGGGAGGTCAGCTGGCCGGCCCTGCGGCTCACCGACTCGGCCGCCCAGGTGGCCACGGCGGCGCTGGTTGTGTCCGCCGCCTTCCTGGCCACCCGGGCACGGCGCCGGCTGCGGGCGGTCTTCCTGGTCGGGGTCACCGGCTACGGCACGGCCTACCTCTACCTGCTGCACGGGGCCCCCGACCTCGCCCTGACCCAGCTGCTCGTGGAGACGGTGACCCTCGTCGTGCTCGTCCTCGTGCTGCGCCGCCTCTCCGGCCGCTTCCCCGACGACCCCACCCGGGCCAACCGGCGGGTCCGCGCGGTCATCGGCGCGGCCGCGGCCGCCGTCGTCGGGGCCGCCGCGGTCGTGGCGTCCGGGTCGCGGGTCCAGGAGCCGGCCGGGGCGGGCCTGGCCGACCGGGCCGTCGACTACGGCGGCGGCAAGAACATCGTCAACGTCATCCTCGTGGACGTGCGCGCCTGGGACACGATGGGCGAGCTGTCGGTCATCCTCGCCGCCGCCACCGGCGTGGCCAGCCTCATCTTCCTCCGGGACGAGAACCTGCGCAGGGCGGCCGAGGGGATCCTGCGGGCCCGGGACCAGTGGGCCCGACCGGGCGTCGACCCCGTCGACGACCGGCAGGACGCGGTCACCCCGTGGATCGCCCGGGTGGACCTGCTCGACCCCGACCGCCGCTCGACGATCCTGGAGATCGTCACCCACCTCGTCTTCCACACGATCGTCCTCTGGTCGATCTACCTGCTCCTGTCCGGGCACAACCAGCCCGGCGGCGGGTTCGCCGCCGGCATCGTGGCCGGGCTGGCGCTGTGCCTGCGCTACCTCGCCGGCTACGGCGCCGAGCTCAGCGCGGCCCTGCCGGTGCGCCCCGCCTCCCTGCTGGGCACCGGGCTGTTCATCGCCGGCGGCTCGGCCGTCCTGCCGATGCTCTTCGGATCGCCCGCCCTGCGCACCTGGATCACCGATGTCCCCGTGCCGCTGCTGGGCGAGGTGCACGTGGTCACCTCGCTGCTCTTCGACGTCGGCGTCTACCTCGTCGTGCTGGGCCTGATGCTCGACATCCTGCGCAGCTTCGGCTCGGGCATCGACGAGATCGCCGCCGACGAGAAGGAACGGGTGGCCGGCCGATGACCCCCAACCTCACCCTCGTGCTCACCTCCGCGGCCCTCGTCGGGACGGGCACCTACCTGTTCCTGTCCCGCTCGCTCGTGCGCGCGCTCATGGGCTTCCTGCTCATGGGCAACGGCATCAACCTGCTGTTCATCATCGCCTCCGGACCCCCCGGGGCCCCGCCGATCGTGGGGGCCTCCCCGACCGGGGAGCGGATGGCGGACCCGGTGCCGCAGGCCCTGGTGCTCACCGCCATCGTCATCACCCTGGGGATGACCGCCTTCGTGCTCGCGCTCGCCCACCGAGGACGCCAGCTGTCCGGGGTCGACCTCGTCGACGACGACACCGAGTCCGCCCGGATCCACGCGCGCGCCGAGGCCGACGACATCGGCCCCGGGCCCTCCGCGCGCGAGACGAGCGACGAGATCGAGGCGGAGGGTCACCGCACCGAGAGCAGCCACCACGACGAGACCGGCGCGGAGCACGCGCACGACGAGTTCGTGGAGGACGAGGACCGGCACCACGGGCACGGGCACGACGAGAGGGGGGAGCGGCGGTGACGACCACCTGGGCCTGGATGGTGCCCCTCCTCGTCGTGCTTCCCCTCATCGGCGCGGGGATCACGCTCGCCGCGACCGGCCGCACCGGTGTCCAGCGCGTCGTCAGCATGACCGTGCTGGCCGCCATGCTCGTGCTCGCCGGCTGGCTGCTGTGGGCGGCCGACACCCAGGGCCCCCAGGTCATGCTCGTCGGGGGCTGGATGCCGTGGGAGGGCATCGTCCTGATCGTGGACCGGCTGGCCGCCCTCATGGTCATCGTCTCCACGACCGTGACGATGGGGGTGCTCGCCTACTCCGTCGGCCAGGGGGCCAGCTCCTTCGACGACGAGTCCGACGGGCACTCGCCGCTGCCGGTCTTCCACCCCTCGATCCTCGTGCTCGCGGCCGGCGTGACCACCACCTTCGTCTCCGGCGACCTGTTCCACCTCTACGTCGGCTTCGAGATGCTGCTGGCCGCCAGCTTCGTGCTCCTCACCCTCGGGGGCACGGTCGAGCGTGTCCGGGCGGGCACGACCTACGTGCTGGTCAGCCTGCTGTCCTCGATGATCTTCCTCACCGCCATCGCCCTGGTCTACGCGGCCGCGGGCACGGTCAACCTGGCGCTGCTGGCCCAGCGGCTGGGCGAGATCCAGCCCGGGACCGCCGCCCTGCTGCACGTCATGCTGCTCATCGGCTTCGCGGTCAAGGCCGCCGTCTTCCCCATGTCCGGCTGGCTGCCCGACTCCTACCCCACCGCCCCGGCGCCGGTGACGGCCGTCTTCGCCGGCCTGCTGACCAAGGTCGGCGTCTACGCCATGATCCGGACCCAGACGCTGCTGTTCCCCCAGACCCGGTTCGACGACCTGCTGCTGTGGGCGGCGCTGCTGACGATGGTCGTGGGCATCCTCGGCGCGATCGTGCAGGACGACATCAAGCGGATGCTGTCCTACACGCTGGTCAGCCACATCGGCTACATGCTCTTCGGCATCGCCCTGGGCAGCACGATCGGGCTGGCGGCGGCCATCTTCTACGTCGCCCACCACATCCTCGTGCAGACCACGCTGTTCCTCGTCACCGGTCTCGTCGAACGGGTCGGCGGCTCCACCGACACCGCCCGGCTCGGCGACCTGGCCAGGATCAGCCCGATCGTCGGCGTGCTGTTCTTCGTCCCGGCGATGAACCTCGCCGGCATCCCCCCGTTCACCGGCTTCCTCGGCAAGGTCGGGCTCATCCAGGCGGGCGTCGACGACGGACGGTGGCTGGCCTGGGCCCTGGTCGTCGCCTCGGTCGTCACCTCCCTGCTCACCCTGTATGCCGTCGCGCGGGTCTGGGGGCGCGCCTTCTGGTCGGAGAACCCCGAGGGGATCACCGGCAGCGGCCCGCTGCGCGGCGGGCACCACGGCGCCCTGGGCCTGGGCGTGCTGCTGCCGACCGGCGCGCTGGTCGCCGTCGGCGTCGGCCTGGTCGTCGTGGCCGGACCGCTCTACGACGTGACCACCCGGGCGGCGGTCGACCTCATGCTCCGCACGCCCTACCTGGACGCTGTCCTCGGCCCGGGGGTGAGCCTGTGAGCACGGGCACGGGCACGAGCACGAACGGCGCGCGACGGCATACCCCCCGACGGCTGTCCTGGTGGTCGGTCTTCTGGCTCACCGCGGTCTGGGTCCTGCTCTGGGGCAGCCATTCGGCCGTCGTCGTCGCCGGCGGGGTGCTCACCGCGGTGCTCGTGCTCGTCGTCTTCCCGCTGCCGAGGGTGCGGGTGCGGCTGCGGCTGCGTCCGTGGGCGTTCGTCGTGCTCGTCGCCCGCTTCCTGGCCGACGTCCTCGTGGCCTCCTTCCAGGTGGCCTGGCTGACCGTGCGGCCGGGCCCGCCGGTGCGCGGCGTGGTGATGGACCTCGAGCTGGCCGGCGACGACGAGCTGCTGCAGACGATCACCGCCGAGATGACCGCCCTGGTGCCCGGGACGGTCGTCGTCGACCTCGAGCCGTCCACCCGGCTGCTCACCCTGCACGCGCTGGACGTCTCCACCCCACGCGAGGCCAAGGCGGTCCGCCGCCGGGTGCTGGGCCAGGAGGCCCGGGTGCTGCGGGCCTTCGACCCGCGCGCCGAGGAACTGCTGGACCCGCGCCGACGGAAGGAGGCCCGATGAGCCTGGACGTGCTGGAGGGCGTGCTCGCGTGGACCGTCGGGGCGGTGCTGGCGGTGGCCGCGGCGCTGACCCTCGTGCGGATCACCATCGGACCCAGCGTGCTCGACCGGGTGGTCGCCACCGACGTGCTCGTCTCAATCGTCGTCTGCGCGCTGGGGGCCCAGGCCGCGCTCACGAGCGGGTCGACGACCCTGCCGCTGCTCATCTCGCTCTCGCTCGTGGGTTTCCTGGCCTCGGTGGCGGTGGCCCGGTTCGTCGCCAAGGACCGTGACCCGGGCTCGGAGGAAGGACGGTTGGAGCCGTGAGCTGGACCGACGTCGCCGACCTGCTCGGCCTGGCCGCGCTGCTGGTCGGCGCCCTCCTGTGCCTGGCCGCGGGCATCGGCCTGCTGCGCTTCCCCGACCTGCTGACCCGCATGCACGCCGGCACCAAGCCGCAGGTGCTCGGCGTGCTGCTCGTGCTGCTGGGGGTGGGGCTGCGCACCCGGTCCGGCCTGGACGTGGGCATGCTGCTGCTCATCGGCGTCTTCCAGCTGCTGACCATCCCGGCCGGCGCGCACATGGTCGGCCGGGCCGGGTTCCGGACCGGCCAGGTCGAGCCCGCCGACATCCACCTGGCCCGACGGTCGGGCACCGGCGCCGAGGGTGGCTGACCGGTGCCGGAGGCTCAGGCGCCGGTGACCATCCAGGTGTCCTGCCGGGACCGCCAGGTCAGCCCGGCGGCGCGCACGGCCATCCATGCGGTGTAGGCCAGCCACAGCCAGACCAGCCCGGTGACGCCGACCTGGTCCAGGGCCCGCACGGCCAGCGCCAGCGGCAGGTAGGCCAGCAGGAACACCGTCTGCGCCCACGCCAGCCAGCGGGCGTCGCCGGCCCCGATGAGCACGCCGTCGAGGACGAACGCGATCCCGGAGACGGGCTGGCCCAGGGCCACCACGAGCAGCGCGGCACCCAGGGCCGCGTGCACCCGGGGGTCGGTGGAGAAGGCGAGCGCGACGACGCGGTGGGTGGCCACGATGAGGACCGCCAGGACCACCCCGAACCAGACGCCCCAGCGCACCATCATCGCCGTGGCGGCCCGGGTGCCAGCGACGTCGCCGGCCCCGAGCGCCTTGCCCACGAGCGCCTGCGCCGCGATCGCCAGCGCGTCGAGCGCGAAGGCGAGCGAGCTCCATACCGTCATCGCCACCTGGTGGGCCGCCAGCTCCGGCTCGCCGAGCCCCGCGGCGACCCAGGTGGTCAGCAGGAGCACGGCGCGCAGGGACAGGGTGCGCACGAGGAGGGGGACCCCGCCGGCCGCGGCCCGCAGCACCCCGGAGGCGGCGAAGCCCAGCGGGGCGTCCAGCCGCCGGGCTGCGCGCACGACGACGGCGGTCATCGCCACCGCCATCCCGGTCTGCGCCAGCACGGTGCCCCACGCGGCGCCGGCGCTCCCCCAGCCCACCCCGTGGACCAGCAGCAGGGACAGCAGGGCGTTGGTGGTGAAGCCCACGACCGAGACGACCAGGGGGGTGCGGGTGTCCTGCAGACCGCGCAGGACCCCGGTCGCGGCCAGCACGACCAGCATCGGGGGTATGCCGATCGTCGACACGCGCAGGTAGGTCACCGCCTCCGCGGTGGCACCCGGGGTGGCACCGAAGACCTCGACGACGGGCTGGGCCCAGAGGGCGGTGGCGGCCGCGGCGAGCACGCCCAGCAGCACCGCCAACCACATCCCGTCGATACCGGCGCTGAGCGCCCCGCGCTGGTCGCCGGCGCCCAGGCGGCGGGCGACGACGGCGGTCGTGCCGTAGGCGAGGAAGACGAAGATGTTGACCGCGGTGAGCAGGACGGCACTGGCCACCCCGAGGCCGGCCAGGGCCGCGGTGCCCAGGTGGCCGACGATGGCCGAGTCGGCCAGGAGGAAGAGCGGCTCGGCGACGAGCGCGAGGAAGGCGGGGACCGCCAGGCGCAGCACCTCCCGGCGCAGGGAGGACCGGTCGGGGGTGCTGCTCACGAGCGGCAAGTGTGCCAGCCCACGACGACGGGCCCGGCACCGTGGCGGTGCCGGGCCCGGGTCGGGGGGGTGCGGGGTGCGCCCTGGAATGCCCCGGGGCGCGGAGGGCGGGGTCAGGCGTCCTGGGACTGCTCCTCGCCGGAGGCGTCGTCGGAGTGCTCGGCGACCTCGCCGCGGACGCTGTCGCCGCCGCCCAGGCCGGAGCGGTGGGCCACCTGGATCTTGCGCGGCCGGGCCTCCTCGGCCACCGGGATGGTCAGGGTGAGCACGCCGTCGGTGTAGTCGGCCTCGATGCGGTCCAGGGCCACGCCGTAGCCCAGGGTGAGCTGCCGGGCGAAGGTGCCGGCCGGGCGCTCGTGGGAGAGCCACTGCTCGGCGTCGGACTCCTCGCGCCGCTCGGCGCGGATGGTCATCGTGCGGTCCTCGACGTCGACGTCGATGGAGCTCGGGTCGACACCGGGCAGGTCCACCTTGGCGACGAACGTCTCCCCGGAACGGAACAGGTCCATCGGCATCGCCGAGGCCGCCGGGGTGCGCATGGTCTCCGACATCAGGCGGTCCATCTCGCGGAACGGGTCGAAACGGTTCATGCTTCCTCCTTCTGTGCGGTCGAGGGAGGTCCGGCGGCACCGGTCCGCCCTCGGTCCTGGTGGTGAGTGCTGCACCGTGCGGGTGCTTCCTGATGGATTAGCACTCTTGCTTCTAGAGTGCCAAACGCCGGCGGGGTGCGCATCTCTTCCCGGCCGCCGGTGTGGCGTGGGCGACACGCCCGGGACGGCCCCGGAGAGGGGTGAGGAAATTCTGTCGGCCGAGTTCTTCTCCACAGGGTGTGCGTGGAATATGCGCTGGTCAGGAGGGTGCAGGGGCTTTGTCGCACCGTCGTCCACAGGTCTCGTCCACAGCTGTGCGCAGCCTCGTCGCGTGTCGTCCACCGCCGGTCCACACGCGGTCCACAGCTCGTCCACAGGGGCGTCTTGGGGGAGGTTC
This sequence comes from Ornithinimicrobium kibberense, assembly GCF_006519705.1. Lineage (NCBI taxonomy): Bacteria > Bacillati > Actinomycetota > Actinomycetes > Micrococcales > Ornithinimicrobiaceae > Ornithinimicrobium > Ornithinimicrobium kibberense. The sequence continues at coordinate 17,230 of NZ_VFXM01000006.1, forward strand.
GTCGGCGGCGTACCGTGGCGCGCTGTGGGTCTGTCGGTGGGTCGTGGTGACGTGGTCGCAGAGCCGGACGGGCGAGAGCAGGAGGGCGCATGTCGCTGAGCGAGCTGGAACGGACGTACGGGCCTCCGGGGGAGGGGCCGGCCGAGGAGCGGCTGCCGCCGCAGGACGTCGCCGCGGAGCAGAGCGCCCTGGGGGCCATGCTCCTGTCCAAGGACGCCATCGGCGAGTGCTCGGAGATCATCAAGCCGGTCGACTTCTACCGGCCGGCCCACGAGCGGATCTACGAGGCGGTCGTCGACCTGTTCTCCCGGGGGGAGCCGGTCGACGCGATCACCGTCGCCGACGAGCTGACCAAGCGGGGCGAGCTCACCCGGGTCGGCGGCACGGCATACCTGCACCAGCTCATCGCCGGGGTCCCCACCGCGGCCAACGCCGCCTTCTACGCCGAGATCGTCGCGGAGCGGGCGGTCCTGCGCCGGCTGGTCGAGGCGGGCACCCGGATCGTGCAGATCGGCTACGGCGGCGGCGACGTCGAGGAGATCGTCAACACCGCCCAGGCCGAGATCTACGCCGTCGCCGACAAGCGGGGCGGGGAGGACTACCACGCGCTCGCCGACCTCATCCAGCCCACGACCGACGAGATCGAGCACAACGCCTCCTCCACCGGTGAGATGGTGGGCGTGCCGACCGGGTTCAACGAGCTGGACGAGCTGACCAACGGCCTGCACGCGGGCCAGATGGTGATCGTGGCGGCCAGGCCAGCCGTCGGGAAGGCCCTGGCGCTCGACACGCCGCTGCCGACGCCGTCCGGCTGGACGACGATGGGCGAGGTGCGGGTGGGGGACCAGCTGCTCGGGGCGGACGGGCGCCCGACCACGGTCGTGGCCGCCACCGAGGTCATGCACGACCGGCCGTGCTACGAGGTGGAGTTCTCGGACGGGTCGGTCATCACCGCCGACGCCGAGCACCTGTGGGACCTGAGCCTGGGCGAGGACGCGGAGCCTGCCACCGTGACGACCACCGACGTCAAGCGGGCGGTCGCCGAGGGCGCCCGCGTGAGCGTCGCACGGCCCGAGGGGGATCTCGACGCGGCGACCTGGACCGTGACGGCGGTGACGCCGGTGACGAGCGTGCCCGTCAGGTGCCTCCAGGTGGACGACGATCGGCATCTCTTCCTCGCCGGCCGGTCGATGATCCCGACCCACAACTCGACCTTCGCCCTGGACATCGCGCGGGCCGCGGCGATCAAGCACGGCCTGCCCACGGTCGTCTTCTCCCTGGAGATGAGCCGCACCGAGATCACCATGCGACTGCTGTCGGCGGAATCGGAGATCCCCCTGCAGAACATGCGCAAGGGCAACATGCGCGACCGCGACTGGACGCGGCTGGCGGAGACCCAGGGCCGGATCCACGACGCGCCCCTGTTCATCGACGACTCGCCCAACATGTCGCTGATGGAGATCCGAGCCAAGTGCCGCCGTCTCAAGCAGCGCAACGACCTCAAGCTCGTCGTCGTCGACTATCTCCAGCTGATGAGCTCGGGCAAGCGCGTCGAGTCCCGTCAGCAGGAGGTCGCCGAGTTCAGCCGGGCGCTGAAGCTGCTCGCCAAGGAGCTCGAGGTCCCGCTCATCGCCCTGTCCCAGCTCAACCGTGGGCCTGAGCAGCGGACCGACAAGAAGCCCCAGATGAGCGACCTCCGTGAGTCGGGGTGCCTGACGGCCGACACCAGGATCCTGCGGGCCGACACCGGGTCCGAGGTGACCATGGGCGAGCTCCACGAGTCCGGTGAGCGGGACGTGCCCGTGTGGTCCTTGGACGAGTCGCTGCGCTACGTCCGGCGGCACTTGACCCATGTCTTCCCGACGGGCACACGGCCGGTCTTCCGTCTGACGCTGACCTCCGGCAAGACCGTCCGGGCCACCGAGAACCACCCGTTCCTGACCTACGACGGCTGGAAGCAGCTGGGCGACCTCCGCGCAGGTGACAGGGTCGCGGTGCCCAGGCACGTGCCCGCCCCGGAGAAGCACGAGCCGTGGAGCGACGACGACCAGGTGCGGACACTGGCCCGAGACCTCGGCAGCGGGCGGCTCGACCTGCCGCCCGACACAGCCGCGCACATGTCCAAGCGCCAGATCGGCCTGCTCCTCGGTTCGCTCTGGAACCTCGGGGGTGCCGTGCGCATCGTCGACGGCGGTGTCGTGATCGACTGGACCGGACCCGCTGCCCTGGCTGACCACATGTCCCGGCAGCTGCTCCGGTTCGGCATCAGTACGCGCCGGCGGAGCATGACTGGGACGGCCACCCTGGCCGTCGTCGAGAAGGACGACCAGCGACGGTTCCTCCGTGAGATCGCGCCCCTGGTTGACCTTGGCCCAGAGGCTGCGCCTGCCCTCGCTCTGGTCGAGGCGGGCGAGATCCGCACAGAGCCGCGGGCCGTCCTCGATCGGCCTGCGCCCTTGTGGCAGGAGATGGCCCGGGTTCTGGAGCAGGACACGACGGGGGGCGCTCTCGCGACCGTGGTGGACGTGCTGGACACCGAGGACTTCGATCTCGCCGCCGTCAACGACGTCCTCTTCGACGACGTCGTCTCCGTCGAGCTGGACGGGGTCGAGGAGGTCTTCGACGCCACGGTCCTGGGCAACCACAACTTCGTGGCTAACGGCATCGCCGTCCACAACTCGATCGAGCAGGATGCGGACGTCGTCATTCTGCTCCACCGCGAGTCGATGTACGAACGCGAGTCACCCCGGGAGGGGGAGGCTGACGTCATCGTGGCCAAGCACAGGAACGGCCCCACGGACACGGTCGTCGTGGCGTTCCAGGGTCACTACTCCCGGTTCACCAACATGGCCAGCAACTTCTGATGGGATGCACCGACCGAGCCCGACCGGCGGGTGTCGAGATGCAGTCGGTCCTGTGCCGTGACCTCATCCCGTATGACGTGCGGGCATGAAGTCGACGATGAGGGGCGCGGGGCTGCGGTCGAGCCGCGGGCAGTCAAGCGGCACGAGGGCATGATGACTGGGACGAGCGTTCCAGAGAGTGCCACCCCGACCATTGATCGGCTCGCTGCCCTCATCCCGGACGAGTTGATGGATGTCCCGGGCCACGCCTTCTACTCCGGGGAGGACGGGTTCGCCGGGCGGTCACGGCTTTATCTGCTCGCGGAGAACCCCGGCAGCGACGGCACGGAGACAGTGCGTCAGCAGTTGCATAACGTCAAAGCAGGGCCCTCGGCGTATTCCGCGTACGCGACCCACACGTGGAAACCGGCCGGACGCATCGATCGCAGCGTGCTTCACCTCCTTCGTCAGCTATCTCTCGACCCGACGACTGTGCCGGCCAGTTGCCTGATCTTCGCCCGGACACGCGGCGAGTCGGACATCGAGGGAAGCTTCAGCCGCCTCGCCGACCTGTGCTGGCCGTTCCACGAGACGGTGGTCAGCGACCTCGGTGCTGACGTGGTCGTGTGCTTCGGCAAGAAGACCGGCGCCTACGTGCGTGACCGCTTCGAAGCCCACGAGCACATCGACCACATCGTCGAGAGGAACAACCGGGGCTGGACCAGTCACACGCATCGTGGGCGAGACGGTCTGAAGGTGGTGTCGGTCACTCATCCCGCACGCGTCGACTGGCGCAGTCCTGCCGCCGATGTGTCGCCGCTTGTGGCACGCGCGCTCGAAGGCCACTAGGCGGCGGGATGGGCCTGCTGCCGACCGCGACGAACACGCAGGCCCGCTGATCGGACGTCCGACCACGAGTTCACGCCAACCCCGGCGTGCCGTGGCACCCCAGCAGATGCCAAGGCCGCACGGTATAGAGTTTCGTGCTTGCCCCAGTCACAAAGGAGTCCCATGGTGCAGGACGTCGCGGTGCTTCTCATCGTGGGTGGACGTGACGCGCCAATGCTGGCGGATGGAATGGCTGTCCTTCGCGCCGCCCGGCCCGCCCTGCAGGTGGTGATCCTGGCGGACGAGGACGTGGTGGATGACCACGTCCTCCGGCTGGACGGTATCCAGGACGTCCCAGTCGTGGGTGTCGGGGGTTCGGCGGCCGGCAAGGAGGCGGTCGAGTGGAACGTACTGACCCGTTTCGTGTCTGCACCGGTTGTCGCTGCCATCCCGCTCAAAGTCCTGAAGAGTCCCTTGGACGTGCGCCAGGAGCTCGTTACGGCTGCCGCCGACACTCCGGCAGCCGGACGGCGTGAAACGAACCTGGCCCCGCATGCTAAGACACCACGCTGGGTCATCGCCTCCTACGTGCGAGAGGTGCTTCGCTCCTCGCGGGAGGACTCCGAGAGACTGGCGCACGCCGGCACGCTGGCCACTGCCGCGGCGCGCCCGGTGGTAGAAGCCCTCGACCCGCGAGGTCACCAGATCCGGGTCACTGTCCGCGTGAGCCTGCCCCACGGGTGGCAGGAGCGGCCACCGTGGCAGTTTCGCGTGGGACTCCGCCGCCGGGGTGGTGTCTCGGCCTGGTCCTCCCCCACCGGGTTGCTCGCGCGTGTCGACTGGGCCGGTCGGGAACAGTGGGAACAACTGGTCGCCGACGTGCCGCTGAGCGATCTTCCGACGGGGAACTACGAGCTCGCGATCGATGTCGTCGGGAACCGGCCCGCGAAGCCGCGCGCGCTGCGGCCCAGCGTCGGTTCGGTGACTCCGGGGCAGGTCAGAAGAACGACCTGGGTGATCGACGGACGCCGAGGAGACACCCGGTACCTGCCGTACACCACCGGGTCCGCCCGAGTGGCAGGACTCGCGGTGCAGCAGGACGCCCGCGGATGGCGCGCGGCCCTCACCTGGCAGGTGCGCCGGCTGCGTCAGGATGTTCGTGACATCGTCCGGGGGAAGGGCGGTCGACACGTGAGGACCCTGCTGCTCGTCCGACTCATCACCCGCCCCCTCTTCCTCCGCCGGGTCTGGATCGTCGGCGAGCGCAGTGACACTGCCCAGGACAACGGCCTGCACTTCTTCCGCTACGTCCGTCGTAGCCATCCGCGCCGTCGCGTCTACTACGTGATCGAGAAGGACAGCCCCGAGTTCGGCAAACTCCGCCGGCTGGGCAACGTCGTGGAACACTCCTCGTGGCGTCATCAACTGTTCATGCTCCACGCCGACGTGCTGTCGGACGCCTTTTCGATCCCCTACCTGATCCCGCGTTCCTGGGACCGGTTCGACTATCATTACCATCTAGCATGGCGGATCGGCGCCTTGCGCGTATTCCTGCAGCACGGGGTGCACACCAGTCCCGCAGCGCTGCAACGCAGGACGACGGGCTATGACATGGTCGTGACCAGTGCATCCCGGGAGACCCAGGCGTTGCGGGAGGTCTCGGGCTACGACGAGCAGCTCACGGAGACTGGACTGGCTCGTTACGACGCGCTCCTTCCCGCTCATGGGAGTCGGACGGTGCTGTTCATCACGACCTGGCGGCGGTACCTGCCGTCGCGGGTCTTCGCCGGGCAGGATCGCCGGACGGACACGTTCGAGGGGTCTTCCTACGAGCGTTTCACGTCGGGGCTTCTGCAGAGCAGACGTCTGCACCACGTCCTGGAACGCCACGGCTACCGGCTGGTGTTCGTGCCCCACCACAACCTCGCCGACCAGTTCGCTGACGTGCAGTCCTCCAGCGACCACGTCCAGGTCGTGGAGCCCACGGGTGATGGCATCCAGCGGTTGGTGCGCAGCTGCGACGTCTTCATCACCGACCACTCATCCGTGCACTTCGACGCCGCGTATCTCGGCAAGCCTGTGATCTACGCCAGGTTCGACCGGGAAGAATACGAGACGCGCCATGCCGCGCCGTCGTGGTTCGACTTCGAGCGCGAGGGCTTCGGACCGGTCACCCAGACCCTCGAGCAGACACTGGACGAGCTGGAGCGCGTCCTGAGCGGGGGATGTCTTCAGCAGCAGGTCTACCAGGAACGTGTGCAGCGCCTTTTCACGTACCACGACCAGCACAACGCCGAGCGCCTGTTCGAGGCGATCGAGGCACGACTGGCGCAACGAGCAAGCGACCTGCGGTGAACTTGACGGGTCAGCCAGTCTCGTAGGAGCTGCGGTCCGGGAAGTACGACGCGAGAAATCCGCGAGTCCGACGGTCGACGACCTGGGGGTCGGTGTCGTGGGCCCCGGTGTCGTTGAGACAGAAGACGTCGAAGGGTGTCCTGGTCAGCGTGCGAAGACGCTCCTCGGCCGCCGGGCTGTCGACGTTGATGTACCGGTACTGAAGTCGCGACGTCACCGCCCGTCCGGTGGCCAGGGCGTAGTACATGTGGAGCGCACCGGAGAGGGTCACGTCGTTCATCCGCCGGAAGACGGAACGGGCGGTCTCTTCCACCTCTGCCGGGTACCGCGAGCAGATCTCCTCCGACACCGAACGGCGCAACGCGAACGGAGCGTGGAACAACTTCGTCCGAATTCTGCGGCCGACAAGCTCCTCGATGAGCGAGCGGGCGTTCTTGCCCGCCGACTCGGACGCGATCTCGCCTGGCCGTGGGTCGCCGTCCGGGATGAGAGCGCGAGACTGGAAGAGGCGCTGGATCCCGTTCGCCTCAAAAAACAGCTCTGGAGCACAGTCGCGCCCGAGGAACACGTCGTCGTTGAAGTAGATGAAATGCTCCGCGAGACCATCGATTCGATGCAGGTGCGCCTCGATGGCGTGCGAGTTGAACGTCGGAAGGCTGCCCTCACCGCTCCAGATGTCGTGGTGGTTGACCACGGTCACCTTCGGGTGATCGGTCCGCAGCCAGCCCGGCACCTGGTTGGCGGTGACTATCCAGATGTGATTCACCCATGGCGCGTGCCGCTCCAAGGAACGCAACGAGTAGCGCAGCTCGTCATGCTGACGGAAGCGCGCCTCTGCCGTGGCGGACTCGGTGAACTGCTCGGGGTCGTTCACCCCTAACGCCGCCGCTCGCGAGCGTTGCCATTCCTCGTCGCTGCCGTCCACCCAGGTGTAGACGACGTCGACGGGGAACTGGACGTCGGTGATGCTGGGGACACTCATGGTCCGCAGCGTGGGGAGCTCGCCCAGGACGGTGGTCAGGGGTGCCAGCTGCTGTCCTGCTGGTGAGACGCGTTCGACATAGGGGTTGGGGCGCGGCGGGACCCACGCGAGGTCCGCGCCGTCGACCTCCCAGCACTCCACGTCGATGCCCGTGCGTGGGCCGTAGACGAAGCCGTCGCCAGCCACCACGGCAAAGAGCCGGAAAACGCTGCCCTCAGGAACCTCCTGCTGCGGGACGGCGACCTTGCCGGGTAGCTGCGGGGCTGGTGCCGCGACGAAGTGACCCGCTTCGGCGGTCATCTGTGTCACGGCACGTCCCACGGCTGGATCGCCGGGTCTGGCGACGACGGCGACCGTCCGTGGAAGCCGGCTCGGGTCGGGAAGCACGAACGCCGACAGTCCTTGGGCTTCGAAGGCGTCGAGCGCCGCCCGTAGTAGGCCGAAGCGATGCTCTGCGGGCGTACGAAAGTCCCGGCGCACGCCCAGCAGCCGACGACCGTCGACCGCGATGGTCTCCTCGCCCGCTCTCGCCGCCCGACGCGCAACGGCATCGTGGTAGGCCGTCCGCTGCCGGGCCCACTCCCGTCTCATCTCCTTCTGGGGCTGGCGGCTCCGGACGACACGGTTGGTCAGACGGCCCGCCACCTTGCCGGCGTGCCTGGTCAGCCGGGCGGCCCGGGCGATTCGCTGGCGCACTGATGCTCCTCTCCTGGCCGGGTGAGTGTGCCATGCTGCCGTATCGAGGGGCAGCCGGTGCGCAAACACGCAGGTCGTCATCCCGACCAGGCCATTTGGTAGTGTCCCGCTGACATTCCGTCACGGGTCGAGGGCACCCGGATGGATGGACTCCGAGTGCTCAGTCGCCGATCGTCGGACATTGATGCGCCGCCACGGCCACACAGGAAACTTCCAGAAAGGTGGTCGCGTGACCTCCGTCAGTCCAGCACCGGTCGAGGACCATGCTCCGCTCTTCTCGGTCGTCATCCCGGTCTACAACGGCGAGGACTTCGTCGCCGAGGCGATCCAGTCCGTTCTCGACCAGACCATCGACCCGCACGAGGTGGAGGTCGTCGTCGTCGACGACGGGTCCGAGGACTCGACGGGATCGATCCTGGACGAGTACGCCGCGCAGGACGGCCGGGTCGTCGCGCTTCATCAGCCCAACGGAGGGGTTTCCGTCGCACTGAACTCGGGTGTCGACGCCGCCCGCGGCAAGTACGTCGGATTCCTCGGCTCGGACGACCGGCTCTCCGAGAACACACTGGAGGCCGTCGGCAACTTCTTCGCCGAGCACGAGGACGAGTGCGATCTCGTTGCCATCCCGTTGATGATGTTCGGCGCGCGACGCGGCCCGCACTGGAACAACCGGAACCGTTTCGCCACGACCAGGGTGATCGACGTCTCGCGCGAGTGGAACACCCCACAGGCTGCCGGGGGAGGGACGTTCATCAAGTCTGAGGTCCTCAAGGATCCGGGACTGCGTTTCGACCCCCGCCTGTTCATCTCCGAGGATCAGACGCTCAACACGTTGGTCATTCTGCGGAAGATGGCCTACGGCGTGGTCGCCGAAGCGACCTACTACAACCGGCGGCATGCAGTCGGTGGTTCTCTCGTCTCCAGCAGCCAGTTCCGTCGGGAGTTCTATACCGACATCCCCCGGTACGCCTACCAACGCGTGCTCGACGCAGGCCGAGAGATGTACGGACAAGCCCCGCGGTACGTGCAGGCGATGGTGGCCTACGACCTCTCCTGGAGGTTCCGGGCCGATCTGGCCGCCATGGATCCAGATCTTGAACCGGACTACCGAGACCTGCTGCGTGGTCTGCTGCGCCAGCTCGACGTCGGCGTGATCCTGGCGCAGCGAGCACCGGTCGAGGTGCGGCTGAGCATGCTGAGCATGCGCGCGGGAGTCCCCATCCGCGACCTGGCCGAGCGTCGCGGCACGACCTACTTCGTGGGGGACAAGCCGGTCTACAGCCTCGAGGTCAAGCCCCGGGCCCGGCACCGTCCGGTCCGGTGCGACATCGAGTTCTTCGAGGTGCACGGGGACCGCGTCCTCGTGGACGGCGTGTTCCGTCTTCCGGACATCGACGACTTCGACCTCCACTTCGAGGTCGGAGGCCGCCGCTACCCCGTGGAGCGCGTCCACGACCCGCGTCCGGTCCGGTCCAGCTACGGCAACGAGGTCGCGGCGGCGGTGCCGTTCCACGTGCAGGTGGAGCTTCGGGCCGGCGAGCTGCTGACTCCCATGGTCCGCGCCGGGCATGACGCCGCAGACGGGGGGATAGCGGTCCCCGTCCAGCCCCTGATGCATCGCTTCACCGGCTTCAGTGGCCGGTCGGACGCGTTCTACTATCGGCGTCTGGGAAGGACGGTCTTCCGACGGCAGCGTCGCTTCTCCATCGAGCGCGTCGACCTCGGGCTGCTCGAGGTCCTCCGGGCGGAGGCGGGTGTCTTCCGTCGGGCCGCCAGAGCCGGGGCCAAGGCGCAGGTGCTTGCCATGCGCGCGGGGGCGATAGCGCGCCGCGCGCTGCGCCGGCGTGAGATCTGGCTCATGGCCGACCACAAGTCCGAGGCCGGCGACAACGGCGAGGCGATGTTCCGGCACCTCTGCGCTCAGCCCCGGCCCGGGGTGGTCCCGTACTTCGTGCTCCGCAAGGATGCTGACGAGTATGCAGAGCTCAAGCGTCTGGGCAAGGTCGTCGTCCCGGGGTCTCGGGCGCATCTGCGGGCCTACCTGGACGCGGCGGTCGTCATGAACTCGGCGGGGGACAACTATATGCTGGATCCGCTGGGGCGCAGGCGAACCTACCTCAACGACCTCCTGTCGCACCGGTCGGTCTTCCTCCAGCACGGGGTGACCAAGGACGACCAGAGCGCGTGGCTCAACCGCCGAGCGAAGGGCTTCGACCTCTTCGTGACCAGCAGCCCGGCCGAGCGGGACTCGATCGTCCAGGGAGACTACGGCTACCGTCCGGACCAGGTCGCCCTGACCGGACTGCCGCGGTTCGACCGACTCGTCTCCCGTCCGGACCGACTCCTGGTGCTGGCGCCGACCTGGCGCAAGGCGCTGGCGGGACCTCTCGATCCGGAGACGGGGAGAGTGGGGAAGTCTGAGCGCTTTGCCGAGAGTGACTACCTGGCGTACTGGCAGAGCGTGATCTCCGATCCCAGGCTCAACGCAGTGATGGCTGAGCGCGGGTTCACCGGGATTCTGGCTCTGCACCCCTCCCACAGTGCCGAGCACTCGACCTTCGCACCCTCGGAGCGCATCTCGATCAGCCCCTACCCCCACGACTATCGCGATCTGTTCTCCCGGGGGAGCGTCCTGGTGACGGACTACTCCAGCGTCGCCTTCGACTTCGCCTACCTCCGCAAGCCGGTCGTCTATGCGCAGGGTGACCGGGACGAGTTCTTCCAGGGTCATCTCTACTCGGAGGGCTACTTCAGTTATGAGCGGGACGGGTTCGGCCCGGTGGTGAAGACCGTTCCCGAACTGGTCGACTCGCTGGTGGATCTGGTGGGGACCTCGTGCGAGATGCAGCCTGAGTACCGAGATCGCGCCGACCGGTTCTTCGCCTTTTCCGGAGGGGGGAACTGCGAACGGCTCTGCCGTGCGATCGAGGCCAGCTTGGCGCGCGACACTGCCCCTGCCGAGGATCACGACCCGTCACGGGTCCGCGCCTGACGCTCGCCCTGAGTCAGGAGTCCCGGCCCAGCGCCCTCCGCAGCAGCCCGGTGATCCGCTCCTGCACCTCCGGCGTGAGCCGGGTGACCGCGAACGCCGTGGGCCACATCTCCCCGTCGTCCAGCGCCGCCCCGTCGTTGAAGCCCAGCGTGGAGTAGCGGGTCCCGAACTTGCCCGAGGGCTGCAGGAACAGCAGGATCTGCCCGTCCCGGGCCCAGGCGGGCATGCCGTACCAGGTGCGCGCGTCCAGCCCGGGTGCGGTCCGGGAGACCAGGGTATGCAGTCCCGCCGCGATCGCCCGGTCCTCCTCCGGCATCTCCTCGATCGCCTCGAGCAGCTTCTCCAGGTCCGTGGCCTTCTTGCGGCCACCCTTCTCGGCCCGCAGCTCCTCGGCCCGTGCCTTCATCGCCTCCCGCTCGGCCTGGCTGAAGCCTCCTGCGTGGTCCTTCGTCCCGGACATCGCTGCCTCCCTCGTCCGTCGGTGCCGGCTGCCATGATCGAAGAATGACCGTTCCCGCCGACTCCCACGACACGATCCGCGTGCGCAACGCCCGTGTCAACAACCTGCGCGGCGTCGACGTCGACCTGCCCAAGCGCCGGCTGACCGTCGTCACGGGCGTCTCCGGCTCGGGCAAGTCCTCCCTGGTCTTCGGCACGATCGCCGCCGAGTCCCAGCGGCTCATCAACGAGACCTACTCCACCTTCGTGCAGTCGTTCATGCCGCCGTCCGCCCGGCCCGAGGTGGACCACCTGGAGAACCTCACCGCCGCCATCGTCGTCGACCAGGAGCGCATCGGCGCCAACGCCCGCTCCACGGTCGGCACCGCCACCGACGCCCTCACCTACCTGCGCGTGATCTTCAGCCGGCTGTCCGAGCCGCACGTCGGGCCGACCTCGGCCTTCTCCTTCAACCTGGCCTCCGCGTCCGGCCGCGGGAAGATGACGGTCGAGAAGGGCGAGGCACAGGCCGAGATCCGCGAGTTCTCCACGGTCGGTGGCATGTGCCCGGCCTGCGAGGGCCTGGGCACGATCGCCCGGATCGACCCCGACACCTTCCTCGACCGGGACCGCTCGCTCACCGAGGGCGCGATCGACGCGCCCAACCTGGCGGTCGGCAGCTGGATGTGGCGCAGCTACGCCGAGAGCGGGCGGATCGACCCCGACAAGAAGCTGCGCGACTACACCGACGAGGAGTGGGACTGGCTGCTGCACCAGCCGGCGACCAAGGTCAAGGTCGCCGGCATCAACATGACCTACGAGGGCCTGGTCACCCGGTTCCGCCGCAGCTGGTTCGGGGACGTGGAGCCGAAGCAGGCGCACGTGCGCCGGTTCAAGGAACGGATCGCCACGACCGGCCCGTGCCCCGAGTGCGACGGCACCCGGCTCAACGAGGCCGCCCGCACCGCGACCGTGCACGGCCGCACCCTGCCCCAGTGCTCCTCGCAGGAGCTCGGTGACCTCCTCGCCTGGGTCGAGGGGCTCGACGAGCCCTCGGTCGCCCCGGTCACCAAAGGTCTGGCCGGCGTGCTGCGCTCGATGATCGACGTCGGGCTGGGCTACCTCTCCCTCGACCGGGCGACCGGGACGCTCTCGGGCGGGGAGGGGCAGCGCGTGAAGATGGTGCGCCACCTCGGCTCCGCCCTCACCGACGTCACCTACGTCTTCGACGAGCCCACCGTCGGGCTGCACCCGCACGACATCGCCCGGATGAACCAGCTCCTCCTCCAGCTGCGCGACAGCGGCAGCACCGTCCTCGTCGTCGAGCACAAGCCCGAGGTCATCGCCCTGGCCGACCACGTCGTCGACATCGGCCCGGGCGCCGGCGACGACGGCGGGCAGGTGGTCTACGCCGGCGCACCCGACGGCCTGTCCGCCTCCGGGTCGGTGACCGGGGAGTGGCTGGACCACCGACCGGGCCTACGCACGAAGGTGCGCGAGCCCACGGCATACCTGCAGATCCGGGGCGCCAGCACCAACAACCTGCGCGACGTCGACGTCGACGTCCCCCTGGGCGTGCTGGTGGCGGTCACGGGGGTGGCCGGGTCCGGCAAGTCCTCGCTCGTGCACGGGTCGCTCGCCGGTCGCGAGGGCGTCCTCATCGTCGACCAGTCCCCGATCCGGGGGTCGCGGCGGTCCAACCCGGCCACTTTCTCCGGGCTCCTCGACCCGGTCCGGACGGCGTTCGCCAAGGCCAACGGGGTGCCGGCCTCGCTGTTCAGCCCCAACTCCGAGGGGGCCTGCCCGGTCTGCCGGGGCCAGGGGGTGGTCTGGACCGACCTGGTCATGGTGCACGGGGTGAGCACCCCGTGCGAGGAGTGCGGTGGTCGGCGGTTCCGGCCCGAGGTGCTCGAGCACCGCCTGCACGGGCTGACGATCGCCGAGGTGCTGGACCTCTCGGTCGCGGACGCCGCCGAGGTGTTCACCACGGGCAAGGCGGCCACCGTGCTGCGACGGCTGCTCGACGTGGGGCTGGGCTACGTCCGTCTCGGGCAGCCGCTGACCACCCTCTCCGGCGGCGAGCGGCAGCGGCTCAAGCTGGCCGCCCAGCTGCGGGAGGCCGAGGTCGTCGTGCTCGACGAGCCCAGCAGCGGCCTGCACCTGGCCGACACGCACCGGCTCGTGCAGATGCTCCACGGGCTCGTCGACGGCGGCACCTCGGTCATCGTCCTGGAGCACAACCTGGCGGTGGTGTCCCAGGCCGACCGGATCGTGGACCTGGGTCCCGGCGCCGGCCACGAGGGAGGCAGCATCGTCTTCGAGGGCACCCCGCAGGAGATGGTCGACGGCTCGGACACGCTGACGGCGCAGCACCTGCGGGCCGCGGTCGGCGCCGACGCCGGCCGGGACCCACGGGCCGACCGACCCGACAAGGAGGACTGAGGTGGAGGCCAAGGACTGGGACGAGCGGTAGGCCGCGTCCGACCAGGTGGGGACGAGCGACCCCAACCCGTGGGTCGAGGAGGTCGTGGGGCCCTGGCAGCCCGGCCGCGCCCTGGACGTGGCCGCCGGGGAGGGTCGGCACGCCCTCTGGCTGGTCCGGCGGGGATGGACGGTGGACGCCGTCGACTTCTCCGCCGTGGCGGTCGACCGGATGCGCGAGCTGGCCGGGCAGGTCCTGACCCCCGAGGAGCAGGACCGCCTGGGCACGGCGGTCGGCGACGCCACCGAGCCGGCGGACACGGGGGGCGGGGGCTACGACCTCGTCCTGCTCGTCTACCTCCAGCTGCCCCCGGGGCCGTGGGAGGCGGCCCTGGCCCACGCGGTCGCGGCCACGCGCCCGGGAGGGCGGGTCGTGGTCGTGCTGCACGCGCGCCGCAACCTGGGGGAGGGCACGGGCGGACCTCAGGACCCGGCCGTCCTGCGCGACCCCGACCACGTGGTGGCCGAGGTGGGCCGGCTGCCCGTTGAGGTCAAGGTCGAGGTGGAGCGGGCCGAGCTCCGCGAGCGGCCCGTGGCCGACGCCGCCCGGCCCGCGCTGGACACGCTGGTGGTGCTGCGGGTCGCCGACCCGACCTGAGCCGGGGGCCGTGGCCGGATGCGCCTCAGCCGTCGTCGCGGGCCGGCGAGTTGGGCAGCTCCTCGCGCTCCTGCCAGACCGCGTCCAGGGCCGCCACCGCGGCCTCGACCGCGGGGCGGCGGGCACTGGCCTCGCGGTGGACGGCGTGGATCCGCCGGGTCGGCGCCTCCACCAGCGGGGTGGCGACCACCTCGTCCGGCAGCACCTCCCGGCCGAGCCGGGGCAGCAGGCAGATGCCGAACCCCTCGGCCACGAGGGTGACCCGGGTGTTCACGCTGTCCACCGTCGCCCCGATCCGGTGCGGGAGCGAGCGCTGGGCGAAGGCCTCGAGCAGCCAGTCGCTGAAGACCCCGGGGGTGTCGTCGATCCACACGCGCCCGCCGAGGTCGTCCAGGTCGACGCCGTCCGGGCCCAGCTCCAGCGGCTCGTCCCGGAGGGTGACCAGGTCGACCGGGTCCAGCCCCAGCAGGTGGGCCTGCAGGCCGCGTCGCGGCGAGGCGTGCCGGTCGGTCCAGTCGTGCACGACGACCAGGTCGACCTCTCCGCGCAGCAGCGCGGGGATCGACTCCTCGGGCGAGTGCTCGCGCAGGGTGATCTCCAGGTGGGGGTGCCGCTCGCCCAGGCGGGTCACGGCCGGGGCGACCAGGCCGCGCAGCGCCGTGGCGAAGGCGGCCACCACCAGCGGGCCGGAGACCTCCTCCTGCAGGGTCTCCAGCTCGGCCCGGGCCCGCTCGTCGAGGTCGACCACCCGCTCGGCGAGCCGGACGAGGACGTCGGCCGCGTCGGTGGGCACGAGGTTGCGGCCCTGGCGGACCATGACGGGCTGTCCGGCCTCCCGCTGGAGCCGGCTCAGCTGCTGGCTGACCGCCGAGGGCGTCAGCCGCAGCCGGTCGGCCGCCGCGAGCACGGTGCCCTCCTCGACGACGGCCTGCAGCGTGCGGAGGTGGTCCGGGTTGAACATGTAGCGATTCTGACAGGTACCGAGCAGAAACCGTGACTTGTCCTTACGCAAAACCCCTGTCAGGGTTGGTGACAGATCACCCGCCCGGCCGGTCCGGGAGGTGGTCGACCGTCGTCCCCGACCATCTCCAAGGAGGTTGACCCATGCTCGAACTGACCCTGCTGGTCGTCCTGTCCCTCGTCGCCCTGCTCGCGATCGGCCACGCCGCCGGCGCCCGTGAGCACTCCCCGGCCGGTCTCGGGCGTGGCGTCGCCCGCGGCACCCAGGTGCTGACCCGGACCGGCGCCTCCTGGCGCCCGGTGGAGCACCTGCGCGGCTGAGCCGCACCGGGCCCGGAACGGACCCGACCCTGACGCGACCGGCGTCGTCCTCGACCACGAGGACGGCGCCGGTCTCGTCGTCCCGGCGCTACTTCCGCAGGGCCTCGATCAGCTCGTCCTTGGTCATCGAGGACCGCCCCTCGACGTCGAGCTCGCGGGCGCGCTCCTGCAGCTCGTCGACGGTCCACTCCTCGTAGGCCTCGCTCTCGCCGCCCCGGCGCCCCACCTCCTCCCGGGAGCTGTTGGCCGCCGCGTTGGAGATCGCGGCCGCCTTCGACTTGCTCGCCCCGTCCTCGCGGAGCGACTCGTACATCTCCGGGTCCTTGACGCTGGGCCCGGGGTCCTGGTCCTTCTTCTTCTCGGCCATGCCTCCACTGTCGCGCAGCGGGCCGACGACCTCCACCCGGGACGCCGGTGCGACCCTTGACCCATGAGCACCGACCGGGTCAGCGTCACCCGCACCATCCCCGCCCCCGCCGACCGGATCTTCGCCGTCCTGGCGGACCCGGCACGCCACGCCGAGATCGACGGGTCGGGCACCGTCACCGCCGCCCGCGGCGGGTCGCGCACCCTCCGGCAGGGCGACAGCTTCGGCATGGACATGCGGTGGGGCCTGCGCTACGCCACCCGCAACGAGGTGGTCGAGCTCGAGCCCGACCGGGTGATCGCCTGGCGGACCCTGGCCCCGTTCCCGCTGCGGCTGCTGTTCACCGGCCGGACCTGGCGCTACGACCTGCGCCCGGTCGAGGCCGGCACCCAGGTCACCGAGACCTGGGACGTGAGCACGGAGGCGCCGCTCGGGCGCCCGGCCGTCCGTCGCCTGGCCGGCAGCACCCGCCGTTCCATGGAGCGGACGCTGGAGCGCCTGGAGGCCGTGGTCGCGGACGGGCACCAGCGGTGACCCGGCCGGCGCCGACGCCCGAGCACACCGACGTGCTCGTCGTCGGCAGCGGCTTCGGCGGCTCGGTCGCCGCGCTGCGCCTGCGCGAGAAGGGGTATGCCGTCACCGTCCTGGAGGCGGGGCGCCGGTTCGCCGACGAGGACTTCGCGGCCACCTCCTGGGACCTGCGCCGCTTCCTGTGGGCCCCGGCGCTGGGCCTGCGGGGCATCCAGCGCATCCACCTGCTGCGCGACGTGCTCGTCCTGGCCGGCGCCGGGGTCGGCGGCGGCTCGCTGAACTACGCCAACACGCTCTACCGGCCCCGCTCGGACGCCTTCTTCCGCGACCCCCAGTGGGCCCACGTCACCGACTGGCGGGCCGAGCTGGACCCCCACTACGACACGGCCGAGCGGATGCTGGGCGTGGTGACCAACCCGACCGTCACGCCCGTCGACGCCCTCTACCGCCGGGTCGCCGAGGAGATGGGGGTGGGCGAGAGCTTCCGTGCCGCGCCGGTCGGCGTCTTCTTCGGCCGGGACGGTGCCCTCGAGCCCGGCGTCGAGGTCGACGACCCGTACTTCGGCGGGGCCGGCCCGCGCCGGCGCGGCTGCCTGGAGTGCGGCGAGTGCATGGTCGGCTGCCGGCACGGGGCCAAGAACACCCTCGTCAAGAACTACCTCTTCCTCGCCGAGCGGCTCGGCGCCCGGATCGTCCCCGACACCACGGTCACCCGGATCCGGCCCCGGCCGCAGGGCGGCTACGTCGTCACCACCGTGCCCACCGGGACCCGGCTGACGCGCCTGCGCCCGGGAGCACGGCATACCCGCACCGCCGACCACGTGGTCCTGGCCGCGGGCACCTGGGGGACCCAGCACCTGCTCCACCGCCTGCGGCGGGACGGGGACCTGCCCCACCTGTCCGACCGGCTGGGCGAGCTGACCCGGACCAACTCCGAGGCCCTCCTGGGTGCCACCCGCCCGCGGGACGCCGCCGGACCCGACCTCACCCGCGGGGTGGCGATCACCTCCAGCTTCCACCCCGACGAGCACACCCACGTCGAGCCGTGCCGCTACGGGCGCGGCCAGAACGCGATGGGCCTGCTCAGCACCCCGTTCCTGGCCGACGGGGACCCCGACCCCGGGACCTCGGGGACCGCCGCCCGGGTGCGCCGGGCCGGCCGGTGGCTGCGCGCCGCCGCCGCCGACCCCGGGGGGCTCGTCGACCACGTGCTCGGGCTGTCCCGCTGGTCGGAGCGCACGACGATCGCCCTGGTCATGCAGACCCTCGACAACTCGATCACCGTGCGGGCCGGGCGCGGGCCGCTGGGCCGCTACCGGCTCACCTCGGGCCGCGGCCACGGGGCGCCCAGCCCGACCTGGATCCCGGTCGCCCACGAGGCCGTGCGGCGGATGGCCCGGCACCTGTCCGGCCGGCCCGGCAGCGCCGTCGGCGACGTCCTGAACGTGCCGATGACCGAGCACTTCCTGGGCGGCTGCGTCATCGGCGACTCGCCGGCCACGGGCGTGGTCGACCCCTACCACCGGGTCCACGGCCACCCCGGGCTGCACGTCGTCGACGGCTCGACGATCTCGGCGAACCTCGGCGTCAACCCCTCGCTGACGATCACCGCCCAGGCCGAACGGGCCATGGCGATGTGGCCCTGCCGGGGCGAGCCGGACCCCCGACCGACCCCGGGCCAGGGGTATGCCGTGGTGCCGGCGGTCCCTCCCTCCGCCCCGTGGGAGCAGACCCTCCCCGCCCTCCCGGCCGGCGGCGTTCCTCGGTAGAGTGGACTATCCGGACACGGCTGTCCGGATGGTCGACCCGAGGAGAAGCGCCCATGGACACCACCGCACCTGAAGACCGGGGCCCGCGCCGGCACAGCTACGACGTCGTCGTGGTCGGCTCCGGCGCCGCCGCGTTCGCCACCGCGATCGGCGCGGCCGACCGCGGGCTGACCGTGCTCATGCTCGAGAGCACCGACAAGTGGGGCGGCAGCACCGCCATGTCCGGGGGCGGCCTGTGGATGCCGGACAACCCGCTCATGCGCCGCGACGGCGCCGGGGACTCCCGGGAGGAGGCCCTGACCTACCTGGAGGCCACGGTCGGGGACGAGGGCCGGGCCACCTCCAGGGAGCGCAAGGAGGCCTTCGTCGACGGCGTCGGCGACGTCGTCGACCTCACCGAGCGCTACGGCGTGCAGTGGGCGCGGGCCAAGGACTACCCCGACTACTACCCCGAGCTGCCCGGCGGCAAGATCGGCCGCGGCATCGAGGCCCGGCCCTTCGACCTGGACCGCATCGGCGACGCGGCCAAGACCCTGCGGCTGCTCATGGCGCTGCCGCTGATGACCGACGACGTGTGGCAGATCGGCCGGGCCTGGTCGACCGTGGGCGGCATGACCCGCGGCGTGCGGGTCGTGGGCCGCATCCTCGGCGGCCTGGTCCGCGGGAAGAAGCTCGCCGGCATCGGCGCCGGCCTGGCGGCCTCGCTCTACGACGTCGCCGTGCAGCAGCTCGGCGTGGAGCTGTGGCTCGACAGCCCGGTCGTCGACCTGGAGGTCGAGGACGGCCGCGTCGTCGGGGTCGTCGCCCGGCGGGACGGGGCGGAGGTGCGCATCGGCGCCCGGCGCGGCGTCATGCTGGCCGCGGGCGGCTTCGACCACAACGAGGACTGGCGGCAGAAGCACCACGGCATCGAGGGCGACCCCTCCGGCGCCCCCGGCAACCTGGGGCAGGTCCACGCGCTCGCCGCCCGCCACGGGGCGGCGCTGGAGCTCATGGACGACGCCTGGTGGGGCGCCTCGGTGGCCCCCGTCGGCGACCACGACCCGGGCTTCATCGTCGGGGAGCGGGCGCTGCCCTACACGATCATGGTCGACGCGCAGGGGCGGCGGTTCGCCAACGAGGCGGAGTCCTACGTCGACCTGGGCCACCACATGCTCGAGCACGACAAGGACGGCGCCTACTGGATCATCAGCGAGGCCCGCCACGCCCGTCGCTACCTGCGCAACTACGCCCTCGACCCGCGGGCCAACAAGAAGCTCGAGGAGGCCGGCCTGCTCGTCAAGGCCCGCACCCTGGCCGAGCTGGCCGACAAGGCCGGCTTCGACCCGCAGGTCTTCCGCGAGCAGGTCCAGCGGTTCAACGGGTTCGCCCGCTCGGGCGTCGACGGCGACTTCGGCAAGGGCAACTCGGCCTACGACCGCTACTACGGCGACCCGACGGTGCGGCCCAACCCGTGCCTGGGGCCGATCGAGAAGGGACCGTTCTCGGCCTACCGGGTCGTCATCGGCGACCTCGGCACCAAGGGCGGGGTCCTCACCGACGAGCACGCGCGGGCGCTGCGGGAGGACGGCTCGGTCATCGAGGGTCTCTACGCGGCCGGCAACGTCTCCGCCTCGGTCATGGGCCGCACCTACCCGGGCCCGGGCTCGACCATCGCGCCCGCCTCGGTCTTCGGCCTGCGGGGCGGTCGCCACATGGCCGTCGCCGCGCAGGACCTGGTCGCCTCCGCCTGACCCGGCCGGTCAGACCTGGGGCCCGTCGGGCGGGACCAGTCCCCGCCCGACGAGGGCCAGGGCGCGGTATGCCGTCGCGCGTCGCTCCCGCTCCTCGCCGAGCCGGTGCACCGCGCCGTGGACCATCGTCAGCACGAGCATGACGTCCGGGACCGACAGGCCCGCGTCCACGCGGCCCTCCGCCGCGGCCAGCGCGAGCGGCTCGGCGAGCAGCCCGGCCAGATCCTCCGCCGGGACCGTGCCGCCCACCTCGCCCCGGGGGCCGAGCGCGGCGTCGAGGAAGCCGCCGGTGTGGACCAGCTGCTCGACCACCGCCTGCCACAGCACGGCGAAGCCGTCGGCCCCGGGGTGGTCGGCGGCCAGGGCACGCAGCCGCTCCATGCTCCGGGACACCACGGCGGCGGCCAGGTCCTGGCGCGTGGGGAAGTGCCGGTAGAGGCTGCCCTGACCCACCCCGGCGGCGCGCGCGACCGCGGAGAGCGGCACGTCAAACCCCTGCTCGGAGAAGAGCCGCGCGGCGGCGTCGACGAGGGCCGCCCGGTTGCGCCCGGCGACCGCCGGCCCCCGGTTGCTGCGCGGCGACGGGGCTGGCGGATCAACCACCGGCCGGCACCTCCGGGACGACGTCGTGGATCGGCTCCTTGGGCAGACGGCGCACCCGCTTGGGGCGGCGCCGGCGCGCGGGGATGAGCGAGCGCATGCTCTCGTGGCGGCCGAAGCACAGCAGCCGGTCCCCGTCCTCCAGCACCTTGGTCGCCCCGGGGTTGGGCACCACGCGGGTGCCCCGGTGCAGGGTGAGCACCTGCACGTCCTTCTCCCGCAGCCCCGAGTCGCCGATGGTCCGGCCGACCAGCTCGGAGCCGGCGAGCACCGCGATCTCGGCCACGCCGTAGCCGGTCGAGACCGCCAGCCGCTGCCGCACGTCGATGTCGGGGAAGTCGGCCTGGTCGGCGATGTAGTCGACGACGGCGCCGGCCACGTCGAGCCTGGTCGCGGTCTCGATGCCCTGAAGGCCGGGGGAGGAGTTGACCTCCATGACCAGCGGGCCGTCACGGCCCTCGAGCATGTCGACGCCGGCCACCCGCAGGCCCATGATGTGCGCGCTGCGGACGGCGATCTCGGCGTAGGCCGGGTCCAGGTCGACGGCCTCGACCGACCCGCCGCGGTGGACGTTGGAGCGGAACTCCTCGCCCGTGGCCCGCCGGCGCATGGCGGCCACCACGCGGTCGCCGACGACGAGGGCCCGCACGTCGGTGCCCTTGCTCTCCCTGACGAAGCGTTGCATGAGCACCTGGTGGTTGGTGCCGTGGAGCGTCTCCACGATGGCCTCGGCGACCTTGGCCTCCGGCGCGAGGATGACCCCGATCCCCTGGGTGCCCTCCAGCAGCTTGAGCACGACCGGGGCCCCGCCGACCATCTCGATCGCGTGCGGGATCTCCGAGCGGTTGCGCACGAGCACGGTCGCCGGCATCGGGATGCCGTGGCGCGAGAGGATCTGGCTGGCGCGCAGCTTGTCCCGGCTGTTCATGATGCCGTTGGCGGTATTGGGCGTGTACACGTCCATCTGCTCGAACTGCCGCACGACGGCGGTGCCGAAGTAGGTCACCGACGCGCCGACCCGGGGCAGCACCGCGTCGTAGGTCGACAGGGGACGGCCGCGGAAGTGCAGGTCCGGCTCGAGGCCGGACAGGTCGATGCCGAAGCGCAGCGTGTCCAGGACCTTGACCTGGTGGCCGCGGTCGAGGGCGGCCGTGCGCAGCCGCTGGGTGGAGTAGGCGCGCAGCGACCGCGAGAGGATGGCGAGCTTCATCGGGTGTTCCTGACAAGATGGGGACGTGCCTGGGCAGACCCATGAAACCACCCCGCCGAAGGTCGTCGTCGGCTGGCGCGAGTGGGTGCGCATCGACGCCGTGGGTGTGCCGTGGATCAAGGCCAAGGTGGACACCGGTGCGCGCACCTCCTCGCTGCACGCCTTCGACCTGAGGACCTACGAGGTCGAGGGGCGCCCGTGGGTCCGCTTCGACGTCCACCCCTGGCAGGCGGGCGCCGCCGACGCGGTCACGGTCGAGCTGCCGGTCCACGACGAGCGGGCCGTGCGCAGCAGCTCCGGCCACGAAGAGACCCGGTATGTCGTGCTCCTCCAGCTCGTCCTCGGGCACCGTTCGGTGGAGGCCGAGGTGACGCTGACCGACCGCGACGAGATGGGCTTCCGGATGCTCGTCGGGCGGGAGGCCCTTGTCCAGGGCTTCCTCGTCGACCCGGCGCTCTCCTACGCCGGCGGGCGGCCCGAGCGGACCGTGCGCCGCCGGAACTGGGGCCGGTAGTGGCCGCCGCGCGCCGCCGGCCCCGTCCCTCCTTCGCCATCGGGTCCGTCCGGGTCCGCGCCGGCTCGCGGCAGGAGGTGTCCCTGCCGATCAGCCGCCTGGTCACCGGGGCCGAGGTCAGCCTGCCGGTGCACGTGCTGCACGGCCGGGAGGACGGCCCGACGGTGTGGGTGGACGCGGCGATCCACGGCGACGAGGTCGTCGGGATCGAGGTGATCCGGCGGGTGCTGGCCCAGGTGTCCGCCCGACGGATCCGGGGAACCCTCATCGCGGTGCCGATCGTCAACGTGCTCGGGGTGATGTCCCGGGACCGCTACCTGCCCGACCGCCGCGACCTGAACCGCAGCTTCCCCGGCGCGGCCCGCGGCTCGCTGGCCGCCCGGATCGCGCACCTGATGATGACCGAGATCGTGGCCAAGAGCGACGTCGGGATCGACCTGCACACCGCCTCCGACCGGCGCTCCAACCTGCCCCAGGTCCGGTGCGACCTGGAGGACCCGCGCACCCGGGAGCTGGCCGAGGCCTTCGGCGCCCCGGTGCTCTACCACGCCCGGCTGCGGGACGGGTCGTTGCGCTCGGCCGCCCGGGAGCGTGGGGCCCGGGTGCTGCTCTATGAGGCGGGGGAGGCCTGGCGGTTCGACGAGTGGGCGATCACCGCCGGCGTGGACGGTGTCCTGCGGGTCCTGCACGCCCTCGGCATGCTGCCCGAGGACGAGCAGGTGGTCCCGCCCGGCGGTCCGAGCGTGGTCTGCTGGCGCAGCGGCTGGGTGCGGGCCCGGCGGACCGGCATCCTCGGCCTGGGGGCCTCCCTGGGTCAGCGGGTCGTCGAGGGGGAGCGGCTGGGGGAGTTGCACGACTCGTTCGGCCGGCGGCTGGCGATCGTCAAGGCCGACCGGGACGGCATCGTCATCGGCCGCACCGAGGCGCCGCTGGTCAACAGCGGCGACGCGCTGGTGCACATCGCCTCCAGCGACCCCGAGGAGGAGCCGGAGGGGGCGAAGGTCCCGGTCATCGGCTGACGTCGGCGTCGTCCTGGGCCTGCCGCCTCACACCGCCGTGTCGGGAGCCGCGCAGGCGTGCACGGCGACCCCGTCGAGGTTGGGGACCGTGGAGGTCAGCGCCCGCCGGACCTCGTGGGCGACGTCGTCGGCCTGGCCGACGGTGAGGGCGGGGTCGACGTCGACCTCGAGGTCGGCCTCCATCCGGTGGCCCGACCACCGGGCGCGGGTCCGGCGCACCGTCCGCACGCCGGGGACGGAGCCGGCGACCTCCTCGAGGCGGGCCAGCACCTGCGGCTCCACGCCGTCCATGAGGCGGTGCACCGTCGTGCGCATCGAGGCCCAGAGGACCAGAAGGATGACCGCGGCGATGAGCAGGCCGACGACGGCGTCCACCTGGGGGTAGCCCAGCATCGCGCCGCCCACGCCGAGGAGCACCGCCAGCGAGGTGAGGGCGTCGGTGCGGGCGTGCTGCCCCTCGGCCACGAGCGCCGCCGAGCTGATTCGCCGGCCCACCCGGATGCGGTAGCGCGCGACGACCTCGTTGCCGGCCGCCCCCACCAGCGCCGCCGCGGCCACCCAGCCGAGGTTGGTCAGCTCCCGGGGCTGCCCGATCGCGCGGACGGACTCCCAGATGATGAGGGCGGCGGACAGGGCGATGATGAGGCCGATGAACAGGCCCACGAGGTCCTCGGCCCGCCGGAAGCCGTAGGGATAGCGCCGGGTGGGCGCCCGCAGGCCGATCCGGAAGGCGATGATCAGCGGGATCGTCGTGGCCAGGTGGCCCAGGTTGTGCACGGTGTCGGCCAGCAGCGAGATCGACCCGGAGATCCAGACGATGGCCACCTGGACCACCGCCGTGATCCCCATCCCGACCAGGCTGATCCACGCCGCCCGGATGCCCTCGGCGCTGGACTCCTGCGCCGACTGGATCGTCTCGGCGTGGTCGTGGCTGTGCGGGGTGACCGCGTGCCGCAGCCGGCCGAGCAGACTCTGGTCGTGGTCGTGGTCGTGGTCGTGGTCGTGGCGCTCGCCGACGACCGGCCGTTCGGGGGCGGGGTCGACCCCGGTCACCGGCTCCTCCTGGTCCCTTCGCACCCGCCCAGCATATCTGCATACCTGCGAAGGTAGTGAATTCGCTAGGGTGGGCTCGTGCACGAGCAACCGGTCCGGACGGTCCAGGTCCCCGACGACCTGCACGCCCGTGCCGTGACGGACACCTTCCGGCTGCTGGCCGACCCCACGAGGGTCAAGCTGCTGTGGGCCCTGCTGCACGGCGAGCACAGCGTGGGGGCGCTCGCCGAGCTGGTCGAGGCCGGCCCGACGGCGGTCAGCCAGCACCTGTCCAAGCTGCGGCTGGCGGGGCTGGTGCGCACGCGCCGCGAGGGGACGTACGTCTTCTACCGGGCCGAGGACGACCACGTCCGCCGGCTGCTCACCGAGGCCCTCTCGCACGCCGAGCACGCGACCGGCACGGCCGGCGAGGGGGAGCCGGGTCAGCACCGCTACCGCGGCTGACGGGACCGGTCGACGCCGGCGCGGCGCCCACTGTCGTCCGGTTTGTGCAGGGCCGGTGCGCGTTTCCGCAGGTCAGCTGACGGGGTTCGTGTAAGAACCGGCCGAGAGTCGGGGCGACCGGCCGACGGGCTCGGTTCAGGCCTGCACGGGGCGGATCGTCCAGAGCTGCCAGGCGGCCACGGCGGACAGGATGCCGCCGGCGAAGGTCAGCAGCAGGCCGGGGCCGGGCATCCACCCGCTCATCCCGACGAGGCTGAAGATGTGGACGAACTGCCAGACCGGCAGCACGATGCTGATGCCGGCCGCGACGAGGGCCTGCAGGATCGCCATCATCCGGAGCTTGGCCGGCACGAGGGCCCCGGCGAGCGCGAGCATGGCCACGGTGGCGGTCCACAGGCCGGGACCGCGCATCCCGGTGATGGTGCCGAGCGGGGTGTAGAGCCACGGGACGAACGCCCCGAGCAGGATCATCAGGCTGGCGGCGAGCAGGCGCATCTGCCCGGGCATCTTGCGGCTGCGGGTGCGGACGGGGGCGGTCTGGGTCGCCATCGGGATCAGCCTAACGCGGAGGGTGCTGCAGGGGTATGGAGCGGGGCGGGGCGGCCGGTCCGCCCACCTGGGGCGGGGGCCGGGTCGTCCGCCGGTCCGGGCCGGCACGGCCGCAGGCGCGAGGCCTGGCGACCGTGCCGGCCGGACGGGACCGGTCGACGCTGACCGGTGCAGGACCGGTCCTCGTGCTGACGTCGGACCGGTCGCACGTCCGTCAGGGGTGACGGGCGTCGGGGTCGTGGTCGTGGTGCTCCCCGTGGAGGAGCTCCTCGTCCAGGGCGCCCGTGGCGTGCGCGGCGACGAGCTCGCTGCGCCCGGGGTAGCGGACCTCCTCGACCAGCTGCTGCATGACCTCGGTCGGCTTCTCGGTGAACTGCGACACCACGATCGTGACGGCAAAGTTGATGAGCATGCCGACGAACCCGAAGCTGGTGGCCGCGATGCCGAAGATGCCCTCGCTGCCGCCGTAGATCGGGATCGTCCAGATCATGTAGGCGAAGGTGATGAGCAGACCGGCCGCCATTCCGGCCGCCGCACCCTTGGCGGTGCACTTCTTCCAGAAGATCCCCAGGAACAGGGTCGGGAAGAAGCTCGCCGCTCCCAGGCCGAACGCCAGCGCGACCACCTGCGCCACGAACCCGGGCGGGTTGATGCCCAGGTAGCCGGCCACGAGGATGGCGCCACCCATGGCGAACCGGCCGACCATCAGCTGACGGGCCTCGGTCGCCTGCGGGTTGATCCGCTTGTAGTAGACGTCGTTGGCCGCCGCCGAGCTGATGACGAGCAGCAGGCCGGAGGCGGTGGACAGCGCCGCCGCCAGACCGCCGGCGGCGACCAGGCCGATGACCGGGGCCGGCAGGGCCGCGATCTCCGGCGCGGCCAGCACCACGATGTCGTTGTTGATCGCCAGCTCGAAGCCCTCGCCCAGGCCGCCGGCGACGTCGATCGTGCCGTTGCCGTTGAGGTCGTTGACGGTGATGAGGCCGACGTCGCGCCAGGAGGCGAACCAGGCCGGGACGTCGTCGACGCCGGTGCCGGGGATCTGGTTGAGGACGTTGTACTTGCTGAACGCGCCGATGGCCGGGGCCGTCAGGTAGAGCAGCGAGATGAAGAACAGCGCCCACAGGGCCGAGAACCGGGCCGCGCGCACGCTGCGGGCGGTGTAGAACCGCACGATGACGTGCGGCAGTCCGGCGG
Source organism: Ornithinimicrobium kibberense (assembly GCF_006519705.1). Taxonomy (NCBI): domain Bacteria; kingdom Bacillati; phylum Actinomycetota; class Actinomycetes; order Micrococcales; family Ornithinimicrobiaceae; genus Ornithinimicrobium; species Ornithinimicrobium kibberense. Next base: position 43,710 of record NZ_VFXM01000006.1, read on the forward strand.
TGCCGAACATCAGCGTGGCCGTCATGAGGAACATGTTGAGCATGTTCATCTGGGTGAACGCCCCGGTGTAGGCGTTGAGCCCGAACTCGGTCTGCAGCGCGTTGAGCTCGCCCATGATCTGGCCGAAGCCGATCTGCGGGATCGGGATCCCGGTGAGCTTCTGGGAGATGGCCACCGCGGGGATGAGGTAGGCCACGATCAGCACGGAGTACTGGGTCACCTGGGTCCAGGTGATCCCCTTCATGCCGCCGAAGACGGCGTAGGCGAAGACGATCGCCATGCCGATGACGACGCCCAGTGTCTGGTTGACGCCCAGGAAGCGCTGGAAGACCAGGCCGACACCGGCCATCTGGCCGGCGACGTAGACGAAGGAGACGACGATCGCCGAGATGACGGCGATGATCCGCGCGGTCTCGGAGAACCGGTCGCCGACGAACTCGGGGACGGTGAACTTGCCGAACTTGCGCAGGTAGGGCGCCAGCAGCAGGGCCAGCAGCACGTAGCCGCCCGTCCACCCCATGAGGTAGACGGACCCGGCGTACCCGTTGCTGCTGAAGGCGATGATGCCGGCCATCGAGATGAACGACGCGGCGCTCATCCAGTCGGCGGCGATCGCCGCCCCGTTGGCCGGGGCCGGGATGCCGCCGCCGGCGACGTAGAACCCGGCGGTGTCCTTCACCTTGCTCGCGTAGGCGATGTAGATGTACAGGCTGAAGGTGATGACGACGAAGACGAGGGTCCAGGCTTGAACGGCACCCATCAGTGGTGCACCTCCTCTTCGTACTCGGTGATCCCGAACTCGGCGTCGAGCTTGTCCATCCGCCACACGTAGACCGCGATGAGGATGAGGAAGGTCAGGATCGAGCCCTGCTGGGCGAACCAGAAGCCGAGCGGGACCCCCATGAAGTTGACGTTGTTGAGCGGCTCGACGAACAGGATGCCCGCCCCGAAGGAGACGAGGGCCCAGATCGTGAGCAGCACGGCCATGAGGCGCAGGTTGCGTCGCCAGTACGCCTGGCGCTGCTGCATGTCCATCAGATGACCTCCGACGTTGGTGGAAGGGTGGGACTCACGGGTGTTCTCCTCGTGGACGGGGGCGGTCCGCCGGCGTCACGGCGGTGTGACCCGCGCCACGGTAGGGGCAGCGTCGTCGTCGGCGTCAGTCCCCGCGGAGGGCAGGTCGTCCGGCGGCGCCGACCGGACGACGAACGGTCGTCCTCACGAGATGAACGGTCAGCCCGGGGACCCCGTCAGAGCGCCGCGACGGCCACCAGCAGCGCGGCCAGGAGCGCGGCCTGCGCGGTGGCGCCCAGCACGTCGCCGGTGGCCCCTCCCAGGGTCTGCCCGGCGTGCGATCCCACCAGCAGGGCGGCGGCGAGGGCGCCGCCGAGCATCGCCGCCCCGGTCCACCCGAGCAGCGCGCACAGGACCACCGGGGCCACCCAGGCGAGGAGGGTATGCCGTCGCGCCAGCCCGTCCACGACGGCCCGGCCGGTGCCGTCCTCCCGGGCGTAGGGCAGCGCCAGGGCGACCGGGAGCATGGCCGCCCGCGACAGCGACCACGCGGCCGCGCCGAGCAGGACGGCGGAGGTCATCCCGGCGGCGCCCGGGTCCGCCGTCGGCACGAGCTCGACCAGCAGCGCTCCCTCAAGCAGCAGCGCCAGCACCACGGCGGCCGTCCCGTAGACACCGGTGGCGTGGTCCTTCATGATCCGCAGCCGCGCCTGCCGGTCCGTCCCGCCGGACGCGTCGGCGAGGTCGGCCAGCCCGTCGAGGTGCAGGGCCCCGGTCGCCAGCTGCTCGAGGGACACGACGAGCAGCACGGCCACCGGCACCGGCAGCCCGGCCCACGCCACGAGCAGCAGGCCCGTCCCCACGAGAGCGCCGCCCAGCAGCGCCCCGACCACGGGGAACCAGACCGCCGCCCGGGCGAGGTCGGCGCCGTCACCACCGGCCTGCCGGACCGGCAGGCGGGTGAGGAGGGCGACGGCGTCGAGGAACCCGGTGCGCACGCGCTCAGACCGTCGGCCGGTCCTGGGGCAGGCCCAGGTCGGCGAAGCTGCCCATCTCGCGCAGCAGCGCGACCGCCGACCGGAGCACCGGCACGGCCAGCGCCGCCCCGGTGCCCTCGCCCAGCCGCATCCCCAGGCGCAGCACCGGCTCCAGGCCGAGCTCCTCCAGCTGGACCGCGTGCCCGGGCTCGGGCGACAGGTGCGCGGCCACCATCGCGTCGACCGACCGCGGGGCCAGCCGGGACGCCACCACCGCCCCGGCGGTGCTGATGAAGCCGTCGAGCAGCACCGGGACCCGGCGGGCCGCGGCGCCGAGGGCGACCCCGGCCAGGGCCGCGACCTCCAGCCCGCCCATCCGCGCCAGCACCGCCCAGGTGCCCTCGGCGCCCTCGTGCCGCCGCAGCACCGCGTCGACCGCCCGCACCTTGGCGGCGAGGACGTCGCCGCTCACCCCGGTGCCGGGTCCGGTGACCCGGGCCGGGTCCCGGCCCAGCAGGGCGGCGGTCAGCGCGCTCGCGGTGGTCGTGTTCCCGATGCCCATCTCGCCCAGGCCCACGAGGTCGACCCCGTCGTCGACGAGGTCGTCAGCCAGGGCGATGCCGTGCGCCACGGCCCGCTGGGCCTCCGCCAGGCTCATCGCCGGTCCGTCCAGGCTGCTGGCGGTGCCGGCCCGCACGCGGCGGTCGAGCACCTCGTTCTCCCCCGGCGCGGTCGCCGGCGGGTCGACGACACCGAGGTCGGCGACCACCAGCCGGACGCCGGCCTGGCGGGCGAGCACGCCCACGGCCGCGGTCCCGGCGGCGAACCCCTGGAGCATCAGGCCGGTGACCTCCTGGGGGTAGGCGCTGACCCCGCTGCGGGCGATCCCGTGGTCGGCGGCGCAGACCACGATCGCGGGCCGGTCGACGTGCGGCTGCGCCGTGCCCTGGATGCCGGCGAGCCGGGCGGCCAGCCGCTCGAGCTCGCCGAGGCTGCGCAGCGGCTTGACCTTGCCGTCCATCGCCCCGGCCGCGGCGGCCGCGGCCTCGGCGTCCACCGGGCGGACGGCGGCCACCGTGCGCTCGACGACCGCGAGCGCCTCCGGGTCGGACGGGCCGGTCACGTGGTCCTCCCGGTGCGGGCGGGACGTGGGGTGGTCGTTCATGTCCCCTCCACGGGGTCGAGGGTCAGGGTGCGGCCGGCGACGACGAGCTGGGCGAGGTCGGCATACCCCGCGACGGTGGCGTTGACCCGGCCCAGCCGGTCGCGGTAGTCCCGCGGGAGCGGGTGCATGGGGACGATGCCGGAGCCGACCTCGTTGGTCACGACCAGCACGGTCCCGGGGTATGCCGCGCCCCACCGGCCGAGGGCGTGCGCCTGCTCCAGGGTGGGTGCCTCGTCGTCGCCGCGGGCCATGAGGTTGGCGACCCACAGGGAGAGGCAGTCGACGACCATGGTCGGGCAGGGGTCGGTTCCGGGACCGGCGACCTCTCGGAGGGCGGTCACCAGCTCGGTCGGCTCCTCGACCGTGCGCCACCCCGCGGGGCGCTCGGCCCGGTGGCGGGCGATCCGGTCGGCCATCTCGACGTCCCCGTCGTCGGCCTGCCCGGTGGCGACGAGCACGACGGGTCCCCCGACGGCCTGCGCCCGGCGGACGGCGATCGACGACTTGCCGCTGCGGGCGCCGCCGGTGAGGAAGGTCATCGGCACGTGCGGCAACCTACCGCGACCTGTGGACGAGGCGGCCTGTTCCGTCGGCGGGTCGGCGTACCGTGCTCGACGTGCACCGGCCGGAGGGTCCGGGGCCCGCGCCGGGGGAGGGCGTGAGGGCGAGCGGTGCACGGGGAGGGAGCTGGCATGGAGATCACCTCTGCCATGGAGGCGTTCCTGGAGCAGGAGCGACGTGCGATCACCGAGAACATCCGCCGTACGGGCGTGCACCTGACCTACGTGGCCGTCGCGGCGGCCGAGGGGGACGAGCCGGCCTGTGCGTGCTGCCGGGCGCTCGGCACCGGCCCCGAGGAGGCCGAGGACGCGCAGGACGGCGTCCGCGACCTGTTCGTGGCGGCCGGGGGCGATCCGGCCCTCCTGCCCCCGCGGGTGGGCGTCCCGTTCTGCTACACGACCGGCCTGTTCGGTGCCGGCCACGCCGAGCTCGTCGTGCTGGGTCTTCCACCTCGAGAGGCGTCCGCCGTGCTGAACGGCGCGGCGCAGCGCGTCCTGGAGCGTGGCTCGGACCTGGCCCCGGGAGAGCAGCTGGACGTCGCCGGGCGGACGGTCCGGGTGGAGGAGCTGCCGATGTCCGGCATGGTCCTGCTCGCCGCGCACGACTACTACGACCGCCCGCCGTGGGAGCCGATACCCGCGTCCCAGCTGACCTGGGCGGACGCGGCCGGGCGGTTCCCGGAGGACGAGGGCCACGATCCGGGCCGCTGGCGGCAGCCACCGGCGTCCGGGTGGCGCGCCTGAGCCGCCGCTGGCGGCGATCCGCTCCTACGGCGACGGTCACTGGTGTCGAGGTGTTGACCAACCTGGTCGACCAACCTAGTCTCGGACGATGGAGGTCGTGAAGGTGCAGCAGGCCAAGACCCACCTGTCGGCGCTGCTGGCGCGCGTGGAGGAGGGCGAGGAGGTCCTCATCGCCCGGGCGGACCGCGTGGTCGCGCGGCTCGTCCCCGTGACCCCCCGCCCCCGACGGCTGGGTTTCGGGTCCTACCGGCTCCCCGCCACCTTCTTCGACGAGCTCCCAGGGGAGGAGCTGGACGCCTGGGAGGGACGGTGAGCGGCAGCGCCCCCTTCCTGCTGGACACCCACGTCGTCGTCTGGGCGGTCCACGAGCCGGACCGGTTGTCCACCCACGCGCGAGCACTCATCACCGACGTCCGCCACGAGCTGCTCGTCTCGGCCGCGTCCGCCTGGGAGCTGGCGACGAGGTCACGGGTGGGCAAGCTGCCGGGCGGGGAGCTGCTCGTGGCGACCTTCGAGCAGCAGGTGGCGGCGCTCGGCGCCACGCTCGTCGACATCACCCCCCAGGACGCGATCCTGGCCGGGGGGTTCGCGTGGAGCCACCGTGACCCCTTCGACCGGATGCTGGCCGCTCAGGCGCTCACCCGGTCCGGGGTGCTGGTCACCGCCGACCCGGCCCTGACGGCGCTCGCCGCCGTCCCCACGGTGTGGTGAGCCTCACGAGATGGTCCGGGTCCGCTCGGTCCGCCGCTCCTCGAGCAGCACCGGCCCCGCCTCGGCCCCGCGCCCCGGCCGGGACCTCGGGGCGGGGACGACCACCAGGTCGCCGGCCACCTCGTGGACGTGGACCGGGTGGCCGTAGACCCGGGAGAGGAGGGCGGGCTCGAGCACCTCGGCGGGCGTGCCCAGCGCGACCAGCTGACCACGGTCGAGCAGCGCCAGCCGGTCGGAGTAGCGCGCGGCGGAGTCCAGGTGGTGCATGGCCGCGACGACGGTGAGCCCGTCCTCGCGGCGGAGCTCGTCGACCAGCTCGAGCACCTCGACCTGGTGACCCAGGTCGAGGGCGCTGGTCGGCTCGTCGAGGAGCAGGACCGGGGACTGCTGGGCCAGGGCGCGGGCGATGACCACCCGCTGGGCCTCCCCGCCGGAGAGGCGGCGGACCGACCGCCCCGCGAAGGAGGTCAGCCCGAGCCGGCGGAGCACGTCGGTGGCCACCTTGCGGTCGGTGGCCGACTCCGAGCGCAGCCAGCCCACGTGGGCGGTGCGGCCGAGCAGGACGTACTCGACGACGGTCATCCCCGGCGGCAGCTCGGGGTTCTGCGGCATGTGCGACAGGTCGGTGGGGCCCGGGGGCGACCCGGTGCCCAGCTCGACGGTGCCGGTGGAGGGGACCAGCCCGACCAGGGCCCGCAGCAGCGTGGACTTGCCCGAGCCGTTGGGGCCGATGAGTCCCAGCCACTCGCCGGCCCGCAGGTCCAGGTCGATGCCGCCGAGCACCTCGGTGTCGTCGTAGACGACCCGCAGGTCACGCACCCGGAGGGCGTCGACCGGGCGCAGGGGGACCGCCGTGGTGGTCGGGGGAAGGGCCGACGGCCGGGACACCGCGGTCGTGCGCGGGGACGTCGACGACGGGGGGTTCGCGGGGGTCATGGATCCTGCCTTCCGCGCCACAGGACGAAGGAGAAGAACGGGGCGCCGACGAAGGCCGTGATGACCCCGACGGGCAGCTCGGCCGGGGCGGCCAGGGTGCGGGCACCGACGTCGGCGATGGTGAGGAAGGCCGCGCCGACGAGGGCCGACAGCGGCACGAGGACGCGGTAGGAGTGGCCCACGAGCAGCCGGACCACGTGCGGGGTGACGAGCCCGACGAAGCCGATGAGCCCGCTGACCGACACGGCGGCCGCGGTGATGAGGGTGGCGGCCCCGACGACCACGAGCCGGGAGCGTGCGGGGCTCAGCCCCAGGGCCCGGGCCTCGTCGTCGCCGAGCCGCAGCACGTCGAGGTGCCGGGCGTGCAGCAGCAGCACCAGCCCGGCGAGGAGCACGTAGGGCAGCAGCAGCAGGACGGGGGGCCAGCCGTGGGTGGCCAGCCGGCCGAACAGCCAGGACAGGACCTCGCGGGCCGCGGTCTGGTCCAGCCGTTGCAGCGCGAAGGTCTGCGAGGCGGAGAACAGGGCCGCCATGGCCACCCCCGCGAGCAGGAGGGTGGCCGGGTCGCGGAAGGACCCGCGGGCCACCACGACGGACCCGGTCACGGCCAGCAGCGCCCCGACGAAGGCCGCCGCCGGCAGCGCGCCGACCGGCCCCCACGACAGGTCCAGGCCGAAGCCCAGCGCGAGCACGGCCCCCAGGCCGGCCCCGGCGGAGACGCCGAGCAGGTAGGGGTCGGCCAGGGGGTTGCGGAAGACCCCCTGGTAGCCGGCCCCGGCCACCGCCAGGGAGGCCCCCACGAGCGCGGCCAGCGCGGTGCGGGGCAGCCGGATCTGCCACAGGACGGCCTGCTGCTGGTCGGTCAGCGTCTGCTCCACCGACAGGCCCGGAAGGGCTCCCACGAGCGAGCGCAGCACCCCCTCGACCGACAGCCCCGCCGCGCCCTGGGTGACCGACACCAGCGCCGCGAGCGCCAGCAGGGCGACGCCACCCAGGACGGCCGGCCAGGTCAGCCGGAACGCCCGGGCGGCCGCCTGGTCCAGGGGGTCGCCCGGGCGGTGCGCGGTCGTGGTGGCCACGGTCTCCTCGGACTCGTCGGTGTGCTGCGGATCGGGCTCAGCGACCGGCGGGCACCGCGGCCGCCTCGGCGACCGCATCGGCGAGCGTCTGCACGAGCTGCGGCAGGCGGGGCCCCCAGCGGGAGGCGATGTCGGCGTCGACGACGACGATCGCGTCGTTGCGCACGGCGGTGACCTCCGACCAGCCGGGGCGCGCCGCGACGTCCTCGGGCCCGTAGCCGATCTCGTCGGTGATGACGATGAGCTCGGGGTCGGCGGCCACGACCGCCTCCTCGGTCAGCTGGGGGTAGCCGCTGGCGTCGGTGTCCGCCTCGTCGGCGACGTTCTCGGCGCCCAGCTCGGCGTAGACCGAGCCGATGAAGCTGTTGCTGCTGGCCGCGAAGAAGGTGTCGTCCACCTCGTGGTAGACGCGCACGTCCGCGTCCTGGGGCGCGGCGGCATACGCCTCCTCCATCTCCGAGCGCATCTGCGCGACCACGTCCGCGGTCTCGTCCACGTGCCCGGTGAGCAGGCCGTAGGCGGCGATGTCGTCGTAGCCGCTCTCCACGTCCACCGGCGGGGCGTCGACGAGGACCGGGATGTCGAGGGCGTCCAACGAGGCGACGAGGTCGCCCGGGTCGTAGGCCACGACGACGAGGTCCGGCTCGTAGGCCGCCACGGCCTCGACGTTGGGCTCGAAGCCGGACAGGTCCGTGGTCGGGGCCTGCTCGGGGTAGGTGGAGAACTCGTCGGCCGCCACGACCTGGTCGCCGGCGCCGATCGCGAAGAGGATCTCGGTGGCCGCCGGCGACAGCGACACGATCCGCTCGGGACGCTCCTCCAGGGTCAGCTCGCCGCCGTCGGTGTCGACGGTCACGGGGAAGCCGCCGTCGGCCGCGGACCCGCCGTCGGTCGCGGTGCTGGCGTCCGTGGTGGTGCCGGCCTCGTCGGTACCCGCGGACGGGACGGCGGCCGGGTCGTCGTCGCCGGAGCTGCCGCAGCCGGCCAGCAGCAGCCCGAGGGCGGCCGAGGCGGCCAGGAGGGTGCGGGCGCGTGGGGTGCGAGGGGGCCGGGGGCCACGGGGGGTATGCGGTGGGCGCGGGTCGGTCATCAGGTCCTCCTGTCGGTCGAGGTCGGGTTTCGCTCGAGCGACAGGGCCTGGCATCCAGCGGGCCGTCGTCCGAACCGGCCCTGGGTCCTCGAGGGCGTGTGGTGCGGATCGCCGTGCAGTTCGACCGGACTCGGCTCCGTCAGCAGCTGCTGCGGAGCTCCACCGTTGCGGGACAGTGCCGGTTTCCCACCGGACTTCGTCTGCACGACGTGGTCAGGGTACCCCCGGACGGCCGTCAGGGGTCTCCCGGGTCCGTTTTTCCGCTCTCTGACGAGGATTCGGGCGTGTTGCTTTGGCAATCCGGCCGCAACTCTGCCTACCGTGAGCCGACCCATCCATGCGATGAAAGGCTGTACCCATGAGCAAGAAGGTCATCGTCGAGGCCGTCGCCCGCGAGGCGGGCATGACCCAGGCCGCTGCCGACAAGGTCGTCAGCTCGGTCCTCGAGGCCGTCTCCGCCGAGCTCGCCAAGGGCGAGAAGGTCTCGTTCCCCGGCTTCGGCACCTTCGAGGTCCGCGAGCGTTCGGCCCGCACCGGCCGCAACCCCCAGACGGGCGCCGAGATCCAGATCGCCGCCAGCAAGTCCGTCGGCTTCAAGCAGGGCTCCAAGCTCAAGGACCGCGTCAACGACTGACGCACCCTCCGCGTCGCGACGCCCGGTCCCCCGCCAGGGGGGCCGGGCGTCGCGCGTCTCTGCCCCCGCGCGCAGCAGCGTGCCGTCCCCGGGCGACGGGGGCCGGGTCCGGGCGGGCCTCGGGCCGCGCCGTGACGTTCCCGACGGTGCGGACGTCGAGATCGGCGACGAAGCCGCACTCCACGCACCCCTCGGTGGTAACCACTTGTCACCAGACGGATAACCGTGCATGATGGTCCGCATGACGTCGACGGGCTGGCACCTGACCCGGTGCGCCGAGCTGGACCTTCTGCGCGTCAGCAGCATGCTGATGTGCCCGTGTCGCTGACCCCCGCCCCGCCGCCGCGCGTCTGACCGGCCGCCGGCCGACCTCCTCGGTCCGGCAGGACGTCCCGCGCCGCACGCACCGACGTCGCCTGCACCCCCGCCCGGGCCGCTGGCTGCCGCGCCCCGGTGCCCCCGTCAGCTCCGGCCCCGTCGGACGCGCGTCCGCTCCGGCCCGTCCCGACCCAGGCCCCTCCGGCCGAGACCGCCCCCTGCCCGCCCGCACCGCAAAGGCTGCCCCATGAACGCCTCCACCCCCACCGTCACTCCCGTCGTGCCTCCGTCCGCCGCCGCCCGTGCCGGCTCACCTCCGACCGGGGCCCGGGTCCGTCCCTCGCGCCCGGGCCGGCCGCAGGGTCAGTGGGCGGTGGACGGGCGCGAGCCGCTGAACGCCAACGAGGCCGTCAAGGCCGCCGACAACGGGCTCAACGTCCGCGAGCGCATCGAGACGATCTACGCCCGGGAGGGCTTCGACTCGATCCCGACCGACGACCTGCACGGCAGGTTCCGCTGGTGGGGCCTGTACACCCAGCGGCGCCCCGGCATCGACGGCGGGCGCACCGCCCAGCTGGAGCCGCACGAGCTGGAGGACCGCTACTTCATGCTCCGCGTCCGCATCGACGGCGGAGCGCTGACCACCGCCCAGCTGCGGGTGGTCGGCGAGCTGTCCACCGAGCTGGCCCGGGACACCGCCGACATCACCGACCGGCAGAACATCCAGCTGCACTGGGTGCGGGTCGAGGACGTGCCGCAGATCTGGGCGCGGCTGGAGGCGGTCGGGCTGTCCACGACCGAGGCGTGCGGCGACACCCCCCGGGTGGTCCTCGGCTCCCCGGTCGCCGGGGTGGCCGCCGACGAGATCATCGACCCGACCCCGGTCATCGAGGAGATCGTCACCCGTTTCGTCGGCGACCCCGAGCTGGCCAACCTGCCCCGCAAGTTCAAGTCCGCCGTCACCGGCCACCCCAGCCTGGACGTCGTCCACGAGATCAACGACATCTCCCTCGTCGGCGTCGTCCACCCCGAGCTCGGGCCCGGGTACGACCTCTGGGTCGGTGGCGCGCTGTCCACGGCGCCCCGGCTGGCCGAGCGGCTCGGGGCCTTCGTCCCGGCGGACCAGGCCGCCGACGTCTGGCACGGCGTGGTCCGGATCTTCCGCGACCACGGCTACCGCCGTCTGCGCACCAAGGCGCGCCTGAAGTTCCTGCTCGCCGAGTGGGGTCCGGAGAAGTTCCGGCAGGTCCTGGAGACCGACTACCTCGGTCACCCGCTGCCCGACGGTCCGGCGCCCGCCGCGCCGAGCGGGCCCGGCGACCACGTCGGGGTGCACCGCCAGAAGGACGGGCTGCGCTACGTCGGCCTGGCCCCCACGGTGGGCCGACTCCCCGGCAGCGCTCTGCAGCGGCTGGCCGACCTGGTCGAGGCCGTGGGGTCCGGACGCGTCCGGCTGACCCCGCACCAGAAGCTCATCGTGCTGGACGTGCCCCCCGACCGGGTCGACGAGCTCCTCGAGGGCGCGGCAGGCCTCGGTCTGACCGCCACCCCCTCGGTGTTCCGGCGGTCAACGATCGCCTGCACCGGCATCGAGTTCTGCAAGCTGGCGATCGTCGAGACGAAGGCGACGGCCGCGACCGCGGTCGCCGAGCTGGAGCGGCGCCTGGCCGACGTCGAGCCGCTCCTGGACAGCCCGATCAGCCTGCACGTCAACGGCTGCCCCAACTCCTGCGCCCGCATCCAGACGGCCGACATCGGGCTCAAGGGCCAGATCATCACCACCGGCGACGGGGTGCAGGCGCCGGGGTTCCAGGTCCACCTCGGCGGGGGACTGGCCTCCGTCGGCCTCGAGGAGCCGGGCCTGGGGCGGACCGTCCGCGGGCTGAAGGTCTCGGCCGAGGAGCTGCCGGACTACGTGGAACGGGTCGTGCGCAGGTATGCCGCGACGCGCACCGCGGGCGAGACCTTCGCCCGCTGGGCGCACCGCGTGGACGACGAGGAGCTGCGATGAACCGCACCGAGCCGGCGCTCGCGCCCGGGCACCTTCGCACGCTCGCCGAGGAGGCCGGCCGACGGTTCGCGGCGGTGGAGACCGACCTGGGTCCGCGCGCCCTGGCCGACCTCGTCCTGGGGTGGGCGGCCGAGGAGTTCGACCGGATCGCCGTGGCCTGCTCGATGGCCGACGCCGTGCTCCCCCACCTGGTGGCCGAGCACCGGCCCGGGGTCGACGTCCTCTTCCTCGACACCGGCTACCACTTCCCCGAGACCCTGGCCACCCGCGACCGCGTCGCCGACCAGCTCGACGTCACCGTCGTCGACGTGCTCCCCGGGCGGACCGTGGCCGAGCAGGACGCCGACCTCGGTCCGCGCCTGCACGACCGTGACCCCGGCCGGTGCTGCGCCCTGCGCAAGGTGGACCCGCTGCGGCGCACCCTGGCGGGCTACGACGCCTGGGTCACCGGCGTGCGCCGGGAGGAGGGTCCCACGCGGGCGGACACCCCCCTGGTCACCTGGGACGAGGCCTTCGGCCTGGTCAAGATCAATCCGCTGGCCACGTGGACCCTCGAGCAGGTGCTCGACCACGCCGAGCGCGAGATGCTGCCGGCCAACCCCCTCCTCGCGCAGGGATACCCCTCGATCGGCTGCGCGCCGTGCACCCGCCCGGTCGCCCCCGGCGAGGATCCGCGGGCCGGTCGCTGGGCCGGCTTCGCCAAGACCGAGTGCGGCCTGCATCCCGGCGCTCCCGCCGGTGGCGACGGCACCGCACCCGCCGGCGCGCGCGCCATACCCCCTTCCTCGACCACCCCGACGCCCCGGGAGGCGCCATGAGCACCCTGACCCCCGACCTGCGACCCGCGTCCCTGCCGCCGGTGGCCCAGCTGCCGGTGCGCGGGGGCGAGCACGCCCTGCTGGACGCCCTGGAGAGCGAGGCCGTCCACATCATCCGGGAGACGGTCGCCGAGCTGGAGCGACCGGTCCTGCTCTTCTCGGGCGGCAAGGACTCCGTGGTGATGCTCCACCTGGCCGCCAAGGCCCTGTGGCCGGCCCGGGTGCCCTTCCCGGTGCTGCACGTGGACACCGGGCACAACTTCCCCGAGGTGCTGGCGTTCCGGGACCGGGCGGTGGAGCGGTACGGCGTGGAGCTGGTGGTCGCCCGGGTGCAGGACTACCTCGACGACGGCCGGCTGCGGGAGCGGGCCGACGGCACCCGCAACCCCCTGCAGACCCTCCCGCTCCTGGAGGCGATCGCGGCCCACCGCTTCGACGGCGTCTTCGGGGGAGGCCGTCGCGACGAGGACAAGGCCCGTGCCAAGGAGCGGATCGTCAGCCTGCGCGACGACTTCGGCCAGTGGGACCCGCGCAACCAGCGCCCCGAGCTGTGGCGGCTCTACAACACCCGGCACCGCCCCGGTGAGCACGTGCGCGTCTTCCCGCTCAGCAACTGGACCGAGCTGGACGTCTGGCGCTACGTGGCGCGGGAGGGGATCGAGCTGCCGACCCTCTACTACGCCCACGAGCGCGAGGTCTTCGAGCGGGACGGGATGCTGCTCACGCCCGGGCCGTGGAGCAGGCCCCGGCCGGGGGAGGTCACCACCGCCCGACGGGTGCGCTACCGCACCGTCGGCGACATGTCGTGCACCGGAGCGGTCCTCTCCGAGGCCGTGGACGTGCAGGAGGTGCTCGCCGAGGTGGCGGCCAGCACCGTCACCGAGCGCGGCGCCACCCGGGCCGACGACCGGCTCTCGGAGGCCGCCATGGAGGACCGCAAGAAGGAGGGGTACTTCTGATGAGCATCTCGACCCGGACCTCGACACCGCCCCCCACGCGGGACCCGGCCCCCACCCGGGCCCCGGGCCCGACGGCGACGCCGGACCAGGCCCCGACCCTGCTGCGGCTGGCAACCGCCGGCTCGGTGGACGACGGCAAGTCCACGCTCGTGGGGCGCCTGCTGCACGACACCCGGTCCGTCCTCGCCGACCAGCTCGCGGCGGTCGAGGCCGTCAGCCGCCGTCGCGGGTGGACCGGCGAGCTGGCCGACCTGGCGCTGCTCACCGACGGCCTGCGGGCCGAGCGGGAGCAGGGGATCACCATCGACGTGGCCTACCGCTACTTCGCCACGGCGAACCGGTCGTTCATCCTCGCCGACTGCCCCGGCCACGTGCAGTACACCCGCAACACGGTCACCGGTGCCAGCACCGCCGACGTGGTGGTCGTGCTCGTCGACGCCCGGCACGGCGTGGTCGAGCAGACCCGCCGCCACCTGGCGGTCGTCGCTCTGCTGCGCGTCCCGCACGTCGTCGTGGCGCTGAACAAGATCGACCTCGTCGACGACGCGGAGGCGGTGCACCGCAGGGTCTGCGCCGAGGTGGCCGAGCTGTCCGCCCGCCTCGGCCTGGCCGACGCGCTCGTCGTGCCGGTCTCGGCGCTGCTGGGCGACAACGTCGTCGAACGCTCCGCCCGCACGGGCTGGTACACCGGCCCCACCCTGCTCGAGCTGCTGGAGACCCTGCCGCCCCTGAACCTGGCGCAGGAGCCGTTCCGGATGCCCGTGCAGCTGGTCCTGCGACCCCAGCACGGTGCGGTGGACCCCACCCTCGTGGACTACCGGGGGTATGCCGGGCACGTGGGCTCGGGCACGGTGCGGGTCGGGGACGAGGTCGTGGTGTCCGCGTCCGGCCGACGGACCACGGTCGTGGGGATCGACGTCGGCGGACGCGGCGTGCCCGTGGCGGCAGCACCCCTGTCGGCGACGCTCCGGCTCGCCGACGCGCTGGACGTCGCCCGCGGCGACCTCCTCAGCGCCGCCGACGAGGCCCCGCGACCGAGGCAGGACGCGGAGGTCGTGCTGTGCTGGCTCGCGGAGACCCCGCTCGTGCCCGGTGCGCGGGTGCTGGTCAAGCACGGCACCCGCACGGTGCGGGCCCGGGCCGACCGGCTGGTCTCCCGCCTCGACGTGGCCACCCTGGACCACGGGCCGGTGGAACGGGCCGGCCTCAACGACCTCGTGCGGGTCGAGCTGCGGCTCGCCGAGGCCCTGCCGCTGGAGCCCTACGAGGTGTCCCGCGAGGGTGGATCCTTCCTCGTCGTCGACGAGCACGACGGGACCACCCTCGCGGCCGGGATCGTCGGCACGGGGTCGCTCCCGTGAGCCCCGGGCTGACCCTGCTCGGGCTGGACCTGAGGGGTCGACGGGTGGTCGCCGTCGGGGGCGGGCCGGTCTCGGCGCGTCGGGTGCTCGACCTGGCCGAGGACGGGGCCCAGGTCAGCGTCGTCGCGCCCGAGCTCTGCCCCGACCTGGCCGCGGCGGTGGCACGGCGGCAGGTGGGCTGGGTGCCCCGTCCCTACGCCGGTCCCGGCGACCTGGCCGGGGCCTGGTTGGTGCACACGGCCACCGGCCAGGACCGGGTCGACGACCGGGTGGCGCACGACGCGGCGGGCTCGCGCATCTTCTGCGTCCGCGCCGGTGCCCCGGCACGCGGCACCGCCCGGGTGCCGGCACGCGGCAGGGTCGCCACCCAGGACGGACCGCTGCAGGTCGCCGTGCACGCCGGCGGCGACCCGCGCCGTTCGGTCACCGCCCGGGACGCGGTCCTGACGCACCTGGGCTCCGGGTCGGTCGACCTGCGCGCCCGCCGGCCGCGCCGCACCGGCTGGGTGGCCCTCGTCGGGGCGGGCCCCGGTGACGAGCAGCTCGTCACGGCCCGCGCATCGGCCCTGCTGGCCCAGGCGGACGTCGTGGTCACCGACCGGCTGGTCCCGCGCGGTCTGCTCGCGCGTCTCCCCGCCGACGTGCGCGTGGTCGACGTCGGCAAGACCAGCGGCAGCCACCCCGTCCCGCAGCACGAGATCAACCAGATCCTCGTCGAGGAGGCCCGGGCCGGTCGAGCGGTCGTCCGGCTCAAGGGAGGGGACCCCTACGTCCTGGGCCGGGGCGGGGAGGAGCGGCTGGCCTGCGAGGCGGCGGGCGTCGAGGTCGAGGTCGTCCCCGGGATCAGCTCGGCGGTCGCCGTGCCGGCCGCCGCGGGCATCCCGGTCACCCACCGGGGCCTGGCCCGCGGTTACACGGTGGTCACCGGCCACGACGAGCTGCCCGCGCTGCCCACCGGTGGCGACCACACCCTCGTCGTCCTCATGGGCGTGGCCACGCTGCGGCGCACGGCGGCACTGCTCGTCGAGCACGGCCGTTCCCCGGCGATGCCGGTCGCGGTCGTCGAGAGCGGCTGCACCCCGCAGCAGCGGGTGACCGTGGGCACCCTCGCCGACATCGCGGACCGGGCCGAGGCGGTGGGCGTCGCGTCGCCGGCGGTCGTGGTGGTCGGCGACGTGGTCCGTCTGTCGCACGCGCGGACGGGTGCCGGGACCATGCCGGCCGGCGTCCTCGACCTGGGGGGCGAGGTGGCCCTCGGCGTGCGGCCGTCCCTGCGCGTCGGTGCGGTGGCGTGACCACCCTGGTCCTCGTCCTCCTCGTGGGTGCCGCCGCCCAGCTCGTGGACGGGTCCTTGGGGATGGGCTACGGCGTGACGTCCGCGTCGCTGCTGCTCTCGACCGGCGTCGCACCGGCCCTGGCCAGCGCGTCCGTGAACGTCGCCCAGCTGGGGACGACGCTCTCGTCGGGGATCAGCCACTGGCGGGTCGGCAACGTCGACTGGCGGATCGTGCGCCGGCTCGCCGGTCCCGGCGCCGTCGGCGGGTTCGTCGGGGCGACCGTGCTCTCCGGTCTCGACACGGCCGTCGCGCGACCCGTGATGGCCTGGCTGCTGCTCGTGCTCGGGGTCGCCGTCACCGTGCGTTTCGGGCTGCGGCACTCACCCCGGCTGGAACGGTCCCCGCGGTGGACGGCACGGCGACGCTTCCTCGGGCCGCTCGGTGCCGGGGGAGGTTTCGTCAACGCGACCGGGGGCGGTGGCTGGGGGCCCGTGGTCACCTCCACCCTCCTGGCCACAGCGGACGCCGAGCCGCGCCGGGTCATCGGATCGGTGGCGACCTCGGAGTTCGTCGTCTCGGTCGCGGCCAGCGCGGGGTTCGTGGTCGGCCTGGGGCTACGGGACCTGGACTGGTGGACGGTGGGAGCCCTCATGGCCGGGGGCGTGGTCGCCGCGCCCTTCGCGGCGCTGCTCGCCGGGAAGCTCCCGCAGGCCGTCCTCGGCGTGGCGGTCGGAGGGCTCATCGTGCTGCTCAACCTCGCCCCCGTGCTGTCCGGGCTGGGCGTGGCACAGGCGGGGGTCAGTGTCCCCACCCTCCTGGCCGTCGTCGCCGCGGTGTGGGTGTCCCTGCTCGTGCGCGCCGCCCTGGTCGTCCGTCGTGTCCGCACGCCCCGGCCTGCGCCGACGGGCGAGGAGCGCGCCAGCGTGGGAACGGCGTCATGACGGGCCGATGCCCCCTGCCCCTGCCCGGCCGCACCACGGCCGGGGAGGGTCGGCGCCCCCTGGTGGTGGCGGCGCACGGCACGGCCAGCGAGGAGGGCCAGCGCGTGGTCCGCGACTGCGCCGCCCGGGCCGGTGCGCTCCTGGGGCTGCCCTCCCCACCCTCCGTCGGCTTCGTCGACGTCTGCGGGCCGACCCTGCAGGAGGTCCTCGCCGGGCTGTCCGACCCGGTCGTCGTGCCGTTCTTCCTGGCGTCCGGCTACCACGTGCGGCACGACGTCCCCTCGGCCGTGGTGACGATGCCCCGGGCATCGGTCACTCCGGCGCTCGGCGCTGAGGAGGAGGTGCTCCAGGCCCTGACGGACCGCGTGCTGCAGGCTCGGCCCTGGGCCGTGGAGGGGAGGGCGGGAGAAGGAGGGGCCATGAGGCTGCGGGCCGTCCTCGTCGTCGGCGCCGGCTCGAGCGTCGACGCGGCCCGGGCCGAGGTCGCCCAGATCTCCGGTCTGCTGGGCGCGCGGCTCGGCGTGGCCACGGGCACGGCCTTCCTCAGCGGCCCCGGACCCCGGCCGGAGGAGGAGCTGTCCCGGCTGACCGAGGAGGGCCGGGAGTCGGGGCACGTCGTCGTCGCCGCCCACCTGCTCTCACCCGGTCACTTCCTGGACCGGGCCCATCGGGTGGCGGCCGCCGCCGGCACCGTGGCCACCGCGCCGCTGGGCACCCACGACGCCCTGGCCGCTCTGGTGGCGCGCCGCTACCGCGAGGCCACGGCGTGACGAGGGGCAGGTGTGGTGGTACGCGCGCCCGCCTGCGGCCCGGGGACCGGGGTGGCATCCAGTCCGCCGGGCCGGCATCGACGTCTCCGCAGGTCGCGCGTCCGTGGGTCCGGACACACTGGACGAGACCTCTGCCGCGCCCGGGCTGACTGTCAACCGGTTGTGCACCGCGACATGCGGAGAACCGCAGGTCGCGGTCCCACCTGCTCAGCCGGCCAGCACCTCCGCCGTGGTCACCGCGTCGATCCCGAACGCCTCCCCGACGGCCGGGTAGGTGAGCTGGCCGGCGTGGGTGTTGAGGCCGTGGGCCAGGGCGTCGTCGTCGCGCAGCGCCTGCGCCCACCCCTTCTCGGCGAGCTGCACGGCATACGGCAGGGTGGCGTTGGTCAGCGCCCAGGTGGAGGTGTGCGGCACCGAGCCGGGCATGTTGGCCACGCAGTAGTAGATCGACCCGTGCACCGGGAAGGTCGGGTCGGCGTGGGTCGTCGGACGGGACCCCTCGAAGCACCCGCCCTGGTCGATCGCCACGTCCACCAGCACCGACCCCGGCTTCATCGAGGCGACCATCTCGTCGGTGACCAGCTTGGGGGCCCGCGCGCCGGGCACCAGCACCGTGCCGATGATCATGTCGGCCTCCGGGACCAGCTCGGCGATGGTCAGGGTGTTGGACGCCAGCTGGCGCACCTGGTTGTCGAACCGCCAGAACAGGGTGCGCAGCTTGGCCAGGTCGGTGTCGAGGATGGTGACGTCGGCGCCCATGCCGAGGGCGATGTTGGCGGCGTTCTGCCCGGCGACGCCGCCGCCGAGCACGAGGACCTTGGCGTTGGCCACGCCCCCGATGCCGCCCATGAGCACGCCGCGCCCCCCGTTGACCTTCATCATCGTGTGCGCGCCGACCTGGGGCGCCAGGCAGCCGGCCACCTCGGACATCGGGTAGAGCAGCGGCAGCGAGCGGTCGGGCAGCTGGACCGTCTCGTAGGCGATCGCGGTGGTCCGGGCCTCCAGCAGGCGCCGGGTCAGCGGCTCGTCGGCGGCCAGGTGCAGGTAGGTGAACAGCGTCAGGTCCTCGCGCAGGAAGCCGTACTCCTCCTCGACCGGCTCCTTGACCTTGAGCACCATCTCGCCCGCGGCCCAGGTGTCCTCGGCCCCGTCCACGAGGGTGGCCCCCTGGGCGACGTAGTCGTCGTCGGGGATGGACGAGCCCTCCCCGGCTCCGCGCTGGACGAGCACCTCGTGGCCGCGGCGCACCAGCTCGTGCACCCCCACCGGGGTGATGGCCACCCGGTACTCGTTGTTCTTGACCTCTGTCGGCACGGCGATCCTCATCCGCCCACTCTGGCAGGGATGGGCACCTCCGCGCAGATCCTCGAGGGCGGGCGGCATACGCTGGCGCGGTGCCCGTCCGTCCCGACCCTCCGCAGCTGCGCACCTGGCGGCGGTTCGTGGCGGTCGGCGACTCCTTCACCGAGGGGCTGGCCGACGAGGACCCCTCACGGCCCGGGGAGCACCTGGGGTGGGCCGACCGGGTCGCCGCCGCGCTCGCGGCCCGGAACGCGCGGGAGGGTCTCGACCTGCGCTACGCCAACCTCGCGGTCCGCGGGCGACGGATCGACGCGGTCCTGGCCGAGCAGCTGCCCGCGGCGGTGGAGCTGCGGCCGGACCTGGTCAGCCTGTCGGCCGGCGGCAACGACGTGCTCCGTCCCCGGGTCTCCATCCCCGAGGTCATGGCCAGGCTCGAGGGGGCCGTGGAGCGGCTGCGGGCCGACGGGGCCGACGTGGTGCTCTTCACCTCGGCCAACGTCTCGTGGATCCCGGTGGTCAGCCGGATCACCCCGCGGCTCGTGGAGCACAACGCCCACCTGTGGGCCATCGGGCAGCGGACCGGGTCGTTCGTCGTCGACCTCTACACCCTGGGTGCCCTGCGCCATCCCCGGATGTACGCCGAGGACCGGATCCACCTCAGCACGCAGGGCCACCGGCTGGTGGCCGCGCAGGTGCTCTGGACGCTCGGGGTGCCCGTCGGGCAGCACGGCTGGGTCGACCCGCCGGCGGCGGTGCCGGCCCACGGGCGGCGCGAGGCGCTGCGCGGTCAGCGCGAGGCGCTGCGCGAGCACCGGGCGTGGGCGTCGCAGCACCTCGGCCCGTGGGTCGGGCGGCGGCTGCGCGGGCAGAGCTCCGGCGACGGCCGGACCGGCAAGCGTCCCGACCTGGCGCCCGTCGACCCGGCCGCCGAGGACCTCGACGGCGGGTGACCGCGCCGGGGCGCCGCGCACTCCCGCCGGAGGTCCGTGAAACACGCGGAGATCGGTGAACCCCCCGAACAGACGTGAGACCCCCCACATATCTGGGTCCTCACGGCATCTTCGGGTGTCCGGCCCGGCTGACCCGCGCCGGTGGTGCTTCGACCGCGGGCCCGGCCCGTGCCGACGCTCGCAGTCGCCGGCTGACGGACCCGGTCAGCGCCGGCCCCACTCCCAGGCCGGCGTGGTGAGCACCCCCTGGCCCTCCACCCGGGTCTCGCCGAGGTCCTTGGCCAGCTCGACCAGCCGCAGCGGCGGCACCTCCCCGGGCACGGGGTCCATGTCCCGCGGGTCCTCGCCGTCCACCGTCAGCGCACCGGCCAGCTCCTCGACGAGGGCCTCGGAGTGGGTCACCACGACCACCTGGGTCCGACGGGAGGCGGTGGCGACCAGTCGTGCCAGGGCCGGCAGGAGGGAGGGGTGCAGGCTCGTCTCCGGCTCGTTGAGCGCCATGAGGCGGGGCGGCACCGGCGTCAGCAGGGCGGCCAGCCACAGCAGGTAGCGCAGCGTGCCGTCGGACAGCTCGGCGGTGCGCAGCGGCCGCAGCATGCCCGGCTGGTGCAGCCGGACGTCGAACAGGCCGTCCTGGACGACGACCTCGAGCCGGGCCCCGTCGAACGCGTCCGCGACCGCGTCGTCGAGGGCCGCCCGGCCGTCCTCGGCGATGGTCTGCAGGGCGGCCGCCAGGTCGGCGCCGTCGTCGGCGAGCGCCCAGGTGCGGGTGCCGACCTGCGGCTGCCGGGCCGGGCTGGCGGCATCGACGCGGAAGCCGTCGTAGAACCGCCACGAGCGCAGCTGCTCCCGCACCGCCCACAGCTCGGGTGCGGCGACCGGGTCGACGACCTCGGTGAGCATGCTGGACCACGCCTGCACGCTGACCGGTGCCTGGACCCAGGCGCCGCCGTCGTCGCGGACCTCGACCCGGTGGTGGCGTCGCCGGGCCAGCAGGGTGGAGGGCCGCATCACGGGTCCGGTCCACACCGCCTCGCGCTTCACCTCCGGGTCCCGGTCGAAGGCCGACCCGCCCTGCACCGGGATGCCGAGGTCGACCAGGTAGGACAGCTCGTCGCCGCCGACCCCCAGCAGCAGCGAGACCCGGCCCTTGCGGACGG
The DNA here is from genome assembly GCF_006519705.1 of Ornithinimicrobium kibberense. Taxonomy (NCBI): domain Bacteria; kingdom Bacillati; phylum Actinomycetota; class Actinomycetes; order Micrococcales; family Ornithinimicrobiaceae; genus Ornithinimicrobium; species Ornithinimicrobium kibberense. The sequence goes on from NZ_VFXM01000006.1 coordinate 64,487, forward strand.
TGCCCTCCACGTCGTGGCCCCGCCGTGCGCCCCCGAGCGTCTCGGGGCCGGCCCACAGCGCCGAGCCCAGCCCGCCCTCCCGGGCCAGCGAGCCGACGACCCGGCCGGCGCCGCAGTCGGCGAGCAGGCGCAGCGCCCGGTAGACGCTCGACTTGCCCGAGCCGTTGGCCCCGGTGACGACGGTCAGCCGGCCCAGCGGCAGCCGGACGTCACGCAGGGAGCGGTAGCCGCTGATCGCCACGGTGCTGTACACGGGCCCCACGCTACGAGCAGCTGCCGACAGGTGGCGCGAACGAGTGCCGCTGTCGGGTCGGCGGGCCCTACTTACGCTCGGCCCGGTCGGAGAGCAGCCAGTCGGCGATGATCGCCAGCCAGCGGTCGGAGGAGCCGCGGAGCCGGCGCAGGGCCTCGTCGACCTCGGGCATCTCGAGCCGGGCCAGGGCCTCGACCGCGACCAGGGCGACGTCCTTGTCGTCGCGCTCCACGGCGTGGACGAGGGCGTCCACGGCGGGGCGCGCGTCGGGGTCCCCGACGACCATGAGCACCTCGGCGGCGTGCCGTCGCTCCACCGGGTCGCCGACGCGCAGCCGGTCGGCGAGGGCGTCCACGGCCGGGGCCCCCAGCTGCTCCAGGGCCCGGGTCAGCTCGTGCCGGCGGGCCTCGTCGGGGTCGCCGAGATGGGCCATCAGCGCCGGGACCGCCTCGGGGACGCCCGTGCGCCCCAGGGCCCACCAGGCCTTGGCGGCCACGGCCGGGTCGGGGTCGTCGGCCAGCGGGAGGATCCGGGCGACGGCGGTCGGGTCCTGGATCTTGCTCAGCGCGTGCAGCACCTGGACCCGGGAGGGCTCCTCGCCCTCCAGAGCGGCGAGCAGGTGGGGCAGGGCGGCGTCGGCCTGACGGACGACGGCCCAGGTCAGGGTCTCCCGCACACCGAGGTCCGGCTCGGAGACGAGGAGGGCGACCAGCTCGCCGGCGGTGTCCGGACCAGCGAGGGTGCCCAGCCGCAGGGCCGCCTCCTGCCGCACGTTGGGGTCCTCGTGCAGCGCAGCACGCAGCGCCCGCCGCAGGTCGTCGGTCCGGTCCTCCACCTGCCGCAGGCTACCCGCCGATGGCTAGGCTGACGGTGTGCCGGCCGCAGCCCGTCCTGCGGCGCCCCGCGACGAGGAGCGAGCCATGCCCACGGACCCCAGCGCCCAGCCACCCGACGGCGCCCCGCCGGAGGCGGACGGCCCTCCCCCCGAGGCCGTCGACCTCGCGCACGCCCTCTTCGACATGGCCCGGCACGGCCGGACCGAGCAGCTGGCGGCGTACGTCGACGCCGGCGCCCCGGTCGACCTCACCGACCCGGACGGCAACACGCTGCTCATGCTCGCCGCCTACCACGGGCACGCCGACCTGGTGCGCCAGCTGGCCGGGCGGGGGGCCGACGTCGGCCGGCTCAACGACCGCGGCCAGTCGCCCCTGGCCGGAGCGGTCTTCAAGGGCGAGGACGAGGTCGTCGCCGTGCTGCTCGAGGCAGGGGCCGACCCCGACGCGGGCACGCCCACCGCACGCGAGACCGCGCAGCTGTTCGGCCGGACCGACCTGCTCCAGGACGGGGGTATGCCGTGAGCGCGCGGGCGGGTGAGGCCCGCACCGAGGCGGCCGGGACGCCGTCGCGGGGCGTGCTGGTCACCGGGTCCTCCCGCGGCGTCGGCGCCGCGACCGCACGGGCCTTCGCCGCCCGTGGCGACCGGGTCGTCGTCCACTACCACGGCAGCGAGGACCTGGCCCGGGACGTGCTGGGCTCGCTGCCGGGCGAGGGGCACGGCCTCGTGCAGGCCGACCTGGGCGACCCGGCCGCGGTCGAGCGGCTGGCCGCCGAGGCCGTCGGCGTGCTCGGCCGCGTCGACGTCCTCGTCAACAACGCCGCGATGATCGTCGCCCCCGAGGAGGGTCGCGGACGGCGCGGGACGCACCCGCTGGAGGAGACGTCATACCCCGACTGGGTCGCCGTCTGGGAGCGCACCCTGGCGACCAACCTGCTCGGCCCGGCCCACCTGATCTGGCAGGTGGCCCGGCACATGATCGACGTCCCCGCGGCCGAGGGGCTGCCCGCCGGGCGGATCGTCGACGTGGGCAGCCGGGGCGCCTACCGGGGCGAGCCGGACATCCCGGCCTACGGGGCCAGCAAGGCCGGGCTGCACGCCCTGGGGCAGTCCATGGCGGTCCGGCTGGCGCCGCACGGCATCGCGGTGCTGGGGGTCGCGCCGGGCTTCATCGCCACCGAGATGGCCGGCTACGCCCTCGCCGGGGACCAGGGGGAGGCGGTCAGGGCCCAGAGCCCCTTCCACCGGGTCGCCACCCCCGAGGAGATCGCCGACGCGGTCGTCGCGCTGGCGGACCCGTGGTCGCACTGGGCCTCCGGCGCGGTGCTGGACTTCAACGGGGCCAGCCACCTGCGGTAGGAAGGGCCGCTCCGGACCGATGTTCCCCGCTGTCGTGTCACATCGGTCGTCCGGGTGACCGATGTGACACGGCAGCGGCGCCCGCCGGCGGGCCGCACCCGCGCGGCCCGGGATGAGCGGAGGAACCGGCTGCCCTACCGTGACCCCATGACCACCAGCCCTCGCCGAGTCCTCGTCACCGGCGCCGGCGGCACCGTCGCCGGCGACGCCCTGCCGATCCTGCTCGACCGGACCCGCGACGACTGGGAGCTGGTCCTCACCGACGTCGACGCGGACCCGGACGCCGACCCGCCCGTGCAGCAGCTCGACGTGCGCGACCTCGCGGCGTGCGAGCGGGCCTTCGCCGGGGTCGACACGGTCGTCCACCTGGCCGGGGCCGCCGCGCCCGACTCCCCGTGGGAGACCGTCCTGGACCTCAACATCGTCGGCACTCGCACGGTCCTGGAGGCCGCCCGCACGGCCGGGGTGCGCCGGGTCGTGCTCGCCTCGTCCAACCACGCGATGGGGATGTACGACCGGGACGAGCAGTGGCCGGTCTACAACTCCCAGCCGCCGCGGCCGGACTCGCTCTACGGGGTGTCCAAGGTCTTCGCGGAGGTGCTCGGCCGCTTCTACCACGAGGAGCACGGGCTGGACGTGATCGCGCTGCGGATCGGCTGGGTCAGCGGCGACTACGGGGCGGCCGACCAGGACATCGTGCAGGCCATGTGGCTCAGCCCCGGCGACGCGGCCCAGGCGCTGCAGCGGGCGGTGGAGGCGCCGACCCGGTTCGGGGTCTACTACGCGGTCTCCGACAACCCCAACCGCCGGTGGGACCTCACCGACGCGATGCTCGAGCTGGGCTACCGGCCGCAGGACAGCTGGCACGAGGTCGCCGAGGAAGAGGAGCGGGTCGTGCCCGGCGGCGAGCACACGCCCGACTCCTGGCCGGAGGCGTGAGCACTACGGGGTACCTTAGGTACCGCCAACACGGTACCCTGGTGCCGTGGCGATCAACATCAAGAACGACCGGGTCTGCGACCTGATCCGCCGGGCCTCCGAGCTGTCCGGCAGGTCGCAGGTCTCCGTGGTGGAGGAGGCGCTGGAGCGCTACCTGGCCGACGCCTCCTCCGGGCCGGACGCAGGCCCGGGAGGGCCGGACCCAGGGGTCGAACGGATCCTCGCCCAGATCGACGCGTCCCTCACGCCCACGGACTCCGACGCGGTGCGCGCCTCCCTGGAGGACCTGTACGACGACGAGGGCCTGCCCGCGTGATCGTCGACTCCTCGGCCCTGGTGGCGATCGTCCTGGGCGAGCCCGAGCGCCGTGACTTCCTCTCCCGCCTCAGGTCCGAGCCGTCCCCTCGCATCTCGGCCGTCTCGTGGACCGAGGTGGGCGTCGTGCTGGACGGCCGCCGCGACCCCGTCCTCAGCCGCGGCTACGACGCCCTCGTCGACGCCCTCCGGATCACGGTCGTGGACGTGACGGCTGCCGACGCGCGGGCCGCCCGGCAGGCCTACCGCGACTTCGGCCGGGGGTCGGGACACCGGGCCCGGCTGAACTTCGGCGACTGCTTCAGCTATGCGCTCGCCATCCGGCTGGACGAGCCGTTGCTGTTCAAGGGGGACGACTTCGTCCACACGGACGTGCGTCGGGTCGCCTGAGCAGGGATCGTCGGCACCGGCACCGCCCGGGTGCAGGGGCTCAGCGCCTCCGCACGTCCGCACGGTCCTGGCGACCCAGCCACACGGCCAGCGCCACCCCGGCGAGCGCGCCGGAGAGGTGCCCCTGCCAGGAGACGCCCTCGCGTAGCGGCAGCACGCCCCACAGCATCGACCCGTAGAGCACGACCACGAGCACCCCGACGAGCGCCCGCCAGGGGTGCCGGGAGACGAACCCGTAGACCGCCAGGAACGCGGCATACCCGTAGACCACCCCGCTGGCCCCGATGTGGACGGTTCCGGGCCCGCCCAGCAGCCACACCCCCAGGCCGCCGAGGAGCACGACGCCGGCGGTCACCAGCCACAGGTGCCGGGTGGTCAGGGCGAGCAGGCCGCCGAGCACGAGCAGCGAGACGGTGTTGGTCAGCAGGTGCCCGAACCCCAGGTGCAGGAACGGGCTGAGCACGATCCCCGCCAGGTGCCCCGTGTCGCGCGGGCGGATCCCGAACTGGTCCAGCGGCAGCGGCAGCAAAAGGTCGACCACCTCGACGGTCCACATGAGGGCCACGAGCAGCAGCACGGGCAGCACCCGGCGGGCCCACGTGGGGGTGCCGGGCCGGACGGGGGTGCGGGAGGTCACCTCCCCATCGTGCCAGGGGACGGGCCGGGGGTATGCCGTCGTGCCGGGGTCGGGGCGGGGCTCGCGCAGGTGCCCCGCACCGTCGTCCACGACGAGCTGTCGTAGAATTGGGGTCATCACGACACAGGAGGAAACATGCAGGTCAACGACAAGGTCTTCGTCGTCACGGGCGGCGGTAACGGCATCGGCCGGGAGGTCGTCCTGGAGCTCATCCGGCGTGGGGCACGGGTGGCCGCGCTCGACCTGCGGGCGGAGGCGCTCGCCGGGACGCAGGGTCTCGCGGCGGCCGGCGAGCGCCTCTCCGTGCACGTCGTCGACATCGGCGACCGGGAGCGCGTGGAGGCGGTCGCGGACGAGGTCGTCGCCGTCCACGGCCGGGTCGACGGGCTGCTCAACGTGGCCGGGATCATCCAGCAGTTCGTGCCGTTCGCCGAGCTGGACTACCCGGAGATGGAGAAGGTCCTGCAGGTCAACCTATGGGGCACGATCCACGTGAACAAGGCCTTCCTGCCGCACCTGCGCACCGCCCCCGAGGCCTGCCTGGTCAACGTCTCCAGCATGGGCGGCTTCCTGCCGGTGCCCGGCCAGACGTTGTACGGCGCGAGCAAGGCGGCGGTGACCCTGCTGACGGAGGGGCTCTACGCCGAGCTGCGGGAGACGGACGTCGCGGTGACCGTCGTCTTCCCCGGCGCGATCGGCACGGACATCACGGCGAACAGCGGGGTCGTGGTCCCGGGCGGGGCGGACGCCGCCGAGGCGCGGGCCAACAGCCAGCACCGGGTGACCAGCGCCGTCGACGCCGCCCGGACCATCGTGGACCAGGCCGTCGTCGAGGGACGCTTCCGGGTCACGGTCGGCAAGGACGCCATGGTGATGGACCTCTTCTCCCGGGTGGCCCCGCGCCGGGCGACCGACTTCATCGCCCGGAAGATGGCCGACCTGCTGCAGCGCCCGGCGGTGCCCGCCGGGTAGCCACGGGCCGGTCTGCCGGTCGGGGCGGCTCGGCCCCGCCCGGCGGCCGGTCGGAATGCCCGGCGCGCCCCTCGCGTTAGGATGATTGACAGATCAACCAGCGAGAGGTGAGCCATGCAGTTCGGTCTCTTCAGCGTCGGGGACGTCACGCCCGACCCCACCACCGGCCGCACGCCGAGCGAGCACGAGCGGATCCAGGCGATGACCGCGATCGCGCTCAAGGCGGAGGAGGTCGGGCTCGACGTCTTCGCGACCGGGCAGCACCACAACCCGCCGTTCGTGCCGTCGGCGCCGACCACCCACCTGGCCTACATCGCCGCGCAGACCGAGCGGCTGCTGCTCTCGACCGCGACGACCCTCATCACCACCACCGACCCGGTGCGGATCGCGGAGGACTACGCGTTCCTGCAGCACCTCTCCGGCGGTCGCGTCGACCTCATGATGGGCCGTGGGAACACCGGCCCGGTCTACCCGTGGTTCGGCAAGGACATCCGCCAGGGCATCGCGCTCGCGGTGGAGAACTACCACCTGCTGCGCCGCCTGTGGCGCGAGGACGTCGTGGACTGGCAGGGCACGTTCCGCACCCCGCTGCACGGCTTCACCTCGACGCCCCGCCCCCTCGACGGCACGCCGCCCTTCGTCTGGCACGGGTCGATCCGCTCGACCGAGATCGCCGAGCAGGCCGCCTACTACGGCGACGGCTTCTTCCACAACCACATCTTCTGGAACATCGAGCACACCGCCCAGATGGTGGGCCTCTACCGGCGTCGCTTCGAGCACTACGGCCACGGCGCCGCCGAGCAGGCGATCGTCGGGCTCGGCGGCCAGGCGTTCATGGCCGGGACCGAGGCGGAGGCCAAGCGCTTCTTCCGGCCCTACTTCGACAACGCCCCCGTCTACGGGCACGGGCCGAGCCTGGAGGAGTTCACCCGGGCGACGCCGCTGACCGTCGGCACCCCGGAGATGGTCATCGAGCGCACCCTCGGGTTCGCCGACGCCGTCGGCGACTACCAGCGCCAGCTGTTCCTCATGGACCACGCCGGCCTGCCGCTGGACGTCGTCCTCGAGCAGGTCGAGATCCTCGGCCGCGAGGTCGTCCCGGTGCTGCGCCGCGAGTTCGAGGCCCGGCGCCCGGCCTCCGTGCCCAGCGACCCGCCCACCCACGCCTCCCTCGTCGCCGAGGGCCCGCAGGCGCCGCACCACCTCGTCGCCCCGGCGCGGACCGCCGCCGACCGGGCCGCCGCCCGCGCGGGCTGACCCCGTCCGGGACCGCCCCCCCGAGGGCGGTCCCGGGCACCCGCCCCACGTCATACCCCCGAGGAGCCTCCATGACCCGCCGCATCGTCGTCGTCACCGCCGGGCTGTCCAACCCCTCGTCCACCCGTCTGCTCGCCGACCGCATCGCCGACGCCGTGACCACCCAGGTCAGCGCGCGCGGCGAGCGCGCCGAGGTCGAGGTGGTCGAGCTCCGGGAGCTCGCCCAGGACCTGGCCACCACCATGACCACCGGGGGGATGCCGACGCCGCGGGTCGCGCAGGCGCGGGACCTGGTGGCGTCGGCCGACGGGCTGGTGGCGGTGACGCCGGTGTTCACCGCCAGCTACTCCGGGCTGTTCAAGATGTTCGTCGACGTGCTGGACACCGACGCCCTGAACGGGGTGCCGGTGATCGTCGCGGCCACCGCGGGGACCTCCCGGCACCAGCTCGTCCTCGACCACGCACTGCGGCCGCTGTTCACCTACCTGCGGGCCGTCGTGGTCCCCACGGGCGTGTTCGCCGCGACCGAGGACTTCGGCGGCGGGGAGTCCGACCGGCTCGGCCGGCGGATCGCCCAGGCGGCCGCCGAGCTGGCCTCCCTGGTCGTGGCCGAGACCGGCGCCGTGGGCGGCTTCGTGCCGCGCGAGGACGACCTGGCCGCCCCGCGCCGCCGGTCCTCCGGCAACGGGGTCGACGAGGACGTCACCGACTTCGAGACGCTCCTCGGCGGGCTGGGGCAGTAGTCAGGCCGCTGGCAGGAGCGTCCCGCACACTGGGACGGTGACGATGACCCCCTCGACGACCGACCGGGGCCGCGGAGGTTCCTGCGGCGGGGTGCTGGGCACCCTCGTGGTCGTCGGCGCGGTCATCGTCGGCACGCTCGTCGTCTCCCCCGACCTGCAGCTGAGCGACCTGCGGGACGCCGCGGTCGACCCGCTCCACGGGGAGCCCGGTTCGGGCGGCGACGGCTACACCTTCCTGCAGACGACCGCGCGGGGGGAGCCGCTGACCTGGCCGTGCGAGGAGACCGTCGAGATCGTGGTCAACCCCGAGGGGGCTCCGGAGGGGTATGCGGACATGGTCGGCTCCGCGGTCGCCCGGCTCTCGACGGCGAGCGGGTTCGACCTGGAGGTGGTCGGCGAGACCGCCGACCGGGACTTCGCCGACCGCGGCTTCGGCCCGGTGCTGCTCGGCTGGGCCGACGAGGAGGAGGTGCCGGCGCTGGCCGGCCCGGTCGCCGGGATCGGCGGCTCCAGCTACGTCCAGGGACCGGGCGGGGGTGGGCACGCCGTCGGCGGGATGGTGGTCGTCGACACCGAGGAGACCGGCGGCTGGTTCTCCCGCACCGACCCCGAGGCGGTCCTCGTGCACGAGCTGGTCCACGTCCTGGGCCTGGGCCACACCGAGGACCCCACCCAGCTGATGGCCGCCCGCAACGACGGGCAGAGCGAGCTCGGCGAGGGTGATCTCGCCGGCCTGGCCGCGCTGCGGGAGGCGGCCTGCTCCTGACCCCGCAGCGGCCTCGTCAGGGCCGGTGACCTGCGGTGTCGACCGCGTCACAGGGGTCGCGGATCCGTTGCCGCCGACCCCGACCCGTGGCAGGCTGAGGCCATGGGCCCCTTCGAGATCTTCACCCGCGGCAAGGACAGCAGCGAGGAGCCCCCGACGCCGGTGCCCCCGCCCGTCCGGCCCTCGGTCGGCGAGCAGCTCGGCACGCTGGCCCGGCTGGGCCTGGAGACCCAGGACGGGGTGGGCGTCCAGGACATCGCCGACGACCCGGACGCCGCGGGCTGGATTAAGCTGCACCCCTACGTGGCGATCCTGCAGGTGATGGCCCGCGGCGAGGACGGCGCGCTCACGCGGCACCCCCGGGTGACGACGGTGGACCTCGACCACCTCGTGGGGCCCCAGTCCTACCCCGAGCTCGTGCGCAAGCTGGCCGACGCCGCCGGGACGGCCCACCTGCTCGAGGAGGTCGAGGGCGGCGTCGACGAGGAGCGCGGCCGTTGGGTCGTCCGGTTCACCTTCGAGGACCTGACCCGGGAGATCCACCCCCGTCGGACCCAGGACCGGGCCGACCCCGTGGTCATGCCCGAGCTGTTCGCCGCGGTGGCCGGGGCCGGGCAGCGTCCGGCCTACGTGCGCCACGGGCGGTCGATGACCGTCGCCTACGTGCCGGCCCGGCACGCCGGCGAGCTGCAGCGCGTCTTCTCCCGCTGGGCCTGACGCACCCTCGGTGCGCGGCTCCGGCCGTGTGTAGTAGGGATGGACCATGACGACGACGTCCGCCCCGAGCACCAGCACCGACCGCTACCGGGAGGCCCGCGACCTCCTGCTCTCCCTGCACGGGCAGCCGGAGCGGGCCCGGGCGGAGTTCCGCTACCCGGACGTGGGGGAGACCTTCAACTGGGCCGTCGACTGGTTCGACGCGATCGCCCGCGGCAACGACCGGCCGGCGCTGACGATCGTCGAGGAGGACCTGTCCGACACGACCCTGAGCTACGACGAGGTCGCCACCCGCTCCGACCAGGTCGCCGCCTTCCTCGCCGGCCAGGGCGTCTCCCGGGGAGACAGCGTCATCGTCATGCTCGGCAACCAGGTCGAGCTGTGGGACACCATGCTCGGGGTGATGAAGCTCGGCGCCGTGGTCATGCCCACGACCACCGCCGTGGGCCCGGCAGACCTGCGCGACCGCATCGAGCGTGGGCAGGCCACGGCGGTCGTCGCCAACCCGGCCGACACCCCCAAGTTCGAGGAGGTGCCCGGCGACTACGTGCGCCTGTCCGTCGGGGAGGCGGACGGGTGGACCGACCTGCGCGCGGCATACCGGACCTCGGTCCCGCCCGCCGGGCACCCGGGCACGGGCGCGGACGACCGGCTGCTGCTCTACTTCACCTCCGGCACGACCAGCCGGCCCAAGCTGGTCGAGCACACCCAGGTGAGCTATCCCGTCGGGCACCTGTCGACGATGTACTGGCTCGGCGTGCGGCCCGACGACGTGCACCTCAACATCTCCAGCCCCGGCTGGGCCAAGCACGCCTGGAGCTGCTTCTTCGCGCCGTGGATCGCCGAGGCGACGATCCTGGTCTTCAACTACGCCCGGTTCGACCCGGCCGCGCTGCTCAAGGTGCTGCGGGCGCACCGGGTCACTACCTTCTGCGCCCCGCCGACCGTGTGGCGGATGCTCATCAACGCCGACCTCTCCGGCGGCCCGGGGGCCCTGCGCGAGGTCATCGGCGCCGGTGAGCCGCTCAACCCCGAGGTCATCGCCCAGGTGCAGCGGCAGTGGGGGCTGACCCTGCGGGACGGCTACGGGCAGACCGAGACCACCGCCCAGATCGGCAACTGCCCCGGCGACCGGGTCAAGCCCGGCTCGATGGGTATGCCGCTGCCCGGCGTGCCCTCCGTGCTCGTCTCCCCGGAGACGGGCGAGGTGGTGGAGGGCCCGGGCGAGGGCGAGATCTGCCTGGACCTCTCGGCGGCGCCGGTCGCGCTGATGACGGGCTACCAGGGCGACGACGGGCGCAACGCCGAGGCGATGGCCGGCGGCTTCTACCACACCGGCGACGTGGCCGAGCGGGACGCGAAGGGCATGATCACCTACGTCGGCCGCACCGACGACGTCTTCAAGGCCAGCGACTACAAGATCAGCCCCTTCGAGCTGGAGTCGGTCCTCATCGAGCACCCGGCCGTGGCCGAGGCGGCGGTCGTGCCGGCCCCGGACGAGGTGCGGCTGGCGGTGCCGAAGGCCTACGTGTCGCTCGTCGACGGGCACCAGCCGACGCGGGAGACCGCCCTGTCGATCCTGCGGCACGCCCGGGAGCACCTCGCCCCCTGGCAGCGGGTGCGTCGGATCGAGTTCTTCGAGCTGCCCAAGACGATCTCCGGCAAGATCCGCCGGGTCGAGCTGCGGGCGCGGGAGGACGAGCTGGCCAGCGAGGCGGTGCTGCCCGGCACGACCGGGGTGGTCCAGCAGGAGTGGCGGGACAGCGACTTCCCCGAGCTGAAGGGCTGAGGCACCACCTGGCCCCGTTGCAGGCCTGCGGTTGGGTGGCCCTGGTGCCGCTGCGGACGCTGTCCTGCGGGGACTGGCACCGCGAGGCGTGAGCCCCGAACCGGTCACGGGCGGCCGGCCCGGGCCCTAGTCTGGTCCCTCGTGAGCACGATCGTCCTCCTCCATGCCCACCCCGACGACGAGGCGTCCCAGACCGCGGGCACGATGCGGCTGGCCGCCGACGCCGGCCACCGGGTCGTCTGCGTCTACGCCACCGACGGCGACCACGGCACGGTGCCGGCCGACCTGGCCGAGGGCGAGACGGTCGGGGCCCGACGTCGCGTCGAGGCGGCCGCCTCCGCCGAGGTCCTCGGCACCGCCCGGGTCGCCTGGCTGGGCTACGCCGACTCCGGGATGACCGGGTGGGAGCAGAACGAGGGGGAGCGGGCCTTCGCCCGGGCCTCGACCGAGGAGGCCGCCGCCCGCCTCGTCGCCGTCCTCGACGAGGAGGACGCCGACGCGGTCGTCGGCTACGACTGGCACGGCGGCTACGGCCACCCCGACCACGTCAAGGTCCACGACGTGGTGAGGCGGGCCGTCGAGCTGGCCGCCCGCCGTCCCCGGTGGCTGCAGGCCACGATGAACCGCGACCACATCCGCCGCCTGGTGGCCGCCGCCCGGGAGGCCGGGCTGGAGGACGTCGGCATCGACCCGGACGCGCCCGCCGACGACGGCAACCCGTTCGGCACCCCCGAGGACGAGCTGCACTGGCACGTCGACGCCCGCCCGGTGCTGGCCGCCAAGCGGGCCGCCCTGGCCGCGCACGCCTCTCAGGAGGACGTCGGCTGGATGCTGGGGATGCCGCAGGAGCAGTTCGCGATGGCCTTCGGCGACGAGTGGTTCATCGAGGAGGGTCGCCCCGCGGGGGTCGTCGACGGGCACCCGCTGCTCGACGGCTGAGCCCCGGGAGGCCCTTCCACCCCGGCCCCGACCCGAGGCGCCCGGTCGCGGGGGCCGGCGCGGCTGCATACCCTCGCTGGATGGACCAGTCCCCCGCCCCGATGCCGGAGTCCGCGCGCGAGCTGCCCGACGGCAGCGACCTCGGGACGGCCCTTGGCACCGACTTCTTCGACCTGGACGAGCTGCTCACCGAACGGGAGCGCGAGCTGCGCGACGGCGTGCGCCGGTGGTGCGACGAGGAGGTGGTCGCGCGGGCCGCGGAGTTCTGGGAGGCGGCCCGGTTCCCGCGCGAGCTGCTCGGGGCGTATGCCGCCACGCGCGTCGCGGGGGCCTCGATCGAGGGGTACGGGTGCGCGGGGGTCTCGCCGCTGGCCGAGGGGATGATGTGCGCCGAGCTGGCCCGCGGGGACGGGTCGGTGGCCACGCTCAACGCGGTGCACTCGGGCCTGGCGATGACGTCGGTGCAGGTGCTGGGGTCGGAGGAGCAGCGGGAGCGGTGGCTGCCGGCGATGGCCCGGCTCGAGCTGCTCGGCGCGGTCGCGCTGACCGAGCCCACCCACGGGTCGGACGTGGTCAGCCTGGAGACCACCGCACGGCGGGACGGCGACGGGTGGGTGCTCGACGGGGCGAAGCGGTGGATCGGCAACGGGTCGGTCTGCGACCTGGCGGTGGTGTGGGCGCGCGACGACGACGGGAACGTGGGAGGGTTCGTCGTCGAGGCGCCGCAGGAGGCCGACGGCTGGGACGCGCAGGTCATCGAGGGCAAGGTCGGCAACCGCGGGGTGTGGCAGGCCCACATCCGGCTCGACGGGGTCCGGGTGCCGGCGGGGAACCGGCTGGCGGGGGCGCGCACGTTCGAGGACACCAACCGGGTGCTGGCCCGGTCGCGGCAGACGGTGGCCTGGGAGGCGCTGGGCCACGCGGTCGCGGCCTACGAGGGGGCGCTCACCTACGCGCGGCGGCGCGAGCAGTTCGGCCGGCCGCTCGCGCACAATCAGCTGGTCCAGGACGACCTGGCCCGGATGGTCACGCTCATCACCTCGATGCAGCTGATGTGCACCCGGATGTCGCAGCTGGAGGAGCAGGGCCGGTGCACCCTCGAGCACGCGGCCATGGCCAAGCTGCACACCACGACCGCGGCCCGCGAGGTCGTGGCCACGGCCCGGGACCTGCTGGGCGGCAACGGGATCCTCCTCGACCACCACGTGGGTCGGCACTTCGCCGACCTGGAGGCGGTCTACACCTACGAGGGCAGCCGGACCGTGCAGTCGTTGCTCGTCGGCCGGGCGGTGACGGGCGTGAGCGCCTTCACCTGAGGGTCCACTCGGGGCGATACCCCGATGGTAGATTCGTGCGATGCGAACGACCATCGACGGTGCCGGTCGCATCGTGGTGCCGAAGGCGTTGCGGGAGGCCATGAGGCTCCAGCCGGGGCAGCTCGTCGACATCGCCTTCACGGACGGTCGGCTGGAGATCGAGGTGGCCTCCACCCCCGTCACCCTGGAGGACGAGGACGGGTTCCCGGTCCTGGTGCCCCAGGAGGAGGTGCCCCGGCTCACGACCGCGACGGTGCGCGAGGTGCTCGAGGCCACCCGCCGGTGAGGCCGACCTGCGACACCAGCGTCCGGGTGCCTGCGCTCCTGCCGTTCCACGACCGTCACCGGGACGCCCTGCGCCACCTGGCGGCGGTCGGGATCAAGGGCGGCGCGGTCTACGACGGACTGGTCGGGATGACGGCCAGGACGCACGGGCGGACGCGGCTGACGTTCGACCGGCGTGCGCTGCCGGCCTACGACGCCGTCGGTATGGATCTCGCCGTCGGCTGACACCACGCTGCCCTTCACGACGACCGCGGGTCGCAGCCCGCGTCGCCGAACGGCTCAGTGCTCCGACAGCTGCTGCAGGAAGGCCTGGCCCCGCTCGCTCGTGGGCGAGTCGAGGACCTGCTCCGGCGGTCCCTGCTCGGCGATCCCGCCGTCGGCCAGCAGCACCACCGCGCCGGGGCGGTCCGTCGTCAGGATGCGTCGTGCACGTGCCGGCGGAACCACTCCAGGCTCGCCGCCCAGGGCCCGGACCGGTCGGCCAGGTCGGGCAGCAGGGGGGTGAGCTCGGCGCTGAAGGTCTCGGAGGACTCTCGCGGCAGCAGGGAGGGCAGGTTGTCGATGGCGATGACGTCGAGGGGGTGCTCGTCCCCGCCGAACCGGCGCACCGGTTCGTCCCAGGTCGTGATCTGCGTGTTGACCGGCAGCTTGTTGGCCTCGGAGGTCACGTCGCAGGTCACGTCGCCGACGACGCGCAGGCGACGGGGCACGTCCACGTCCTCGGCGGTGACGAACGCCTCTCCCGCCCCGAGGCTGACGACGCAGTTGACGAGGATGTCCTGGTCGAGCAGGGCGGGCTTGTCCAGGACGAGCGTGTCGGCCCGGTCCCACCGGGTCAGGGCGCACCCGGCCACGGCCAGCGCCTCCACGGCACCGGTCCCGGAGCGCCCGCGCGAGCCGATGACCAGCGCCCGCTCCGGCTCGGCCGGGGTGCTGCCGCGCAGCCGCTCGTCCAGGTCCTCGCGGGTCATCGGGCCGACGCCGCCGTCCAGGAGCCCGCGGTGGCGCAGCACCGACAGCGCCGCCCCCACGTAGCCGGCCCAGAAGCCGAACGCCACGACGCGCTTGCCGTCGACGGTCAGGTACTCCACGTCCAGCAGCTCGCCGCCGCCGCGGCGGAACCGCTCCAGCACCTCCTCGGCACCCTCCTGCCCCTTGTAGGCGTGGGCGAAGAACACGTGCGTGTGCTGCAGGTCCGAGGGGTCCTCCGGCAGCTCCTTGATCCCCACGACCACGGCCCCCTCGGGGGCGTCCACCCAGGAGCCGAACGGGGCGACGGAGCAGCCGACCTCGACGTACTCCTCGACCGGGACGATCCGGGTCGGCGACTCCTCGACGGTCACGGTGAAGCCGTCGGCAATGAGCCGGGCGGCGTCGGCGGGGACGATCGGCACGCGCTGCTCGGTCGGGCGGGACTCGGCGCGGATCCACAGGTGGGGACGGGTCATGGGGCACAGGGTATGGAGTGGGACGGGCGGTCCCCAACTCCGGCGGCGGGCCGGTCCGGTGCCGTCCGTCGGTGTCGTCCGTCGGTGCCGTGGGGCACGATGTCCTGCCATGGGGATGTTCGAGGCCGCCGCCCGTCGTCGGAGGGCGGCGCAGATGCAGCGGCGGCTCGCCGAGCTCGACGAGTGGGACCGGCAATACGGCCTGGGCGGGGCTCCTCCGGGCAGCCCGCTCACCGGCGGCACGACGCCCTGGCGCTACCACTCGCCCGAGGGTGGTCCCCCGCCCGTGCCGGCCCTCGCACCGGTGCCGCTGCGGCCACCGGTGCGCCGGCGACGTCGGTCGTGGCCGGGGGTGCTGGTGGTGCTCGGCCTGGTCGGCGCCGGACTCACCTACCCCGACCGGGCCGTGCAGACCTGGTCCTGGGCGCAGGACACCGGCCGCTCCGTCCTCGGGCTGCCGGAGCAGGAGCCGGAGCCGCCGCTGCCGGACGCCTCGCCGGTGGCCCCGGACGTCGTCGTCGGCCCGCAGGAGGACCGCGCCGCGTCAGACCCGGTGGACCCGGCGGCGCAGGGGAGCGCGGGCGGGCGGTTCGACGACCTGGTGCCGGACTTCCTCCCCCGCTCCGACCCGGCCGGGTGGGGATGGGAACCACCTCGCGGCGAGCGGCTGCTGCCCGCCGTCGCCCCGCAGACCGACGGTGCCTACGCCTTCCTGGCCACCCAGCCGCGGAGCGAGGAGCCGGTCGGCTTCTCCCCTTGCGGCCCGGTCGAGGTCGCCGTCAACCCGGCAGGAGCCCCGGAGGGCTACGCGGACCTGGTGCTCGCCTCCCTCGCCCGGATCTCCGACGCCAGCGGCCTGCACCTGGAGCTCGTCGGCGAGACCGATCGCACCTGGTCGGACGACCCCGCGTCCCGGGGCGAGCCCGTCCTGGTCGGCTGGGCGACCGACGAGGAGGTGCCGGCGCTCGAGGGACCGAGCGCAGGGTTCGGCGGGCCGACGGTGGTGACCTTTCCCGACGGCCGGTCCTGGAACGCCTCCGGGCAGGTCGTCCTGGACACCGACCAGCTGCCGACGCCGGAGGCGCACGCGGCGGTGCTCGACCACGAGCTGGCCCACGTCCTGGGCCTGGGCCACGTGGACGCGCCGGGCGAGCTGATGACCCCCGTCAACACCGGCCAGACGCACTTCGGCCCCGGCGACCTGGCCGGGCTGGCCCGCCTCGGTGCCATCCCCTGTCCCTGACGTCCGGATGGGCCCTGGAGCCCGGACAGGCGTCCCGGCTCAGAGGGCCCGGGCCATCCTCCGCACCGCCTCGGCCATCAGCTCCTCGGAGGTGCCGATGTTGAGCCGGGCGAACCCGGCCCCGCCCGGCCCGAACGCCGGACCGGGGGACAGCAGCACGCGCCCCCGCTCGAGGAAGGCGGCCGCCGGGTCGTCGCCCAGTCCCAGCTCCCGGCAGTCCAGCCAGGCCAGGTAACCGGCCGAGGGCCGGTGGTAGTGCACCGTGGGCAGGTGCTGCGCCAGCAGCCCCTCCAGCTGGGCGGACCGCTCCTGGATCTGCCGGCGCACGACCTGCAGCCACTCGCGCCCGTCCGTCCAGGCCGCGACCGCGGCATACTGCCCGAGGATCCCCGCGCCCCAGTCCAGCCCGCCGGGCATCCCCTCGGGCCAGCGCGACGTGTCGGCCACCACCCCGACGGCCAGCTTGAGCCCGGCGAGGTTCCACGCCTTCGAGGGCGACTGCAGCGCGATCCCGACCTCCCGGGCGGCGTCGGAGACCGTCAGGAAGGGGACGAACTGCTGCTCGCTGCCCGGGTGCACGAGCGGCGCGTGGATCTCGTCGGAGATCACCAGCGCCCCGTGCTCCTTCGCCAGGTCGGCCACCGCGGCCAGGTCCTGCCGCGGGGTCACCAGGCCCAGGGGGTTGTGCGGGGAGCACAGGAGCACGACCTTCGTCCCGCCGGCCAGCGACCGCTCCATCCCCTCCAGGTCCAGCCGCCCGCCCCGGTCCTGGTCGAGCATCGGCACGTCGTCCGGCTCCAGGCCCAGCCCGCGGATCCACGGGTAGAAGCTGAGGTAGACCGGCGGCGTGAGCAGCACCCGGTCCCCGGGGGAGGTCACCGCGCGCAGGACCTCCTGCACGCCGACCCCCACGTCGGCCATCACCCGCACGCTGTCCCCGTCGGCCACCGGGTCCCAGCCCCAGGTGTCCCGCGCGAACCCGGCGAACGCCTCCACCACCGGCCTCGGGTGCCCCGCGTAGCCGAAGTCCGACCGGTCGACGGCCGTGCGCAGCGCCTCGGCGACCGCCGGCGCGGTCCGCACGTCCATCTCTGCGGTCCACGCCGGCAGCACGTCGGGCGCCACCCGGCTCCACTTGGCGCTGCGGTGCTCCCGCATCTGCTCCAGGGTCAGGTCGAAGGGTGCTCCCATGGCCCCAGCCTGTCAGCAGCGCCCGCACCGGCGAGGATGGGGGTATGACGTCGCGCACCTGGACCTTCACCGGCCGGATCCTCGGGGTCGGGACCAGCAGCGGGGTGCGGCTCGTCGTCGGGGTCTGGGACACCTCGCCGCTGGGCTCGTTCGCCGACGTCATGGTCGAGCGGGCCGACGGCCACCGGGTCCTGCTGGCCCCGTCGCGGGAGGTCGCCGACTTCGTGACCGGCACCTACAGCTTCGACGAGACCCGGATCGAGCCGGTCGAGGTCGACCTCGCCGCCGGCGGACCGGCCCCGACGGACGGGCCGCCCGCGACCTTCTCCGTGGCCACGCCGTCCCTGACCCTCGCCGCGACCCTCGGCCGGCGCACGGCACTGGGGTGGCTGCTGCGCGGCATACCCCGCAGGGTCGCCGCCAGCCCCCTGCTGTCCACGGTCACCGACCCGGTGGCCCGGGTCGTCCTGCGGGGCGTGCGCACCCGGGGCAGCGCCGGGCAGGGGCGGCGGGAGTTCTACGGCGCGACCGACCTGCGGACGGTGACGGCCGTGACCGCCCGGCTCGACGGCGTCGACCTGGGCACGCTGACCCCGGTCGACCCGCCGGCCCGCTTCGGCTTCTCCTCGACGCCCCGCCGGCCGGCGCTGACCGAGGTGGTCACGACGATCGTCGAGCGCTGATCCGTCCCGTCGTCCGGACGCCGGGCGTCAGGCCACCCGGGTCTGCGGGGCGTTCTCGGCCGTCTTGCCGGGGTCGCGCTCGACCGTGTCGCCGAGGACCTCGTCGATCTTGGCCAGAAGGTCGGCGTCCAGCGTCACGCCGGCGGCCTTGACGTTGTCCTTGACCTGCTCCGGCCGGGAGGCGCCGACGAGCGCGGCGGCCACGTTGGGGTTCTGCAGCACCCAGGCGACTGCGAGCTGCGGCATGGTCAGGCCGGCCTCCTCGGCCAGCGGCTTGAGGTTCTGCACGGCCGTGAGGGTCTCGTCGGACATGAAGCCCTGCATGCCCTTGCCCATCCTCTCGTCGGCCGCGCGGCCCTCGGTGGGCTGCTGGCCGGGCAGGTACTTGCCCGAGAGCACGCCCTGGGCCATCGGGCTCCAGACGATCTGGGAGATGCCCAGCTCCTCGCAGGCCGGGACGACCTCGGGCTCGATGACCCGCCAGAGCATGGAGTACTGCGGCTGGGAGGAGATGAGCTGGAAGCCCAGCTCCTTGCTCAGCCGGTGGCCCTCACGGATCTGGTCGGCGGTCCACTCGCTGACGCCGATGTAGAGCGCCTTGCCCTGGCGGACGATGTCGGCGAAGGCCTGCATCGTCTCCTCCAGCGGCGTCTCGGTGTCGAACCGGTGCGCCTGGTAGAGGTCGACGTAGTCGGTCTGCAGCCGCTTCAACGACCCGTCGATCGACTCCAGAACGTGCTTGCGGGACAGGCCGGTGTCGTTCTTGCCGCCGGGGCCGGTGGGCCAGTAGACCTTGGTGAAGATCTCCAGGCTCTCCCGGCGCTCGCCCTTCAGCGCCTCGCCGAGGACGCTCTCGGCCTTGGTGTTGGCGTAGACGTCGGCAGTGTCGAAGGTCGAGATGCCCTCGTCGAGCGCGGCGCGCACGCACTGGTGGGCCACCTCGTTCTCCACCTGGGACCCGTGGGTCAACCAGTTGCCGTAGGTGATCTCGCTGATCTTGAGCCCGCTGTTGCCGAGGTACCGAAATTCCATCCCCCCAGCCTACGGATCCGGCGGGGATGCTCGGTGCCGCGGGTGCGCGCTTCCCGCGCCGGGGCGTGCTTCGCCGGCCCGACTACGGTGGGGGTATGACGTACCGATCGGGGTGGCAGGACGACGACCGCGGGCAGGGGCCCCGCGAGGGTGACGAGCTGGCGGCACCGCCCGGCACGGACCCGATGCAGCCGTCCCCCGGGATCGACCCCGCGCTGCAGCCCCCTCCGCTGCCCGGCCCGCAGACGCCGGGCGCGGGGATGCCCGAGGTGGTCCCCGGGGCGCCGGGCTCCTGGCAGCAGGCCGGCGGAGCGGCATACTCCTCGGGCGGTCCGGGGAACCTGCCCGCGCGCAGGGAGCGGGACCAGCCCATGGTGTCCGCGTTCGGCGACCTCGTGCGCACCGGGGCGTGGGACGCCGCCCGGAAGACCGTGTCCTACCAGGTGTTCGGCGACGTCAAGCTCGACCTGCGCCACGTGCTGCAGCCGGGGGAGACCCTCGAGGTCGAGCTCTACAGCCTGTTCGGCAGCGCGAAGATCCTCGTGCCCGAGGGCACCGACGTGCAGATCCAGGGGATGACGCTGCTCGGCGACGCGCGCTCGGAGGTGGGCGCGGCCGCCACCGGCACCCCGCCGTCGGGCGGCCGGCTGGTCGTCACCGGCTGGTCGGTGTTCGGGGACGTGCGGGTGCGCTCGGTCGCGGCCGGGGAGAAGCTGCCCCGCGGGTGGCGGTGGGCCCAGCCGAAGCGGTCCTGAGCAGGACAGACCTGCGGGGGTCGGTCGGCGGGGCCGGTCGACAGGACGAGCGGGCCTCGTCGTCCTAGCGTGGAAGACGCGTCGCCAGAGAGGGCGACGACCCGACGCGGACGTGGAGGACCACGATGGCCACGAACCAGAACGACCAGCCGGCCGTGGAGACAGGCGGCCCCCGGCTCCCGGACTACCCGCAGGACCCGGCCCCGCCGCAGCCGCCGACGCCCCGCCACGCGGGCGCCGCCGCGGACAACCCGCGCTACACCGACGCGACCGAGCCCGGGGAGGGCGGCGAGCTGCACCAGCTGCCGGGCGACGGCATCCCTCCGATGACGACCTCGCAGGGGCAGGTGCTCTCGGACGACCAGAACTCCCTGAAGGTCGGCGACCGCGGACCCACCCTGCTGGAGGACTTCGCCTTCCGCGACAAGATCTTCCACTTCGACCACGAGCGGATCCCCGAGCGGGTGGTGCACGCCCGCGGGTATGGCGCGCACGGCACCTTCACCGCCGCCGAGGACCTGTCCGACCTGACCCGGGCCTCGCTGTTCGCCGAGGCCGGCAAGGAGACGCCGGTGTTCGTCCGGTTCTCCACCGTCGCGGGCAACATGGGCTCCTTCGACCTGGCCCGGGACGTGCGCGGGTTCGCGACCAAGTTCTACACCGACGAGGGCAACTGGGACCTGGTCGGCAACAACATCCCGGTGTTCTTCATCCAGGACGCCCTCAAGTTCCCCGACCTGGTGCACTCGGTCAAGGAGGAGCAGGACCGGGGCTGGCCGCAGGCCCAGTCGGCGCACGACACCTTCTGGGACTTCGTCGGGCTGATGCCCGAGTCGACCCACATGCTGCTGTGGCAGATGTCGGACCGCGCGATCCCGCGGTCGTTCCGCTTCATGCAG
Organism: Ornithinimicrobium kibberense; assembly: GCF_006519705.1. Classification (NCBI taxonomy): domain Bacteria; kingdom Bacillati; phylum Actinomycetota; class Actinomycetes; order Micrococcales; family Ornithinimicrobiaceae; genus Ornithinimicrobium; species Ornithinimicrobium kibberense. The sequence goes on from NZ_VFXM01000006.1 coordinate 85,250, forward strand.
GGCTTCGGCGTGCACACCTTCCGGTTCGTCGACGCCGAGGGGCGCAGCACGTTCGTCAAGTTCCACTGGGTGCCGAAGCAGGGGCTGCAGTCGGTGGTGTGGAACGAGGCGGTCAAGATCAACGGCGCCGACCCGGACTTCCACCGGCGCGACCTGTGGATGGCGATCAACAACGGCGACTTCCCCGAGTGGGACCTGTGCGTGCAGACCTTCGACGACGAGTTCGCCGACTCCTTCGACTTCGACGTGCTCGACGCGACCAAGATCATCCCCGAGGAGCAGGTGCCGCTGCGGGTGGTCGGCACGATGCGGCTGGACCGGGTCGTCGACAACGTCTTCAGCGAGACGGAGCAGGTGGCGTTCATGACCCAGAACGTCGTGCCCGGCATCGACTTCACCAACGACCCGCTGCTGCAGGGACGCAACTTCTCCTACCTGGACACCCAGCTCAAGCGGCTGGGGTCGACGAACTTCAGCCAGCTCCCGGTCAACGCGCCGCGCTGCCCGGTCGCCCACTTCCAGCGGGACGGCCACATGCAGATGGGCCGGCAGGCGGGCCGGGCGAACTACGAGCCCAACTCCTTCACCGGGGCCGCGGCCGGGCCGCGGGCCGACCGGGAGGCGGGCTTCCGGACGGTCGAGCGGCCCGAGAGCGGCGACACCCGTCGGGTCCGGGCCGAGAGCTTCGCCGACCACTACTCCCAGGCCGGTCAGTTCTGGCGCAGCCAGAGCCCGGTCGAGCAGGACCACATCCGGATGGCGTTCGTCTTCGAGCTGTCCAAGTGCGAGATCCCGGTGGTCCGCGAGCGGATCGTGGCCAACCTGCGCAACGTCGACGAGGAGCTGGCGGCCGGGGTCGCCGACGGGCTCGGGATGGAGCTGCCGGAGGCCACCACCCCGCACGTGCGGCCGAACCACGACCTGCCGGCCTCCCCGGCCCTCAGCATGGAGTTCCGCGCGCCGGAGAGCTTCGCCGGCCGCAAGCTGGGGATCGTCGTCACCGACGGGACCGACGGGGCCGCGCTCGACGCCCTGACGAAGGCCTTCGAGGACGGCGGCGCGATGGTCGAGACGGTCGCCCTCAAGGTCGGTGGCGTCACCCTCGCCGGTGGCGAGCGCCGGCCGGTCGACCACAAGATCGACGGCGGGCCCTCGGTGCTCTTCGACGCGGTCGCCCTCCTGGGCGAGGGGGCCGGGGCCGAGGAGCTGGCCGGTCACCCGGCCACCCGCGACTTCGTCGCCGACGCGTTCTCGCACTACAAGTTCATCGGCTACGCCCCCGGCGCCCGCCCGCTGCTGGAGGCCGGCGGGATCGCCGACCGGCTGGACCAGGCCTGCCTGGACCTGTCGACGACGACGCCGGAGGACTTCTTCACCGCCTGCGGGGCGATGCGCCGCTGGGAGCGCGACGTCTGAGCGGCGGCACGGCATACGCATCCCTGCACGACATTCCCATCCCTGCACGACATCCCCATCCCTGACGGAAGGAGAACGGCATGACCCGTCCGCAGCTGTCCGACATCCCCGGCCAGTCCCAGGAGTGGCCCGGCACGGTCGCCGACCTGGACCCCGCGCCCGACCACGGCGAGGAGTCGTGGACGGGTCGTGACCGCCTCCCCGGCCGGCGCGCCCTGATCACCGGCGGCGACTCCGGCATCGGCCGGGCCGTGGCCCTCACCTTCGCCAAGGAGGGAGCCGCGGTCGCGGTCGCCCACCTGCCCGAGGAGGAGGACGACGCCCGGCGCACCCAGGAGCTGGTCGAGGCGGCCGGCGGCACCTGCCACCTGTTCGCGGTGGACCTGCGCGAGCTGGCGGCCAACCGGCAGCTGGCCAAGGACGCCGTGCAGGCGCTCGGCGGGCTCGACGTGCTGGTGGCCAACGCGGCCTACCAGATGACCCACGACACGCTCGAGGAGTTCCCGCTGGAGCAGGTCGAGCGGACGTTCGCGACCAACGTCTTCTCGCCCTACTGGCTGGTGCACGAGCTGGCCGGCGAGCTGGAGAAGGACGGCGGCAGCATCATCGTCACCACCTCGATCCAGGCCTACGAGCCCTCGGACCACCTCCTGGACTACGCGGCCACGAAGGCGGCGCTCAACAATCTCGTCGTCAACCTGGCCGCCGAGCTGGGCCCGCGCGGGGTGCGCGTCAACGCCGTGGCGCCCGGGCCGATCTGGACGCCGCTCATCCCCTCGACGATGGCGGCGGACAAGGTCGAGGGCTTCGGCTCGGACACCCCGCTGGGCCGCGCCGGCCACCCCGTCGAGGTGGCCGCGGCCTACGTCTTCCTCGCGTCCGACGAAGCCAGCTACGTCTCCGGGACGGTGCTGGGGGTGACGGGCGGCAAACCGGTCTTCTGACGGCGCGGGTGCGGTAACGGCGGGGGCCGATGGTCGGCCCTGGGCTCTCCGCCCCCGGCGTGTCACGCACTGTGCAGAGCCGTTGTGGCGTGTCGCGTGCCAGAGGCCCGAGGGTGCAGCACGTGACATGTCGCAACCGGCAGGGAGCCTCACCGCTGGTCGGCTATCTGTTGCACAGCCTTGCGGACGACCATGTCCTGTGGAACGGTCGGGCCCGTGGATGACCTGGCAAGGGGGCGGAGCTCGACCTGGTGGCCCGTGACAGCGTCGGCCGTCGTCATCGTGTCCGCTGTGGTCCTCGTCGCTGCCGCTGCCATCGCGTGGTGGCACGGGCTGATCACCCTGGTGCTCGGAGGTGTCTGGTTCGTGCACGAGCTGCGCCTCCACCGGCAGCGGCGGGGACGGTGAGCCTGCCCGACACCGGTGCGTCAGCCTGGCGCGGGCACAGCGTGCTCCAGGTGCCGGTCCCGCCGCTGGAGGGATGGGTCCGCGACCGGACCGCGGCCTACGACCCCGGCTTCGTCTCCGCCGACCCCCGCTTCGTCCACGCCCACGTCACCGCCCTCGGCCCGTTCGTCGACGTGCTGGACGACGACGTGGCCAGCCGGGTCGCCGCCGTCGCCGCGCAGGTGGAGCCGTTTCCCTACCGGCTCGCGCGGGTGGCCACCTTCCCCAACGGGATCGTCCACCTCGCGCCCGAGCCGGCCGGGCCGTTCGCCCTGCTCACCGCCCTGCTCGTCGCGGAGTTCCCCGACCACCCGCCCTACGCCGGGGAGTTCGCGCCCGAGCCACACCTGACGCTCGACCTGGTCCACGGCGACGTCACCGAGGAGTCCACCCGGGCCCGGCTCGACGGTCTCCTGCCCGTCGAAGCCCGGGCGGACGCGCTCGACCTCGCCTGGTGGGAGTCCGGCCGCTGCCGTCTCGTGCGTCGGTGGCTGCTCGGCCGGGGGGCCCGCGACGTGACCAGCTGAGGCGTCCGGACGACGTATGATGGTTGCATCATGCACGTATCTGAGCAGCTCGCGCGCGCCTTCGTCTCGATGGGCCGCCTCCTCACCGAGTTCCAGGGCGACCTCTCGCGCCCGGACTTCTCGGTCCTCGTCCACCTGTCCCACCAGGGCGACGGCGGGGAGCCCGTCCGCTCCCGCGACCTGGCCCGGTCGGAGGGGTTGGACCCCTCGACGATGAGCCGGCGGCTCACATCCCTGGTCGACCGGGGGCTGGTGGCCCGCGAGCCGGACCCGGCCGACGGTCGCGCCTCCCTGCTCTGCCTCACCGACGAGGGTCGCGAGGCGGTCCGCCAGGAGCGGGCCCGACGGGTGGCCCTCGTCACCGACGCCCTCGAGGGCTGGGACGACGACGACAGCCGTGACCTGGCCCGCCTGCTCGGGCAGCTCACCGACAGCCTCGAGACCCGCCGCTCCGAACGCCTCCGCCGGCACCACCGCATACCCCGAAGGACCCCGTGACCACCACCGGAGCCGCGCCCACGGCCGCCACCCCCGAACCCGTTCCCTACCGGATGACGCCCGCGCACCGGCGGGTCTTCGTCGGGCTGATGCTCGGCATGTTCGTCGCCTCGATCAGCCAGACGATCGTCGGCCCGGCCATCCCCCGGATCGTCGCCGAGCTGGGGGGTATGGAGCACTACAGCTGGGTGGCGACCGCGGCCATGCTGGTCTCGGCCATCGTCGTGCCGATCGTGGGCAAGCTGTCCGACATCTTCGGCCGGCGCGGGTTCTACCTCGGCGGGCTGGTCGTCTTCATGGTGGGCTCGGTGATCTCCGGGCTGGCGCCGAACTTCTGGACGCTCGTCCTCGGCCGGGCGGTGCAGGGCCTGGGCATGGGCACGCTCATGCCGTTGTCGCAGACCATCATCGGGGACATCATCCCGGCCCGGCAGCGGGGGAAGTACCAGGGCCTCATGGGGGCGGTGTTCGGCGTGACCTCGGTCGCCGGCCCCCTTGCGGGCGGGCTCATCACCGACGAGCTGGGCTGGCGGTGGCTGTTCTTCGCCGCGCTGCCGGTCGGTGTGGTTGCGGTGGTCGTCATCGCCCGCTTCCTGCACCTGGACCACGAGCCGACGCGCGGCAGCATCGACGTGCTGGGCATCGTCACCCTGACCCCGGCGCTCGTGTCGATCCTCCTGGCCACGTCCTGGGGCGGCACCACCTACCCGTGGACGTCGGCGCCGGTGCTGGGCCTCTTCGCGGCCGGTGCGGTCCTGCTGGCCGGGTTCGTCCTGGCCGAGCTGCGGGCGGAGAACCCTCTTCTGCCGCTGGGCCTGTTCCGCAACAGCATCTTCACCTGGGCCAACATCGCCGCCTTCGGCCTGGCGATGGTGATGTTCGGCGCGTTGATCTACGTGCCGGTCTACGCCCAGGGCGTGCTCGGCGCCGGGGCGACCGAGTCCGGCCTGATCCTCATGCCGATGATGCTCGGGATGATCGTCGTGGGGATCCTCTCCGGCCTGCTCATCACCCGGACCGGCCGCTACAAGGAGCTCATGCTGCTGGGCACGGTCGTCACCGGGGTGGGCCTGTGGCTGCTGACCCGGCTCACCGTGGAGTCCTCGGAGTGGACGATGACCGCGGCGATCGCGGTCATGGGCACCGGCCTGGGGATGGCGATGCAGCAGTACACCCTCGTCGTCCAGAACGCGGTCTCCCGGGCCGACCTGGGCGTCGGCACCGCGACCCTGCAGTTCTTCCGCAACGTCGGCAACACGGTCGGGATCGCCGTCTTCGGCTCGGTCATGACGGCCGGGATGGCGTCGGCGATCGCGGGGCACCTGCCGGCCGAGATGGCGTCGCGGGCGGCCGAGCTGGGGCAGATCGACGCCGGGGCGGCGTTGGACCCGGCGGCGACGGAGGGGCTGCCGCCGGAGGTGCTGCCGCCGGAGGTGCTGGAGGCGGTGCGCCGGGGACTGGCCGACCAGCTGCACGACGTGTTCGTCCTCGGCCTGCCGATCATCGTCGTGGTCTTCTTCGCCACCCTGGCCATCCGGGCGATCCCGTTGCGGGAGACGGTCGGCACGCCGGAGGAGGCCCAGCGGGAGTACCTCGACACGATGGCCCAGAGCGCGCCGTCGAAGGGCTACGTGCCGAGCCTGCGCGAGGGGGACGTCGGCGCCCGGACCCGGGAGCGGGTGCTGGGCCTGCAGCTGGCGATGATCGCCCGGCAGGCCGGTGCCGCGGAGCGGCCGCTGCTCACCCGGGCCGTGGCCGAGGTCGGCCAGGGCGACCTGGAGCGGGGCCGGTGCCTGCTCGACCGGGCGGCGCTCATGCTGACCAGCGACGACCAGGAGGAGGCGGCCGCCGGCGAGCGGTTCGCCGTCGAGCTGGCCCGGCGGGCCGACCAGGAGGGCGGGCTGCTGAGCGCCGAGCTGCGGCAGGAGCTGGCGGTGCAGGCCGCGGCCGCCGCCCGCAACCGCGACGAGGTGCTCTCGACCATCGAGCCGAGCGTGGAGGAGCGGCACGCGGCCGTCGACCTCGACAAGGTGCGGCGGGCGGCCGCCGAGCTGTCGACCGCCCTGCTCGTGGACCTGGGCCGCCCGGTCGAGACCGTCGGCTCGTCCGGCCGGGGGGAGTAGACGTCGTCGGGGGGTCTCGGCCGACGAGTCGTGGCCCTGGTGGGGGCCACAACTGGTCACGCGGCCGGGAGCGCCCCCCGGCCGACGCGCCCCCGGCCGATGCGCCGGCGCCGGCCGACGCGCGGGCAGCGCCCCGGGAGGCTCAGGCCTCCTTGGCGCCGGAGAACTCCAGGAAGGCGTCCATCGCGCGCGGGCCGTAGACGGTCGCGGGGCCGCCGGCCATGAGGATAGCGACGCCGATGGTCTCGGCGGCCTGCTCGGCCGTGGCTCCGGCGCGGGCCGCACCGCGGGCGTGGCTGGCGATGCAGCCGTCGCACTGGGTGGCCACGGAGATGCCCAGGGCGATGAGCTCCTTGGTGGCGGTGCTCAGCTCGCCCTCGGCCAGGGCCGCCTTGTGGGTGGCGGCGAACCCGGCGTAGACGTCCGGGATGCGCGAGCGCAGGTCGCGGGCGGGGGCCTTGAGGCCGTCGAGGACGTGGGCGCCGTGGGACATGGAACTCCTCGTTGAACGGATTGACGTGATACCCCCAAGGGTATCGCCCAGGTGAGTTCGCACCAAAGACGGCGGAGGCCGGGCCGGCCGACGGCATACCCTCCCTCCATGCAGGACTTCCACCTCCCCACGGCCATCGTCGTGGCGGGCGCCTTCCTCGTCCTGCACGTCGTGCTGTGGCTGCGCCGCCGGCGGGAGGCTAGGGGGTTCCTTTCCGAGGCGGACCGGATCACCTACGAGACGCTGCGCACCGGGTCCCAGGCGGGCCGGCACCTGCGGTCCGGCCTGACGAGCGAGCACGCCGGCCGGGCGGCCCGGCACCTGCGCCTCATGCTCGGGGCGTCCGGGCTGGCGCTGTGCGACGGCCACCAGCTGCTCACCTGGTCCGGGCACGGGGAGCACCACTCCGGCCAGGCGGTCGACCACTCCCGCCGGGTGCTGGACACCGGTGACGTCGTCGTCCTCGACCGCGACGACCTGCCCTGCGCCGACCCCGAGTGCGACGTCCGGGCCGGGGTGGTCGCCCCGCTCGTCGTCGAGGACCGGGTCGTGGGCACGGTCGCGGCCTACGCCGAGCGGCCCTCCGCCGGGCTGGCCCGCGCCACCGAGCAGCTCGCCACCTGGGTCAGCGGCCAGCTCGAGCTCGGCGAGCTGGACCGGGAGCGCACCCGGGCCATGGAGGCCGAGCTGCGCAGCCTGCGGGCCCAGATCAGCCCGCACTTCATCTACAACTCCCTCGGCGCGATCGCCTCCTTCGTGCGGACCGACCCCGACCGGGCCCGCGAGCTGCTGCTGGAGTTCGCCGACTTCACCCGCTACGCCCTGCGGCGCGGCGGGGCCTTCACCACCCTGGCCGACGAGCTGCGCAACATCGAGCGCTACCTCGTGCTCGAGCAGGCGCGCTTCGGCGAGCGGCTCCAGGTCCACCTCCTCGTCGCGCCCGAGGTGCTCACCGTGGCCGTGCCCTTCCTGGCCGTGCAGCCCCTCGTGGAGAACGCCGTCCGCCACGGGCTGGCGGCCAAGGAGGACGTCGGCACGGTGACGATCACCGCCACCGACCTGGGCGACCTGGCCGAGATCACCATCGAGGACGACGGGGTCGGCTCCGACCCCGAGCTGGTCCAGCGGGCGCTCGACGGCGACACGGCGGCCGACGGCAAGGACACCGACAGCGTGGGCCTGGGCAACGTCGACGCCCGACTCCGGCAGGTCTACGGCGACGACCACGGCCTCGTGGTCGAGACGGCCCCCGGGCTGGGCACCAAGGTCTCCTTCCGGGTGCCCAAGTACGCCCCCGGCGTGCACGTGGCCGGATGAGGCCCTGGCTGACGACCCTGATCGCGACCGTCCTCGCGGCGCTGGTGACGTGGGTGGCCGTCAGTCTCGACGTGGTGGTCGACCCGCGGGTCGACGAGGTGGCACCGGTGGACGCGGCCTACGTCATCGGTCCGGTGGAGACCCGGATCGAGGAGGCGCTCGCCGTCATGGACACCGGCGTCGCCCCCGTGCTGCTGGCCACGACCTCGGTCAACGCCGACACCGGCGAGGCCTACGCGACCGACCACTGCGGCCTGCGCACGGCCACCTACCGGGTCGAGTGCGTCCTGCCCGAGCCGTACACCACCCGCGGGGAGGCCCGGGTCCTGGGCGCCCGGGTCACGGAGCACGGCTGGGACCGGGTCGCCGTGATGACCAGCACCCCGCACGCGGCGCGCACCCGGATGCTCATGGAACGGTGCAGCGACGCCGACGTGCTCGTCTGGACCACCGACGCCGGCACGGACCGGAGCCTGCGGGCCTGGGCGCAGGCCGCGGTCTACCAGTCGGGCGCCTGGGCCAAGGCCCAGCTCCTGCGCGGCTGCTGACACCGGCCCGCCGCCCCGGTGCCTCCTCCGCCGCACGGAGGGCGCCTCCTACGATGAGGTCATGCGCGCCCTCGTCGTCGACGACGAACCGCCCGCCCTCTCCGAGCTGACCTACCTCCTCGAGCAGGACGGCCGGTTCGACGTCGTGGTGCCTGCCTCCTCGGGCACCGACGCGCTGCGGGCGCTGGACGCCGGCGACGTCGACGTCGTCTTCTCCGACATCTCCATGCCCGGGCTCGACGGGATGGAGCTGGCGCGCATCATCGCCCGGTTCGCCCGCCGCCCGCAGGTCGTCTTCGTCACCGCCCACGAGGAGCACGCCGTCGACGCCTTCGCCGTGCAAGCCACGGACTACGTGATGAAGCCGGTCTCCCCGTCCCGGCTCGCCCGGGCGGTCGACCGGGTGGTGGAGGGTATGACGTCCGCGCCCCCCGCGGACGCGCGCGCCGAGCCGGGGGCCCCCGGGGAGGTGGCCGAGGCCGCCGGGCCGACGGCCGCGGCAAGGGAGGCGGGTCCCGCGCAGGCCGCCCCGGACGAACGGATCGCGGTCGAGCTCGGCGGGGTGACCCGGTTCGTTCTGCGGTCGACCATCCGCTACGTCCAGGCCCAGGGCGACTACGCCCGGCTGTTCACCGCCACCGGCTCCCACCTGGTCCGGGTGCCGCTGAGCACGCTGGAGGAACGGTGGGCCGGCGCCGGGTTCGTCCGCATCCACCGCTCGACCCTGGTCTCCCTGGCCCACGTCGCCGAGGTGCGGCAGAGCCAGGGACGGGTGTCCCTCGTGCTGGCCCCGGACGGGACCGAGCTGCAGGTGGCCCGCCGGCACACCCGCGACGTCCGCGAGCGCATCCTCGCCCGCGGCCCCCGGACCTGACGGTCAGCGCCGGCGCACGTCGACGAACCGGACCTTGCTCCCCGGTGCCGTCGGCATCCGGTCCAGGGGGTAGGACAGGTCCTGCTCGGGCAGGTCCGCCTCCAGCCGGGACAGCTCGGCGGCGGTGAGCGCCAGCAGCCCCACCGTCACCAGCTCCCCGGGGCAGCGGTGGCCGGTCTCCGGACGGCCTCCGCCCTGGGGCAGGAAGTGGTCCGACCAGGCCAGGTCGGCGCCCTCCCCGGTGAACCGCTCCGGGTCGAAGCGGTCCGGCTGGTGCCAGTGCTCGGCGTCGCGGTCGGTCCCGAAGATGTCGACGAGCACCCGGTCGCCGGCCGCGACCCGGGCTCCCTCGAACTCCAGGTCGTGCCGCGCGACGGCCGGCAGCACCGGCACGAAGGGGTAGTAGCGGCGCACCTCCTGGGCGACCGCCGTGGCGTAGGGCCCGTCGACCGTGGTCCCGCGGGCGAGGACCTCCTCGCTGACCCGTTCGCGCACGTCCGGGTGCTCGTGGAAGGCCAGCGCCAGGAACGCGGCGAACCGGGCGACCGCGATCGTCGGCCGGACCACGTTCTGGATCTCCACGGCGGCCAGATGGTCCGACAGCGGCTGTCCGTCCAGCTCGCGGTGGGCCAGGACCAGGTCGAGGGCGCTGCCGGGACGCACCGGCACCTCGCCGGCCCGTGCCCTGCGCACGTGCTCCTCGAACCAGCGGTCGCACTGGCGCCGCCGGACCTTCTGCAGCACGTAGGCGGGCCCGAGCACGGCGAAGCCGTCGACGATCTGCGCCTCCCACCGGGACAGCCGGGTCAGGGTCCCCTCGTCGGCCTCGATCCCGGCCCAGCGCATGATCGACCGGCCGTAGACGTCCACCGCGGCGTCGTAGACGGTGCCGCCCTCGCCGGCCACCCACTCCCGGTCGATGTATGCCGCCCACTCCCGCCGTGCGTCGGCCATCAGCTCGCGCAGCGCGTCGGGGTCCATCGCGGCCCGGACGAAGATCGCCTTGCGGTTGCGGTGCGCCTCGCCGTCCATCCCGTGCAGCGACCCCTTGCCGAACAGGCCGCCGCCGATGATGGCCGGCATGGCACCGGTGCGCTGCATCCGGTCGGTGTCGTAGAACAGGCGCACCCCCTCCGCCCCGCGGACCACGAGGGTGGGCGAGCCGAGCAGCCTCATCGGGGCCCGCCGGGCCGAGCCGGGGCGCACCGCCGGCCCGAGCAGCCGGTCGGTGAAGCGGTAGCCCTTGCTCACGAGCTCGATCGTGCGGTCCTTGAGGTCTGCCATGGCCCCATCGTCGCCCACCCCACCCGGTGTCGCAGGTCGGGCGTAGCCTGCCCACCATGCCGACCCCGTCGTCCCCGCCCCCGGACGGACCGGGCGCGCCGGCGCGACGGCATACCTCCCGGGTCCGGGTGACCTCCTCCCGCCGGGGTGCGCCGCCCGTGCGGCAGCGCACCCCCGCCACCGACCTCGTCGAGCAGACCGAGGTGGGCGAGCTCTACCTCCAGGGGCTGCTGCGGGCCCAGCTGCGCCTCGCGCTGACCGTGCTGGGCGTCTTCGCCGCCGCCCTGCTCGCCGTGCCGGTGCTCGTCACCCTCGTGCCGGCGACCGGTGCGGTGAGCCTGGCCGGCGTCCCCCTCGTCTGGGTGCTGCTCGGGGTGCTCGTCTACCCGGCGATGGTCGCGCTCGCCGCCTGGTACGCCCACCAGGCGGGCCGGCTGGAGACGCGGTTCAGCGACGTCGTCGGACGGGACGCCTAGTGTCCGGGGTGCTGCCCGGGCTGGCGGTCCTGGCCGTGTGCGTGCTCACGCTCGTGCTCGGCGTCTTCGGCCTGCGGCTGTCCCGGCGCACGAGCGACTTCTACGTCGCCGGCCGCACGGTCACCCCCGGCCGCAACGCGGCGGCGATCGGCGGGGAGTACCTCTCGGCCGCCAGCTTCCTCGGGGTGGCGGGGCTGGTCTACGACACCGGGGTGGACGCCCTCTGGTACCCGATCGGCTACACCGCCGGGTACGTCGTGCTGCTGGTGCTCGTCGCCGCGCCGCTGCGGCGGTCGGGCGCCTACACCCTGCCCGACTTCGCCGAGGCCCGGCTCGAGTCGCGGGCGGTGCGCCACCTGTGCACGGTGCTCGTCGTCTTCATCGGCTGGCTCTACCTCGTGCCCCAGTTCCAGGGCGCCGGGTTCACGCTGCGCCTGGTCACCGGGGCGCCCGAACGGCTCGGGGCGACGGTGGTCCTCGTCGTCGTCGTGCTCTCGGTCGCCGCCGGCGGCATGCGCTCGATCACCCTGGTCCAGGCCGTGCAGTACTGGGTCAAGCTCACCGCCCTCGCCGTGCCCGCCGGGGTGATCGTCGCGGTCTGGTGGGCCACCCGCGGGCCACTCCCGCAGGTCGACAGCTCCTGGCTGCTGCCGCTGACCGGGGAGGTCCCCGACCGGCACCACCTCTACCGGACCTTCTCCCTGCTGGTGGCGCTGGCCCTCGGCACGACGGGGCTGCCGCACGTCGTGGTGCGCTACTACACCAACCCCGACGGCGCCCAGGCCCGTCGCACGACGGTGCGGGTGCTGTGGCTGCTGGGCATGTTCTACGTGGTGACAATCGTCTACGGCGTCCTCGGCCGCGCCTACCTCGCCTCCTCCGCCGAGGACTGGCGGGCCGACACGGTGGTGCTCCGGCTGCCCGCGCAGGTCGTCGACGGGGTGCCGGCCGACCTGCTCGTCGCCGCGCTCGCGGGCGGGGCGTTCGCGGCGTTCCTCTCGACGTCCTCCGGGCTCGCGGTCGCGGTGACCGGAGTGCTCAACCAGGACGTCGTCCGGCCGCTGCTGGCCAAGGTCACCGGGGGCGACCACTCCGAGGTCACCGGGTTCCGGCTGGCCGCCGTGGTCGCCGTGCTCGTCCCCTACGGGCTGAGCCGGTTCTTCCCCGAGGTGGGGCTGGCCGCCTTCGTCACGCTGGCCTTCGTCGTGGCGGCCTCGACCTTCTTCCCCCTGCTGGCGCTGGGCGTGTGGTGGCCCCGGCTCACCGTGCCGGGGGCCGCCGCCGGGCTGCTCGTCGGTGCCGTCCTGGCCACCGGTGCCATCGGCGTCACGGTGCTCGTCGGCGACCGCCCCGGGTGGGCCGGCGCGCTCCTGGCGCAGCCGGCGGCCTGGACCGTGCCGGTGGCCCTGCTCACCGCCGTCGGCGTCTCCCTGGCCACCCCGCACCGGATCCCCCGCGGGACCCGGCGCACCCTCGTGCGGCTGCACACCCCCGAGTCGATCCCGACCGGGGCGCTCGGCGTGCCCGCGCGGCGCTGACCTCCGCCGGCGCTGCCGCTCGTCGCACGGCACCGTCCGCTCGTCGCCCCGCACCCGCCCCGGCCCGCGCGCCCGCCGAGGTCACGGCATACTCGGGAGCACGCAGCCCAGACGCAAGGAGGCATCCATGTCCGAAGAAGGACTGTCCAACCTGTTGCACGAGGAGCGCACCTTCCCGCCGAGCGAGGAGTTCGCGGCCGCCGCCAACGGCAGGAGCGAGCTCTACGAGCAGGCGTCCGCGGACCGGGAGGCTTTCTGGGCCGACCAGGCGCGGAAGTTCGTGAGCTGGGAGAACGACTTCGACCAGGTGCTCGACTGGTCCGACGCCCCGTTCGCCAAGTGGTTCGTCGGGGGCACCCTCAACGCCTGCGTCAACGCGGTCGACCGGCACGTCGAGGCCGGCAACGGCGACCGGGTCGCGATCCACTTCGTCGGGGAGCCGGGGGACACCCGCGACATCACCTACGCCGAGCTGCACCAGCAGGTGCAGAAGGCCGCCAACGCGCTCGCCGACCTGGGCGTCGGCAAGGGGGACACGGTCGCGATCTACCTGCCGATGATCCCTGAGGCGGTCGTGGCGATGCTGGCCTGCGCCCGCCTCGGCGCCCCGCACTCGGTCGTCTTCGGCGGCTTCTCCGCCGAGGCCCTGCACAGCCGCATCGACGACGCCGGCGCCAAGGTGGTCATCACCGCCGACGGCGGGTGGCGCCGCGGCAAGCCGGGCGCGCTCAAGCCCGCCGTGGACGCCGCCCTGGCCGTGGGCGACTCCCCGGTGGAGAAGGTCCTCGTCGTGCGGCGCACCGAGCAGGAGGTGGAGTGGAACGACGACCGTGACCTGTGGTGGCACGAGCAGCTGGAGCAGGCGGCCGACACCCACGAGGCGGAGGCGTTCGACGCCGAGCACCCGCTGTTCATCCTCTACACCTCGGGCACGACCGGGAAGCCCAAGGGGATCTTCCACGCCACCGGCGGGTACGTCGTGCAGACCGCCTACACCAGCTCCGTGGTGCACGACATCCACCCGGAGTCCGACGTCTACTGGTGCACCGCCGACATCGGCTGGGTCACCGGGCACTCCTACATCGTCTACGGGCCGATGACCCTCGGCGCCACCCAGGTGATGTACGAGGGCACCCCGGACACCCCGCACCAGGGCCGCTTCTGGGAGATCGTCCAGGACAAGAAGGTCACCGTCCTCTACACCGCCCCCACCGCGATCCGGACCTTCATGAAGTGGGGCAAGGAGATCCCGGCGAAGTTCGACCTGTCCTCGCTGCGGCTGCTCGGGTCGGTCGGGGAGCCGATCAACCCGGAGGCCTGGATGTGGTACCGCGAGGTCATCGGCGGGGACCGGTGCCCGATCGTGGACACCTGGTGGCAGACCGAGACCGGGGCGATCATGATCAGCCCGCTGCCCGGCGTGACCCCCACCCGGCCGGGCTCGGCCCAGCACGCGATCCCGGGCATCAGCGCCGCGGTCGTGGACGACATGGGGCAGCCGGTGGAGAAGGGCTCCGGCGGCTACCTCGTCCTGACCGAGCCCTGGCCCTCGATGCTGCGCGGCATCTGGGGCGACCCGCAGCGCTACAAGGACACCTACTGGAGCCGGTTCGAGAACGTCTACTTCGCCGGGGACGGCGCCAAGCTGGACGAGGACGGCAACATCTGGGTGCTCGGCCGGGTCGACGACGTGATGAACGTCTCCGGCCACCGGATGTCGACCTCGGAGATCGAGTCGGCCCTGGTGTCCCACCCCAAGGTCGCCGAGGCGGCCGTCGTCGGGGCCGCGGACGAGACCACCGGCCAGGCGATCTGCGCGTTCGTCATCCTGCGCGAGGAGGCCGTCCAGGAGGCCGACGACGCGGGCGAGGGCTCGGACCTGGTCGCCGAGCTGCGCAACCACGTCGCCAAGGAGATCGGCCCGATCGCCAAGCCCCGGCAGATCATGATCGTCCCCGAGCTGCCCAAGACCCGCTCGGGCAAGATCATGCGCCGCCTGCTCAAGGACGTCGCCGAGCACCGGGAGGTGGGCGACGTCACGACGCTGGCCGACTCCTCGGTGATGAACGCGATCTCTGCGGGGCTCAACAAGGGCGACTGACGCCGGTGGCACGCCCGGCCGGCTGCGTCAGCCGGTCGGGCGGCCGGTCCCCACGACGAACCAGGCCCAGGGACGGGCGGGCGGGAACCGCGTCAGGTATGCCTCGTCCGTCACCACCTCGAAGCCCGCCGCGCGGACCAGGCCCGGCACGTCCCGGGTGACGTGGCAGCCCCCGGCCACGGGACCCCAGACGGGCTGGATGGCGTCCTGCACCCGCCGCACGGCCTTCTCCGGCGCGCGGGAGTGCTCGACGAAGTGCAGCGCCCCGTCGGGACGCAGCACCCGACGCGCCTCGGCCAGCGCGGCCCGCACGTCGGGGACGGTGCACAGCGACCACGTGGACACGACGGTGTCGACGCTGCCGTCGGGCAGGGGGATGCGGGCCGCGTCCGGGCTGACCCGCTCGACCGGCCGGCCGAACTCGGCGATCCGGTCGCCGGCGATCTCCCAGGCGCGGTCGGAGGGCTCGGCCGCGAGCACCCGCTCGACCCCCGCCCGGTAGTGCGGCAGGTTGAGGCCGCTGCCGAAGCCGATCTCCAGCACGGTGCCGACGGCGTCGGCGCAGGCGCGCTCGCGCCACGGGCGGGTGACCCGCTCGGACAGGACGAGGTCGACGACCCGGGGCAGCGCGCGCTCGCTCCAGGGTCCGGCGCCGGCGATCAGTCCTCCGGCGGCATCATGTGCCGCCACGGGCGGGCCAGGTGGAAGTCGCGACCGCTGACCTCCTCGACGGTGATGGCCACGACGTTGAACTTGGCCGAGCTGACCCAGGGCCGCAGCCGCAGGTTGTCGGCGTCGCGGGCCTCGTCGCCCTCGAGGATGTGTGCCTTGCCGCGGGCGATGACGCTCCAGGCCCGCTCCTCGTCCTCGAGGATGTCGTCCACCTCGAACGCCACGTCCTCGTTCATGGCGACCCCCAGCAGCTTGGACCCCTCGGCGGTCCGGAAGACGAGCCGGTCCCCGTCGACCGCGTAGTTGAGAGGGCTGATGTGGACCTCGTCGGCGAGGTGGTAGGCCATCCGGCCGAACTCGGTCTGGCGGAGCCGCTCCCAGCACTCGTCCTCGGACAGGATCGGCGTCGACCGCTGTTCGGACATCTCATCCTCCTGTGGGTTCGTGCTTCCACTCTAGTGAGGTGGGGACCCGCCGTGACGGGCGGGGTGCGCCGGTCGGAGCGGGCGACGGGGGTGCCCAACGTCGGTCCCGCGACCTAGAGTGGGCAGGACACGGCGACGAGGAGGTTGCGGACGTGGACGAGCGCGAAGGCCCGCGCAGGCGCAGGCGAGGTCCGCGGCAGGACGGCGGCCCCGCCCCGGCGCCCGAGGGTGCCCGGGCCGACGCGGTGCGGGACTTGGCCCGGCGACGGGCCGGGGAGCGTGGCCCGCTGCTCGAGGTGCTGCACGACGTGCAGGACGCCCTCGGCTGGATCGACGAGCCCGACGTCCGGGTGCTGGCCGACGAGCTCAACCTCTCGGTCGCCGAGGTCCACGGGGTCGTCAGCTTCTACCACGACTTCCGGCGGACCCCGCCGCCCGCGCACACGGTCCGCGTCTGCCGGGCGGAGGCCTGCCAGTCCGTCGGGGCGGAAGGGGTGTATGCCGCTGCGCAGCAGGCGGTGCGGACCGCCGGCCCCGACGTCGAGCTGCAGCAGGTCTTCTGCTTCGGCAACTGCGCGCTCGGTCCCACGGTCGAGGCCGACGGCGTGCTGCACGGACGGGTCGAGGAGTCCCGGGTGCAGCAGCTGGTCGCCGAGCTCGCCGACCGTCCGCCCGCACCGGGGGTTCCCGAGACCCTGCCGACCGCCGACCAGGAGGCGCGCCGATGACCATCGTCTGGGTCCCCAGGGACAGTTCCGCCCGCGCCGTCGGGGCCGACGAGGTCGCCGCCGCCCTGGCCCAGCAGCCCGGGGTCACGGTGCGGCGCAACGGCACCCGCGGCATGCTGTGGCGCGAGCCGCTCGTCGAGGTGGAGACGCCCGCCGGGCGAGTCGGCTACGCCAACGTCGCCCCGACCGACGTGCCCGGGCTGGTCTCCGGCGGCATGCTCGAGGGCGCCCCCGTCGGGAACTCCCTCGGGCCCGTGGCGGAGGACCCCTGGCTGACCGCCCAGCACCGGGTCAGCTGCGCCCGGCTCGGTCTGGCCGAGCCCACCGACATCGCGGCATACCGCGACGCGGGCGGCTGGGCCGGCCTGCGCCGGGCCCTGGACATGGACCCCGCCGACGTCGTCGAGGAGGTCGTCACCTCCGGGCTGCGTGGCCGGGGCGGTGCCGGGTTCCCGACCGGGATCAAGTGGCGCACCGTGCTCGAGGCGCAGGCCGACCAGAAGTTCGTGGCCGGCAACCTCGACGAGGGCGACTCGGGGACCTTCGCCGACCGGATCCTCGCCGAGGGTGACCCGTTCACCCTGCTCGAGGGGATGGCGATCGCGGCCGTCGCCATCGGGGCCACGGAGGGCTACCTCTACGTCCGCAGCGAGTACCCCGACGCCATCGCCATCCTCGGCGAGGCGATCTCGGTGGCGACCGCCGAGGGCTACCTCGGCGAGGACGTCCTCGGCAGCGGGCGGTCCTTCACCGTCCACGTGCGGCGCGGTGCCGGCGCCTACATCTGCGGCGAGGAGACCTCGATGCTCGAGTCGATCGAGGGCCGCCGCGGCGAGGTCCGCGCCAAGCCCCCGATCCCCGCGCTGTCCGGCCTGTGGGGCCGGCCGACGGTCGTCAACAACGTGCTGACCTTCGCCGCCGTGCCCGCCATCCTCACCGGGGGAGGCGAGACGTATGCCGCCGCGGGCGACGGCCGCTCCCGCGGCACCCAGGTCTTCCAGCTGGCGGGCAACGTCGCCCGCGGCGGGCTCGTCGAGGCCGACCTGGGCACCGACCTGCGCGAGCTGGTCGAGGGCTTCGGCGGCGGCACCCGCTCCGGACGCCCCGTGCGGGCCGTCCAGGTCGGCGGACCCCTGGGGGCCTACCTGCCCGCGGCCGGCCTCGACGTGGCCGCCGGCTACGAGACGCTGGCCGAGGCCGGCGGGATGCTGGGCCACGGCGGGATCGTCGTCTTCGACGACACCTTCGACGCGGCCCGGATGGCCCGGTTCGCGATGGAGTTCTGCGCCGCCGAGTCGTGCGGCAAGTGCACCCCCTGCCGGGTCGGGTCCACCCGGGGCGTCGAGACGATCGACCGGATCCGGGTCGGTCCGCCGGCCGAGCGCGAGGCCGCCCTCGTCCTGCTCGAGGACCTCTGCACGACGATGACCAGCGGGTCGCTGTGCGCGATGGGCGGCCTGACGCCCATGCCCGTGCGCAGCGCCCTGAAGCACTTCCCCGAGGACTTCGCCCCCGCCGGAGGTGGGGACGCCACCGGCCCCGACCCCCGCGCCGGGGCAGCCGCCGCCAGCACCACCAGGAGCGCGCCATGACCCTCACCCCGCACCGCCCGGCCGGCACGGCCTACGCCCCCGAGCCCGACCTGGGCACGCCCGCCGTGGAGACCGACGTGACCGTCCGCGTGACGGTCGACGACCGCGACGTCGAGGTGCCGGCCGGCACCTCGGTGCTGCGGGCGGCCAGGGAGGCCGGGGTCGACGTGCCCAGTCTCTGCGCCACCGACTCGCTGTCGGCGTTCGGGTCCTGCCGGTTGTGCCTCGTCGAGGTCGACGGGGCGAAGGGCACGCCAGCCTCGTGCACCACGCCGTGCACCGACGGGATGGTCGTGCGGACCGGCACCGAGCAGGTGCAGCGGCTCCGGCAGGGCGTCATGGAGCTCTACCTGTCCGACCATCCCACCGACTGCCCCGGGTGTGCGCGCGGCACCTGCCAGGTCCAGGAGATGGCCCGGCGCACGGGGGTCGCGGAGGTCCGCTACGGGCTGCCGACCCCGCCCGGGCCGGCCGACCAGGAGGGCACCACCGAGGCGTTCGTCGACAGCCCGGCGACCGGACGGCCCGACGTGCTGGCCATGGCCAGGGCGGGGCTGGCCCACCACGTCGACGGGGGCGAGGGCCGGGACGCCTCCAACCCCTACTTCGACTACGACCCCCAGGCCTGCATCGTCTGCTCCCGCTGCGTGCGGGCCTGCGCCGACGTCCAGGGCACCTTCGCACTGACCGTCGAGGGCCGGGGATTCGGCTCGCGGATCGCCCCCGGACCGACGGACATGCTCGGCAGCGAGTGCGTCAGCTGCGGGGCCTGCGTCCAGGCCTGCCCAACCGAAGCGCTGGTCGAGCGCTCGCTGGTGCAGCTGGGGATGCCGACCCGGGTCGTGGAGACCACCTGTGCCTACTGCGGGGTGGGGTGCACCTTCCGGGCGGAGATCCAGGACCGGCCGGTGGACGACGACGCCGACGTCCTGCCCGGCTCGCCGACGACCGTTCCCGAGGTCGTCCGGATGGTCCCGGCCCGCTCCGGCGGGGCCAACGAGGGCCACTCCTGCGTCAAGGGGCGGTTCGCCTACGGCTACACCAACCACGAGGACCGCCAGCTGCACCCGATGGTGCGCGACTCCATCGACGAGGAGTGGCGGGTCGTGGCCTGGGACGAGGCGATCCGGCGGGTGGCCGACGGCTTCCGCGCCATCCAGGACCGCCACGGCGTGGGCGCCGTCGGTGGCATCTCCTCCTCCCGGTGCACCAACGAGGAGGTCTACGTCGTCCAGAAGATGGTGCGGGCGGCCTTCGGCAACAACAACGTCGACACCTGCGCCCGGGTCTGCCACAGCCCCACCGGCTACGGGCTCAACCAGACGTTCGGCACCTCCGCCGGGACGCAGGACTTCGAGTCGGTCGACCACACCGACGTGGTCCTGCTCATCGGGGCCAACCCCACCGACGCCCACCCGGTCTTCGGTTCCCGGCTCAAGCAGCGGCTGCGTCACGGCGCGCAGATCATCGTGGCCGACCCCCGCCGCATCGACCTGGTGCGCTCGCCCCACGTGGAGGCGGCCTCCCACCTGCCCCTGCTGCCCGGCTCCAACGTGGCCTTCATCAACGCGATGGCGCACGTCGTGGTCACCGAGGGCCTGGCCGACGAGGAGTTCCTCCGCGAGCGCTGCGAGGACGTCGACCCCTACCTCGAGTTCATCCGCCGCGACGAGAACTCCCCCGAGGCCACGGCAGCGGCCACCGGGCTGGACCCCGAGCAGGTGCGTGCGGCGGCCCGGCTTTACGCGTCGGCGCCCAACGGGTCGATCTACTACGGGCTGGGCGTCACCGAGCACAGCCAGGGCTCGACGATGGTCATGGGCCTGGCCAACCTGGCGATGCTCACCGGCAACATCGGCCGCAAGGGCGTGGGCGTCAACCCGCTGCGCGGGCAGAACAACGTGCAGGGCTCCTGCGACATGGGGTCCTTCCCGCACGAGCTGCCCGGCTACCGGCACATCTCCCGGCCCGAGGTGCGCGCGATCTACGAGGACCTGTGGGGCGTCTCCCTCGACCCGGAGCCGGGGCTGCGGATCCCCAACATGTTCGACGCCGCCATCGGCGGGACCTTCAGGGGGCTGTACGTCCAGGGCGAGGACATCGCCCAGTCCGACCCCAACCTGCAGCACGTGCGGGCGGCGCTGACCTCGATGGAGCTGGTCGTCGTCCAGGACCTGTTCCTCAACGAGACGGCCCGCTACGCGCACGTCTTCCTGCCCGGCAGCAGCTTCCTGGAGAAGGACGGCACCTTCACCAACGCCGAGCGCCGCCTGGGCCGGGTGCGGCCGATCATGCCGTCGAAGGTGGGCAAGGACGAGTGGCAGGTGGTCTGCGAGATCGCCACCGCGATGGGCTTCCCCATGCACTACGACGACGCGGCGCAGATCATGGACGAGATCGCCGCGACGACGCCCACCTTCGCCGGGGTCAGCCTCGAGCGGCTCGACCGGGAGGGCTCCATGCAGTGGCCGGTCAACGAGGCCGCCCCCACCGGCACCCCGACCATGCACGTCGAGCAGTTCGTCCGCGGCCGCGGCCGGCTGGTGCCGACGGTGTTCGTGCCCACGACCGAGACCACCAACCGGCGGTTCCCGCTCATCCTCACGACCGGCCGGATCCTGTCGCAGTACAACGTCGGGGCCCAGACCCGGCGCACGGCCAACAGCACCTGGCACCCCGAGGACGTGCTGGAGATCCACCCCTCCGACGCCGAGCTGCGCGGCATCCGCACCGGCGACCGGGTGGAGCTCTCCAGCCGGGTCGGCACCACGACGCTGACCGCCCAGGTCTCCGAGCGGATGCAGCCGGGCGTGGTCTACACGACCTTCCACCACCCGGTGACCGGTGCCAACGTGGTGACCACCGAGAACTCCGACTGGGCCACCAACTGCCCGGAGTACAAGGTCACCGCCGTCCAGGTCGCCGTGGCCAACGCCGGCCGGCCCGACGGGGCGGCCGACGGTGCGGCCGTCGGCGGCGAGCTGGTCGGGTCCCCGTCGTCCGGGGCGTCGCGATGAACGGGCAGTCGTCGGGCGGCCCGGGCCTCGTCGCTCCGGAGCCCGGCGCCCCGGACCTGGCTGGCCCGGACCTGGACGCCCCGACGGACGCCGACCCGGTGCCCGACCAGGGACCACCGACCGGGGACGACGTCGACGCCCAGGAGCGCCAGCACCAGCCGGCCGACCTGCGCATGGGCCACGACATCGCCCGCGCCATGGCCCACCACCCGCCCGAGCGTGCCGCCGAGGAGATCGCCACTCACCTGCGCAAGTTCTGGGACCCCCGGATGCGGGCCACCATCCTGGCCCGGGTCGACCGCGGCGAACCGATGGACGACCTGCTCCGGGCCGGCGTCGAGCTGCTGCGCGAGGGCGAGATCGACCCATCGGAGGTGCGCAAGCCCTCCGGCGGCTGACCCGGCGTCTCCGGTGCCTTCGGCCCCCAGGCCCAGGCGTTCCCAGCGTCAGGCGTTGGCAGGGTCCCGACCCTGGATCTGCCGGACGGAGGGGCTGCCCGGCTGAGGCCGGACGTCGGGGCAAGGACCTCGGCGCTCAGGCGCGCCCGGCCGCCCGGTGCCAGGCCCACATCGACGCCCCGGCCAGGCCCAGCCCGGCGCTGGCCAGCGCCGTCGTCAGCAGCGACGCGGTGACCAGCGGGATGATCGCCCCGGCCAGCACCGCGTTGAACGTCAGCGAGGCGAAGGTGGCCATCGAGGCCGCCGACCCGCGGTGCGTGGGGAACAGCTCGAGCATCTCCAGCTGCAGCATCGGGAAGACGACCCCGATGGCCACCCCCATGAGCGTGGGCCCGACGACGGCCCACGGCAGGGAGGGCACGACCGCGGCGAGCGTAACGTTGACCGTCCCCGCGACGAGCAGCCCGGCCATGGCCCCGTCGATGAGCCGCGGCGCGCTCAGGCGTCCGGCCAGCCGCCCGGTCAGCCACGACCCGAGCACGAAGCCGCCGATCTGCGGCACGAAGAGCACCCAGAAGTCCTGCTCGCCCAGGTTCAGCAGGTCCAGCACCACGATCGGCGCCCCGACGACGTAGACGAAGTAGCCCGACATCGCGAAGGCCGCCGCCAGCGCCAGCCGCTCGAACACCCAGGACCGGGCCACGGTGAGCAGGCCGCCGACGACCGACCCCAGCCGCAGCGGCTGCCGGTCCTGCGGGGGCAGGCTCTCGGGCAGGACGAGCACGACGAGCAGCGCCGCCACGACCCCGTAGGCGCCGACGAACCAGAAGATCCACGGCCACGGGCCCCACTGCAGGATCCACCCGCCCACGACGGGGGCGAGCGCGGGCGCCGCGGCGAAGATCATCATCACCTGGCTCATCAGGCGTTGGGCCTCGGCGCCGGAGAACAGGTCGCGGATCATGGCCCGGCTGACGATCGTCGCCGCCCCGGCGAAGAGTCCCTGCACCACGCGCGCGACGAGCAGCCAGCCCAGGGAGGGGGCCAGCGCGCACGCGGCTGAGGCCAGGACGTAGCCGCCCAGCCCCAGGAGCATCACCGGCCGCCGGCCGAGCGCGTCGGACAGCGGCCCGTGCACCACGCTCATCAGGGCGAAGGACAGCAGGTAGACGCTCGTCACCTGCTGCAGCGCGGCCGGGCCGGCGTCGAACGCCTTCCCCATCTGGGCGAACCCCGGGAAGATCGTGTCGATGGTGAACGGCCCGATCATCGACAGGGTCGCCAGCGTCAGGGTCAGCACCCACACCGGGGGGGTATGCCGTCGCGCGCCGCCGCCGGTCCCGCCGCGACTCACGAGGCGCGGGACCGGGGCGGCAGCTCGACGGTGAAGATCGGCAGGAAGAGCTGGGCGAGCGGACCGATGAGCACCGCGTAGAGCACGGTCCCCACGCCGACGATGCCGCCGAGCAGCCACCCGACGGCCACCACGGAGACCTCCAGGACGGTCCGGACCAGCCGGATGGAGCGGCCGCTCACCCGCGCGAGGCCGGTCATCAGCCCGTCCCGCGGGCCCGGGCCGAACTGCGAGCCGATGTACATCCCGGTCGCCACCCCGTTGAGCAGGATCCCACCGAGCAGCAGCAGGGTCCGCCAGCCCAGGTGGTCGGTCTGCGGGACGACCGCCAGCACCAGGTCGGCGGACGGGCCGATGAGGAAGGCGTTGGCCAGCGTGCCCAGGCCCGGCTTCTGCCGCAACGGGATCCAGGCGAGCAGGACCAGCACCGAGGTGCCCACGACGATCGTGCCGAAGGTCAGCGGCACGTGCTGCTGGATGCCCACGTGGAGCACGTCCCAGGGGATCAGCCCCAGCACGCTCCGGACCACCAGCGCCATCGAGGCGCCGTAGAGGAACAGCCCGAGCAGCAGCAGCGTCAGCCGGGGCGCCAGCCGCCCCGCCCGCAGCTGCTCCAGGGGCCCGATGTCGGCCAGCTCCCGGCGGGGGCGCGCGGGGCCACGGGGCGGACGGGTGCGGTCGGACACCCCCGCAGTCTGCCCCACCGGCGTCGGGCGGCCGTTCCCGCCCGGTCCGCGGGGCGGGACCCGGGCGCCCACGGCATACGATGTCGCTGGTCCCGACCCCTCGACCTGGAGGTTGCTGCATGAGCTCGTCCCACCCCGGCATGGGTGCCATCGCCGTCGACGGGGGCTTCGCCTTCCGCGTGTGGGCGCCCAACGCCGACGCCGTCTCGGTCGTCGGCGACTTCAACGGCTGGGACGACCAGGCGCACCCGATGGAGCCCGAGGGCAACGGCAACTGGTACGTCGAGGTGCCCGGCGCCGAGCACGGCCAGGAGTACAAGCTGCTGCTGACCAACGGCGAGCACACCTTCTTCCGGATCGACCCCCGCGCCTACGCGGTGACCAACTCGGTCGGCAACGGGATCCTCTACGACCACGGCCGGTTCGACTGGGAGGGCGACGAGCAGTTCGAGACCCCCGGGCAGCACGAGCTGGTGCTCTACGAGACCCACATCGGCTCCTTCGTCGACGCCGCCGACGGCCCCGCCGACCTGCACGACCTCACCGGCAAGCTGGACTACCTCGTCGGCCTCGGGGTCAACGCCATCGAGCTGATGCCGCTCATGGAGTTCGCCGGCGACTACTCCTGGGGCTACAACCCCGCGCACATCTTCGCCGTCGAGCACACCTACGGCGGCCCGGACGCGCTCAAGGCGTTCGTCCGGGAGGCCCACCGCCACGGCATCGCCGTCGTCGTCGACGTGGTCTACAACCACTTCGGCCCCAGCGACCTGTCGCTGTGGCAGTTCGACGGCTGGAGCGAGGACGGCAAGGGCGGCATCTACTTCTACAACGACTGGCGCTCGGAGACCCCGTGGGGCGACACCCGCCCGGACTACGGCCGCCAGGAGGTGCGCGACTTCATCCTCGACAACGCCCGGATGTGGCTGCGCGACTACCACGTCGACGGCCTCCGGCTGGACATGACGCCCTACATGCGGCACGTCGACGGCTTCTCCGGGGACATCCCGGAGGGGTGGGAGATGATGCGCCAGGTCGGCGAGCTGGTCCGCACCGACTTCCCCGGCCGGCTGACGATCGCCGAGGACCTGCACAACGACCCGTGGGTCACCTCCACCGAGGAGGGCGGCGCCGCGCTCCACGCGCAGTGGGACAACCAGTTCGTCCACCCGGTGCGTGAGGTGCTCACCGCGCCGGGCGACGAGCACCGGTCCATCCCGGCGGTGGCCAAGGCCGTCATGCACCGCTACCACCACGCCTTCGACCGGGTCGTCTACACCGAGTCCCACGACGAGGTGGCCAACGGCAAGGCCCGGATCACCTCTGAGGTCCAGGGGCACAACCCCTCGGGCTGGGACGCCCAGAAGATGGCCACGCTGGGAGCCGCGCTGGTCCTGACCGCCCCGGGCATGCCGATGCTCTTCCAGGGTCAGGAGTTCCTCGAGGACGAGTGGTTCCGCGACACCGTCCCGCTGGACTGGGAGCGGGCCTGGGCGTTCCGGGACATCACCCAGCTCTTCCGCGACCTCGTGCGGATGCGCCGCAACCTCGACGGCGAGACGGCCGGCCTGTGCGGGCCCACCACCAGCCTCGTCAGCCTGGACGACGACGCCAACGTCATCGCCTACGTGCGCTCCACCGACGACGGCCAGCACGTGCTCGTGGCCCTCAACCTCACCGCCCACGCCGTCCAACGCGAGGTCGAGCTGCCCGGCGGTCGGTGGCGGGTGCGGTTCAACAGCGACGCCCGCCGCTACAGCCAGCTCTTCGGCGACCACGCGACGCCGGACCTGGACGTCACCGACGGCACCGGCCTGCTGGACCTGGGCCCCTACTCCTGCGTCGTCTACCTGCCGGAGGGCTGAGGCCCCGTCCTCAGGCCCCGGCCCGCTGCGGGACGTCCGGGTCGGTCTCGCGCATCGTGTCCGGCGCCAGGCCGTGCTGCATGCCCCAGCGGACCGCCTGCGAGCGACGGGTCACCCCGACCTTGCGGTAGGCGCTGCGGATGTAGGTCTTCACCGAGTTGATCGACAGGAACGCCCGGGAGGCGATGTCCACGTTGGTCAGGCCCTGGGTGATGAGGGCGAGGACCTCCGCCTCCCGCGGCGACAGCCCGTAGGGACGGCCGGGCCAGTCGCCGGGCACCAGCTGCGGCCGTCGGTCCCGCGGGTCCTCGTCCGCGGTCAGCCCGGCCTGGGGACCGATCGGGACCACGTGCGAGCGGGAGGGCGAGACGACCAGCTCGCCGGCGGCCACCCGTTCGATGGCGGCCACCAGGTCGGCGGCCTCCAGGCCCTTGTCGAGATAGCCCCGGCAGCCCTTGGACAGGGCGACGTCCACGAGGCGGGGGTCGGTGTCCCAGGAGTAGACGCAGACCGCGCCGAACCCTTCGTGACGCACCGCCCGGTCGAAGTCGGCGCTGTCGACCTGGGGGGCGGAGAAGGTGTCGTAGAGCACGACGTCGACGTCCTGACGCACCGGCAGGCCCGCCGTCAGTTCGACGACCTCGACCCGGTCGTCGAACGGTTCCAGCATCGCGTGGACACCCCGCACGACCACCTCGTAGTCGTTGAGGATCGCCACCGTCACGGGCACAGTCACGACCAGAGAGTACGCCTCATTCGTCGGGAGCGCGGCCCGAACCACCCCTCGGGGTGTAGCACCGGCCCCGCCGCGTCACTAGGGTCACCGGTGTGACCTCCTCCCTGGCCGTGCTGACGATGACCCGTGGCCACCACGAGCAGCTGCTCGGCCAGGTCGACGGCATCTCGGTCGGATCCAGGCCGGCGGACCTGCACGTCGTCGTCTCCATGGGCGACCGGGACCTCACCCGCAACCGGCTCCCCCTGGGCACCGACCGCTGGCGCACGATCGTGCGCCCCGTGCAGACCGACCGCCGGGCGCTGCCCTACGCGGCGGCCCGCAACCTCGCGGCGCAGACGGCGATCGAGGAGGGGGCCGAGGTCCTCGTCTTCCTCGACGCCTCGGCCATCCCCGGCGGACGGACCCTCGAGCGGTACGCCGAGGCCGTCACCGGGACGGGGCCAGGTGCGGCCGACCGTCCGGAGCCGGCCGGCCCGACCATGTGGTGCGGGCCCGTCCTGGAGCTGCCGCCGGCGGAGAACCCCGTCGTCGGCTACCCCCTCGGTCAGCTGCGCGACATCGCCGTGCCCATCCCCGGGGTGCCGGCCCTGGCGCCGGGGCAGTACGAGGTCGACCCCCGCTGGGAGCTGTGCACCGGGTGCGCGTTCGCGATGAGCGCCCAGGACTGGCAGGCCGTCGGCGGGTACTGCACCGACTACGTCGGCCACGGCCTGGAGGACGTGGACTTCGCCCGGGCCGTGCACGATGCCGGGGGCACCCGCGTGTGGGTCGGGGGCGCGACGGCATACCAGCAGCCGGTGCCGCCGACCGACGTCGCCGACGAGGTGCGGGCCGCGCTGCGGCACGCGGACGTGTGGCGCCAGCGGTGGGGCGTCGAGCCCGACGTGCCGTGGCTGCAGCGGCTGCAGGGTCAGGGCCACGTCCGGCGCGACGGGTCCGGCAGGTTCGTCGCCGCCTGACGGTGACGGAGCCGGCTCCGGGTGCCGTGCCACGGCGGGGACGGCACCCGGAGCCGACGTCCGTCAGTCGGTCACCCGCACGTAGCCGTGCGCACCGCGCTCGGCATCGACCATGATGTGCGACACGAGCGGGTAGTGCCCCGCCTCGGGGAAGGCCAGCTCGACGAACCCGCCCTGGGCGGCCTGCAGCCCGAGCGCCTGGGCCCCGGCGCCCTCAGCCGGGCCGTCGTCGTCGCCCAGCCGCCAGGCGCCCTCCAGGTAGGTGCGGTCGAACTGCCCGCCGACGACGTGGAAGCTGGTCGGCCGGTTGGGACCGGCGTCCAGCACCCAGATCCGGACCCGTTCGCCCACGCGGGCCTCGAGCATCTTGCCGGCCGTGCCGTACTGGTTGGCGATCCCGTTGAAGGTGACGAACGCCGGCCGCTCGGCCGCGATCGCGTCCATGTCGACCTCCGCCGGGCCGCCCTCCGCGGCATCGCCGCCGACGCCGGAGCCCGGCTCCAGGTAGACCTCGGACTGCACCAGGACGTACTCCCGGTCGACCTCCGGCAGCCCCTCCTCGGGCTCGATGACGACGGCCCCGTGCATGCCCGCGGCGATGTGGGCGCTCATCGGCATGGTCGAGCAGTGGTACATCCAGATCCCGGCCCGCTCTGCGGTGAACCGGTACTCCAGCGACTCACCCGGCGCGATCGTGCGCATCGGCCGGTCCGGGGCGAGCGCACCGGCGTGGAAGTCGATCGAGTGGCCCATCGTGCCGTCGTTGACGAGGGTGATCTCGAAGACGTCGCCGACCCGCCCCCGCAGGGTGGGCCCGGGCACCTGCCCGTCGAACGTCCACCGGGTCTGGGTGATCCCCGGCGCGACCTCCAGCTCGACCTCCTCGGCGGTCAGGGTCAGCCGGTGCACCCGCTCCTGCGGCATCGGCGGCAGCACCGGGTCGACCACCTCCTCGACGCGGGCGTCCGGGTCGATCGCCGGCGTGGCCGGGGCGGGGTATGCCGTGCCGGCGCCGGGGGTGCCGCCCGCCGCGTCGCTGCCGTGCGCGGCATGGCCGCCGTCCGGCGCAGCGCCGTCGGTCCCGTCGGCCGTCCCGGCCGCGTCCACGCCGTCCCCGCCGGCGACCGCGACGTCGAGCACCATCCCCATCTGGCGGTGGCCCACGATCGTGCACCAGCCCTGGGTGGGACCGGTGACCACGCCGACGTCGACGCTCGCCGACTCGCCCGCGGCCAGGCGGGGGGTGCGCTCGCCGAGCAGCTGGAGGTCGTGGACGTTAGTCTCGTCGGTGTTGGTCAGCTCCACGACCAGCCGGTCGCCGAGGGGCACCTCGACGGTCGAGGGCTCGAACCGCATCCCGACGGCCTCGACCTGCACGGTCGTCGTGCGCCCGGTCGGGGTGACCTCCCCGGCGGCCGCCCCGGCCGCCTCGCCCGGCCCCGCGCCGGCCACCTGGCCGGCCGCGGTCGTGCGCAGCCCGGCGGCCGCCGGGTCGATCGCCACCCCGACGGAGACGGCGAGCAGCAATGCCGACACGGCGGCGACGAGCTGGCCGCCGGACCAGACCGACGGCAGCCGGTCCGCCGCACCGGTCGCCAGGCCGGGGGTCGGGGTGGCGCCGGCGGGCCGTTCCCCGCGGGCCCGCGCGTCCTCGACCTCCCGCTTCGCCGCGACCGTCGCCCGGATCGCCCCGACCATGAGCGGGACGAACACGGCGAGGGCGAGCAGGACGAGGACGGAGACGACCACCCGCACCCAGCTGGGCACCGGCAGCAGGGTCAGCGCCAGCCCGCCGTTGACGACGACCAGGCGGGCGGTGCCCCACCGGTCGAACCACGCCTGGCCGGCGCGGACCACGGTCTTGCCGCCGCCCATGACCGAGGGGATGAGGTAGGACAGCGCCCCCGTCAGCAGCTGCGCGGCGAAGCCGACGACGATCACGGCGCTCACCGGGCCGATGCCGGCGGCGAGCTCGGCCCACGTCGACGTCGTCGCCAGCCGCCACAGCACCAGCCCGATGCCCAGCAGCCACCACACCAGCGACAGGCCGACCGAGGCGGGGGCGAACTCCCGGGGAGGGGCGGTGCGCACGGGGGCCAGGGTCGCCGAGGCCCACCACAGCAGGGCCAGCGCGTAGCCCGCCAGCGCCGCGAGGGTGAGCCAGCGGACGTCGGCCAGCGAGCCGGCGAGCAGGACCGCCAACGACCCCGCCAGCCCGGGCAGCGCCTGCCGGGCCCGCTGCTCGGCGCGCGGTCCGATGGGGGTGCGCAGCATCGTCGGCCACAACGTCAGCAGGGTGCCGGTGACGGTGAGCCCGACCCAGCCGAGCACGTTGACGGTGATGTGCGCGAGGAGGAACCGGCCGTGCAGCCCGTCGTCCAGGCCGAGCGCCAGGGTCGCGCCCAGGGCGGCGCCGACGGGCAGGCAGACGGCCGCGGCGAGGTAGTAGCGCACCGTCACCCGGAACCGGCCGGGCAGGGCGGCCCGCAGCCGGCGCCACAGCTGCACGCCGTGCCAGCCGACCGCGACGGCCACCAGGGTCGCGCCGACGACGGTGAGCCACCAGGTCGAGGTGGGCACGCCGACGAGGGTGACGGTGGTGCCGACGAGCAGCAGGGTCAGCCGCCGGCTCTGGTCGCGCCGGTCGTCCAGGCCGGGCCGGGTCTTCAGCAGCGCCTGGGTGAAGTGGGTGCTCCACACCATGATCGAGTGGGTCAGCGCGCCGAGCAGCACGAGGTGCACCATGAGCCAGCGCGACCCGGGCAGGAACGGGTGCACCAGCGTCAGCAGCGCGGCCAGCGTCAGCCACAGCAGCCCGGGGTAGTCCCGCAGCGGCCACCGCCCGCGGGCCCCGGCGGGTGCGGGACGGCCCGGGGCGGGGGAGGGGTATGCCGCCGCGCCGGCGGGTGCGCCCGGCGCCGGGACGGGCCGGGGGGGCTCGGGGTTCTGCGAGGGGGTCATGGTCCTTGGAGGGTTCGGGCCGGGGTACGGGTGGTCGGACGGGAGGGACGGCGGGCGGCCACCAGCGCCGTGCCCACCGCGGTGAGGACGAAGAGGAGCAGCGCGGCCACGTTGCCCGCGGCGGCACCGGTCCAGGTCGCGACGGTACCCGTCGGGGCGGAGACGATGCCGGAGAGCAGGGCGGCGGCCACCCGCACGAGCAGGGTGGCGTGGAGCAGGACGAGGGGGGCCCACATCCAGCGGCTGTAGGGCAGGCGCACGCGCAGCACGGCGGGCAGGATGACCGGCGCGTGGGCGAGCACCATCGACATGGCGTAGCCGAGGAAGACCGCGTGGACGACCACGTCGTAGACGGTGCCCTCCGGCCGGCCGGCGACCAGCAGGAGCAGGCCGGCCAGGAGCAGCCAGGCGTAGCCGGCGAGGAGCGCGGCCGCGGCGAAGCGTGGCAGGCCGGTGGCGTGGATCGTCCGGCGGGCCACGTCGTGGCGCAGCAGCCAGGCCGTGAGCGCCAGCAGCAGCACGGCGGCGGTCCGGCCGCCCCACACCGGCCACAGGAGGGTGGCCAGGCCCGCCACGGCGAGGGGGACGGCGAGCGCGACCAGCCGCCCGCCCGCCCCCGGCGGCATCGCCAGCCGGGCCAGCTCGACCCGCTCGGCCGCGATCGTCAGCACGACGAAGCCCACGAGGAGCAGGAGCACCTCGGCCACCGGCACCCGGGTCAGCAGCAGCGCCGCGCCGACGGCGAGCACCGCCCCCAGCGCCTGCACGGCCACGGTGGGGTCCTCGTTGCGGCGCCAGAGCACCGCATACACGAGCACGAGGACGAGCATCCCCTGGGCGAGCAGCAGGCGACCCAGGAGCGGGTCCGGCAGCAGCACGAGGGCCAGCGCGCCGGCGCCCAGCAGCCCGGGGGCGAGCAGCCCCCAGGGGCGGCGCAGGGCCACCGCCCGCTCGAGGGCGATGACCGTGCCGAGGAAGCCGAGCACCATGAGGGACCCGTGGAGCGAGGCGAGCCGGGCGCTGCCCGCCGGGGCAGGCACCCCGGCCAGGGTGAGGGCGGCGTCCAGACCGGCCAGCAGGGCCAGCCCGCCGGGGAGCAGGAGCAGGGGGGCGAACCTCACGGGTCGGGCGTGGCCCCGTCGACCTCGTCCCAGTCGGGACCGTCCAGGGCGATCGCCGAGGCGGGGAAGAGCCCGTTGTCCTCCCGGTCGATGTGGTGGCGCAGGTCGTGCCAGAACTCCTCGAACCGGTCGTGGTCCCCGGCACGCACGGCCGCGAGCTGCTCGTCGAGGGTGGTGTGCTCGGCGCAGAGGCTGTCGATGTGCTCGGTGAACTCCTCCTGGCGGCGCATCACCGAGAACAGGCCGACCTCCTCGGCCTGCGTGTGCGGGGAGAGCAGCGCGGCGACCTCGTCGCACGCGCGCTCCACCCCCGCGGGGTCGCCGCCCTCCACGGCCCGGCGCAGCCGGCCTGCGGCGTTGACGATCTCGGTGTGCTCGGCCATGAAGCGGCCGATCACCGCGATCGACTCGCAGCCGCAGTAGGTGCACATCAGGCGTGGCGGGTGAACCGCAGCGTCCAGGCCTCGGGGCCGCGCTCGAGGTACTCGTGCGCGACGGCCTCGCCCTCGCGCTCGGCGAGCTGGGCCAGCAGGGGCAGCGGGTCGTGGTTGGCGACGAGGTCCATCTGCTGGCCGGGGCGCAGGCCGCCGAGAGCGCCGAAGATGGTCGCGTGCCGGATGGCGTGCGGGATGACCCGCACGTCCAGCAGCGGGACGGCCTCGTCGTGCTCGCCGCAGGCGCAGCCGCCCTCGCGGACCTGGGTGACGTCGAGCTGGGTGCGGGCGGTGTCGCTCATGGGGAACTCCTCTGCCGGTGGGGTGTCGGTCGCCACCCCATTTAGATGAATACAGGGGTTGCAATACCCACTATAGGCCGTCGGAGCCCGGCCGTGCACGCGCACGGCCGGGCTCCGAGGGAACGCCCGCAGGGGGACCGCTCAGCTGGGCTTCGGCGCCCCCGGCCGCGCGTAGCGCCACCAGGTGATACCGACGCACATCACGGCGAAGAGCAGGCCGATGACGTAGAAGATCGTCGGGGTCATCAGGGTCAGGCCGATGCCGAAGAAGAACGGGCCGAAGGCCGCGATCGCCGCCGTCCAGCCGATGACGCCGCCGGCCTGGCGCCGCTCGAAGATCATCGGCATCTGCTTGAACGTCGAGGCGTTGCCGATGCCGGCGAAGAGGAAGATCGCCAGCATCCCCCACAGGAACCTGTCGAAACCGGCGTCCAGCGTCGCGGCCGAGGTGGTGTCCGGCACGAGGGCGGTGATCGTGAAGCCGATCGAGGCGATCAGCCCGATCCCGGAGATGAGCGTCCAGATCGCGCCGCCCATCTTGTCGGTCAGCGGGGAGAACAGCACCCGGGCACCGGCGCCGACGAGGGGGCCGAGGAAGACGAACTTGACCGCCTCGGGCACCTCGTAGTTCTCGATGAGCAGCTGGGCGCTCTCCCCGGCGCCCTGGACGATCTCCGGGTTGCCGGCGCCGTAGAGGTTCTTCATGAGGAGGCCGAACTGGGCCGACAGCCCCGAGAAGGTGCCGAAGGTCATGATGTAGAGCAGCGTCATGTACCAGGTGTCGGGGTTGGAGAAGATGTCGAACTGCTGCTTGATGTTGGCGGTGACCGGCACCGACTTCAGCGCCAGCCAGGCCCAGCCGGCCCCGACGAGGACGAACGGGATCCAGAAGAACGCGGCGTTCTGGTACCAGACCTCCTGGTTGGCCTGACCGGCCAGCTCCATCATCTGGCTGTTGCCGAGGAAGCCCAGCATGGAGAAGCCGATGAGCCAGGGGGTCAGCAGCTGGACCAGGGAGACGCCGAAGTTGCCCAGACCGGCCTGCAGGCCCAGGGCCGTGCCCTGGAGCCGCTTGGGGAAGAAGTAGGAGGTGCTGGGCATGAAGCCGGAGAAGGCCCCGCCGCCGATGCCGGCGAGGAAGGCCAGCACCATGAGCTCCCAGTAGGGCGCCGTCGGGGCCTGAACCCGCACGCCCCAGCCCAGCAGCGGGAAGAACAGCAGGGCCGTGGTCAGGGCGACCATCGACCGGGTGCCCATGAGCGGCGGCAGCACCATCCAGACGATCCGCAGCAGACCGGCGGCCAGGCCGGGCATCGCAGCCATCCAGTAGAGCTGGGTCTGGGTGAAGGAGTAGCCGATGTCGTTGAGCTTGGGGACGATCGCGCTGGGCAGGAACCAGGTGACGAAGGCCAGGGTCAGCGTGAACGTCGTGATCCACAGCGTCTGCCAGGCCAGGCCCTTGTCCCAGGTGTCCTCGTTCTCGGGGTCCCAGTTCTGCAGCCAGCGGCTGCCGGTGCGGCGGGAGTCGGTGGTCATGCGCGGGCCTCCTGGACGGACGGGGCGGGGTGGGGGGCGGGCTCGTCGAGCTTGTCGGCGACCTCGGGCGAGCGCTCGTGCAGCATCCGGACGACCGTCAGGTGCATCCACAGGAGGCAGACGGCCACGAGGAGGAAGAGCACGAAGAAGGTGGACGTGGGGAACCCGGTCCACACCTTGGTGTACGCGAACAGCGGTGGCAGGAAGAAGCCACCCAGGCCGCCGAGCATGCCGACCAGGCCGCCGACGGGACCGACGTTGCCCGGGAAGTACTCCGGGATGTGCTTGTAGACCGCGGCCTTGCCCACGCCCATGGCGCAGCCGAGCAGGAACAGCAGCGCGGTGAAGGGGACGATGTGCATCGCGTAGGCCAGGTGCTCGGTGCTGGTGCCGTCGGCGTGGTTGATGACGATGTGACCGTTGGGCATCATGAGGATCCCCGTGGCCAGGAGCATGACGAAGAACGTCCCGTACATCGCCTTGCGGGCGCCCCAGCGGTCGGAGAACCAGCCGCCGACGGGGCGCAGCAGGGAGGCGGGGAAGATGAACAGGGCCGTCAGCAGGCCCGCGGTCGTCAGCGAGACGTCGAAGTTGTCCATGTAGTACAGGGGCAGCCAGGCCGAGAGGGCCACGTAGGCGCCGAACACGGCGACGTAGTAGAGGCTGAACCGCCACACCCGCAGCTGGCGCAGGGGCGTGAGCATCTCGGCCAGGCTCTTGCTGGCGCCGGGCATCCGGTCGACCGAGGGGGTGAGGAACCACACCGCGACGGCCATGAGCAGCAGCAGGACGCCGTAGACGACCGGGATGAGGCGCCAGCCGCCCTGCACGCCGAGGGCGTAGGTGGTGCCGGCGGTGGCCAGGATGATCGGCGGGCCGATGAACTTGGTCACCGAGGCGCCGACGTTGCCCGCCCCGAACAGCCCGAGGGCGAAGCCCTGCCGTTCGCGGGGGGCCCAGGCGGCGTTCCAGGCGATGCCCACGCTGAAGGAGTTGCCCGCGAAGCCGACGAGGAAGGCCAGGGCGAGCAGCATGCCGTAGCTGTCGGCGCGGCTGACGAGGAAGGCCGGGATCGCGGTGAGGGCCAGCATGGCGGTGAAGACCTTGCGGCCGCCGATCCGGTCGGCCAGCATGCCCGCCGGCAGGCGCCACATCGAGCCGTTGAGGACCGCGACCGCCGAGACCCAGGACAGCTGGGTGTCGGTGAGCCCGAACTCGTCCTTGATCGGCTTGCCGAGGATGCCGAACATCAGCCAGACGGCGAACATGAGGGTGAACGCCACGGTGGACGTCCACATGACCCGGTTGGCCCCGGACCGCTGGGCCGGGTCCGTCCCGGCCGGCGACGCGACGGTCGTCATACGGTCTCCTGATTAAAGGAATAATTCATCACAAAGGTGTCGCCGCAGACTTTACACCCGGGAGCACCCCCTGCGACAGTGCCAGGATGTGGCGTGCACGACATTCTGGAAATAGCGCATTGTTTACTGATGTAAATGGCCTCTGGCCTGCACAAAGACGGTTCATCCGGACGGCGGGCGACGCGCTGTCCGGGATGGTTGCGGGGGTGCGCGTCGGGGGCTTAGATTAGGCGGGCCAACTCCGATAAAAGGACCTGTCAATGGGAGCAGTCGAGCACGTGGGACGCGACGGGGCGTTCCTGCTCACCTCCGCCGTGCGACGTTCGATCGTCGACCACCTCGTCGGTCTTCCGCGCCTGGCCGTCGAGGGCCGTCCCACCCGCGACGGCGGGATGACGGCGGCCGAGCTCGGCACCGTGCTGGGCCTGCACAGCACCACCGTCCGTTTCCACCTCGACCAGCTCGTCTCCGCCGGACTCGTGGGCAGCCACTTCGTGCGCAGCGGGGGCGCCGGCCGGCCGGCCAAGCGCTACTTCGTCGTGGAGGGCGAGCTGGGCCCCGTGGCCCAGGGCGGCGGGGACAGCGGCCACTACAAGGTGCTCGCGACCCTCCTGGCCGGCGCCCTGGACCCCTCGGACGAGGGCCGGCTCACCCCGGAGGAGGCCGGTGCGGAGTGGGTCCGCGACCGGCTCGAGCACGGCGACGACCACGGGCTGCTCGAGGATGGCGGACCGCCGCCGCCGGCCGGGACCTCCGGGGAGTGGATGGCCAAGGTCGGTGGCATCGTCGACCTGCTCCAGGAGTGGGGCTACACCCCCGACCTGTCCCTGAGCGGGCGCGAGGGGGACGTGACGCTCACCCTGCGCGAGTGCCCCTTCCTCGACCTGGCCCGCGTGCACCCCGAGGTCGTCTGCGGTGTCCACCGCGGCCTGCTCAAGGGGGCCCTGGACGCGGCCGGCGAGCCGGACGCCGGGGTCAGCCTGCGCCCGTTCGTCGGACCCGGGACCTGCCACGCCGTGGTGCTGCGGCACGCCACCCCGCCCGAGGAGCCGATCGTCCCCGGGCCCGGCCGCTGGGCCGCCCCGCCCCGTCCGGCCGCGGCCGCCCCCGACCCGCCGGGGCCCGTCCCCGACCCGCTGCCCGCGGCGGACGAGCACGACATACCTCCGCCCACGACCGACCGCCCCTCGATCCCACCGCACCAGGAGAACCCCGCATGAGTGAGCGCACCCAGTCCCGGCTCGACGGTCCGCTGAGCGACGCGCTGGTCGGCACCCGCCGCTTCTTCACCCGCGGGGAGGTGTCGGACGACAAGCGCACCCTCACCCTCGAGGGCGGGCGCAGCGGCGACTCCTTCTACCGCGACCGCTGGGCGCACGACAAGGTCGTCCGGTCCACCCACGGGGTCAACTGCACCGGCTCCTGCTCGTGGAAGGTCTACGTCAAGGACGGGATCATCACCTGGGAGGCCCAGCAGACCGACTACCCCTCGGCCGGGGCCGACAAGCCCGAGTACGAGCCCCGCGGCTGCCCCCGCGGCGCGGCCTTCTCCTGGTACACCTACAGCCCCACCCGGGTGCGCTACCCCTACGTGCGCGGAACCCTCCTGCAGATGTACCGGGAGGCGCGGCAGACCTACGGCGACCCGGTCGTCGCCTGGGCCTCGATCGTCCAGGACGAGGAGAAGACGGCCGTCTACAAGAAGGCCCGCGGCAAGGGCGGGCTGGTGCGCTCCACCTGGGAGGAGGCGGTCGAGATGATCGCCGCCGCGCACGTCTACACGATCAAGCGCTGGGGCCCGGACCGGATCGCCGGCTTCTCGCCGATCCCGGCGATGTCCCCGGTCAGCTACGCCTCCGGGGCCCGCTTCCTCGAGCTCATCGGCGCCCCGATGCTCTCCTTCTACGACTGGTACGCCGACCTGCCCAACGCCTCGCCGCAGATGTTCGGCGACCAGACCGACGTGCCGGAGTCCGGCGACTGGTGGGACGCCGGCTACCTCATCATGTGGGGCTCCAACGTGCCGCTGACCCGCACGCCGGACGCGCACTGGATGACCGAGGCCCGCTACCGCGGCCAGAAGGTCATCGCGGTGGCCCCCGACTACGCCGAGAACGTCAAGTTCGCCGACGAGTGGGTCGCCGCCGACCCCGGCACCGACGGTGCGCTCGCGATGGCGATGGGCCACGTGGTGCTCAAGGAGTACTTCGTCGACCGGCAGGTCGACTTCTTCACCGAGTACAACCAGCGCTTCACCGACCTGCCCTACCTCGTGACGCTCGACGAGACCGGCGACGGCAGCTACCGTCCGGGCAAGTTCCTCGTGGCCGGCGACCTCGAGGGCCACCCGGAGCAGTCCAGCGAGAACGCGATGTGGAAGCCGGCGCTGCTCGACGGCGCCACCGGCGAGGTCGCCATCCCGGGCGGCTCCCTCGGCCACCGGTACGGCGACGAGGGCGCGGGCCGCTGGAACCTCGACCTGGGCGACATCCGCCCGGTCCTGTCGCTCTACGGCGACACCGGGGAGTCGGTGGAGGTCGGGCTGCCCCGCTTCGACAACGTCGAGGGGCACCAGGTCACCGAGCGGCGCGGCGTCCCCGTCCGCCGGATCGGCGACCGCCTCGTCACCACCGTGCTCGACCTCATGCTGGCCCACTACGGCGTCGGCCGCGCCGGCCTGCCCGGCGCCTGGCCGCAGGGCTACGAGGACCCCTCGGTCCCGGCCACCCCGGCCTGGGCCGCCGAGATCACCGGTGCCCCCAGCGAGCAGATCGTGCGGATCGCCCGCGAGTGGGCGCAGAACGCGATCGACACGCAGGGCCGCGGCATGATCCTCATGGGCGCCGGCACCAACCACTGGTACCACTCCGACCAGATCTACCGCGCCATGCTCGTGCTCACCACGATCACCGGGTGCCAGGGGCGCAACGGCGGCGGCTGGGCGCACTACGTCGGCCAGGAGAAGGTGCGCCCGATCATGGGCTTCCAGCACCTGGCGTTCGCGCTGGACTGGATCCGTCCGCCGCGCCACATGAACCAGACCGCCTACTGGTACGTGCACACCTCGCAGTACCGCTACGACACCTTCGGCGCCGACGGCATCAACGGGGCTACCGGGGCGTTCGAGGGCCGGTCGACGATGGATCTGCTCTCGCAGTCGGTCCGGCTGGGCTGGACGCCCTCCTACCCGCAGTTCGACCGCAGCTCCCTGCAGGTCGCCGACGACGCGGCCGCGGCGGGGCTGCCGGCGGGGGAGTATGTCGCGCAGCAGCTCAAGGAGGGGGCGCTGAAGTTCGCGGTCGAGGACCCCGAGGACCCCGACAACTACCCCCGCGTGCTCTCCCTGTGGCGGGCCAACCTGCTCGGCTCCTCGGCCAAGGGCAACGAGTACTTCCTCAAGCACCTGCTCGGCACAGACAACGCCGTCAAGGCGCACCAGGCCGCCGAGGGGCAGCGCCCCGACAGCGTGGTCTGGCGGGAGGAGGCCGGCGAGGGCAAGCTCGACCTGCTGCTGACGCTGGACTTCCGGATGACCAGCTCCACGCTGTTCTCCGACGTCGTCCTGCCGGCGGCGACCTGGTACGAGAAGCACGACATCAACACCACCGACATGCACCCGTTCGTGCACTCGTTCAACCCGGCCATCTCCCCGCCGTGGCAGGCCAAGAGCGACTGGGAGGCCTGGAAGGCGGTCGCCAAGCGGTTCTCCGAGCTGGCCGTCGACCACCTCGGCGTGCGCAAGGACGTGGTCACCAAGCCGCTGTGGCACGACACCCCGGAGGCGATGGCCACCGTCCACGGCCGGGTGCTGGACTGGCGCCTCGGCGAGGT
Organism: Ornithinimicrobium kibberense; assembly: GCF_006519705.1. NCBI lineage: Bacteria > Bacillati > Actinomycetota > Actinomycetes > Micrococcales > Ornithinimicrobiaceae > Ornithinimicrobium > Ornithinimicrobium kibberense. The sequence goes on from NZ_VFXM01000006.1 coordinate 123,817, forward strand.
CGAGCCCGTGCCCGGCAAGACCCTCCCGGTCATCGCCGAGGTGGAGCGTGACTACCCGGCGACCTACGCCCGGATGACCTCCGTGGGCCCGCTCCTGGAGAAGCTCGGCATGCTCACCAAGGGCGTCAAGTACGACGTCGCCCGCGAGGTCGGCATCCTGCGCCAGCGCAACGGCGAGGTCCACGGCGGGCCGACCGACGGGCGGCCGAAGCTGGAGACCGACGTGCAGGTCGCCGACGCGATCCTGCACCTGTCCGGGGTGAGCAACGGCCACCTGGCCACCCAGGGCTTCCGCTTCCTGGAGCAGCGCACCGGCACCCGGCTGGCCGACCTGGCCGCCGAGCACGAGGGCAAGCAGATCACCTTCGCCGACACCCAGGCCGCGCCGGTCCCGGTCATCACCTCCCCGGAGTGGTCCGGCTCGGAGAGCGGCGGGCGGCGCTACAGCCCGTTCACCATCAACATCGAGCGGTCCAAGCCCTTCCACACCCTCACCGGCCGCCAGCACTTCTACCTGGACCACGACTGGATGCTCGGGATGGGCGAGGGACTGCCGACCTACCGGCCGCCGCTGAACATGACCACCCTCTTCGGGGAGGCGCCGATCGGTCAGGAGACCGAGGACGCCGGCGGTGCGGTCGCGGTGAGCGTGCGCTACCTGACCCCGCACAACAAGTGGTCGATCCACTCCGAGTACCAGGACAACCTATTCATGCTCTCCCTCTCCCGGGGCGGGCAGACGATCTGGATGTCCGACCGGGACGCCGCCAAGATCGGGGTCAGGGACAACGACTGGATCGAGGCGGTCAACCGCAACGGCGTGGTCGCCTGCCGGGCGATCGTCAGCCACCGCATGCCCGAGGGCACGGTCTACATGCACCACGCCCAGGACCGGCTCATCGACGTGCCGCTGACCGAGACCGACAAGAAGCGCGGCGGGATCCACAACAGCCTCACCCGGATCCTGCTCAAGCCGAGCCACCTCATCGGCGGCTACGCCCAGCACGCCTACTTCTTCAACTACATCGGCCCGACCGGCAACAACCGTGACGAAGTGACGACCATCCGCAAGCGGACGACGAAGGTGGAGTACTGATATGCGCGTCATGGCACAGATGGCCATGGTCATGAACCTGGACAAGTGCATCGGGTGCCACACCTGCTCGGTCACCTGCAAGCAGGCCTGGACCAACCGCCAGGGCACCGAGTACGTCTGGTTCAACAACGTGGAGACCCGGCCCGGCCTGGGCTACCCCCGCGGCTACGAGGACCAGGAGGAGTGGAAGGGCGGCTGGGTCCGCACCGACAACGGCCGGCTCAAGCTCAAGGCCGGCGGACGGCTGAACAAGCTGCTCAACATCTTCTCCAACCCCAAGATGCCCAAGATCGGCGACTACTACGAGCCGTGGACCTACGACTACGAGACGCTGCTCAACGCGCCGGCCCAGGACACCTTCCCCGTCGCCAAGCCCTACTCGCTGATCTCCGGCAAGCAGATCAACATCCAGTGGAGCGCCAACTGGGACGACGACCTGGGCGGCTCGGCCGAGCACGCCACCAAGGACCCGATGCTCAAGGGCATCGAGGACAAGGTGAAGTTCGAGTTCGACCAGACCTTCATGTTCTACCTGCCGCGGATCTGCGAGCACTGCCTCAACCCCAGCTGCGCGGCCTCCTGCCCCTCCGGCGCGATCTACAAGCGCGAGGAGGACGGCATCGTCCTGGTCGACCAGGACAAGTGCCGCGGCTGGCGCATGTGCGTCACCGGCTGCCCCTACAAGAAGGTCTACTTCAACCACAAGACCGGCAAGGCCGAGAAGTGCACCTTCTGCTACCCCCGCGTCGAGGTGGGCATCCCCACCGTGTGCGCCGAGACCTGCGTGGGTCGGCTGCGCTACATCGGCCTCATGCTCTACGACGCGGACAAGGTGCTCGAGGCGGCCGCCGTGGAGGACGAGCACGACCTCTACGAGGCGCAGCGCTCGGTCTTCCTCGACCCGCACGACCCCGCCGTCCAGCGGGAGGCCGAGCGGGCCGGGATCCCCGGCGACTGGGTGGAGGCGGCCAAGAAGTCGCCGGTGTGGAAGCTCATCAGCGAGTACAAGGTCGCCCTGCCGCTGCACCCGGAGTACCGCACCATGCCCATGGTCTGGTACATCCCGCCGCTGTCGCCGGTCGTCGACGTCATCAAGGACACCGGCTACGACGCCGAGGACAAGGACAACCTCTTCGCCGCGATCGACGCCCTGCGCATCCCCGTGGAGTACCTGGCCAACCTCTTCACGGCCGGCGACGTCCGCCCGGTCAACGAGGTGCTGCGCAAGCTGGCGGCCATGCGCTCCTACATGCGGGACATCAACCTCGGCCGTGACCCCCGGGCGGAGATCCCCGAGGCGGTCGGGATGTCCGAGGAGGAGATGTACGAGATGTTCCGCCTCCTGGCCATCGCCAAGTACAACGAGCGCTACGTCATCCCGGCCGCCCACGGTGAGGACGCGCACGCCCTCGAGGAGCTGGCCACCGACTGCCCCGTGACCGGCTACGACGACGAGCTCATGGACGGGTCGGGCCCGTTCGGCGAGGGCTCCGGCCGGGGCTCCACCACCCCGGTGGCGGTGGAGAACTTCAGGATGCTCCAGCAGCGGCAGACCCAGGAGTCCCTCGTCTCCGGCGGCTCCAAGCAGGGACGGGTCAACCTGCTCAACTGGGACGGCAAGGGCGTGCCGGCCGGGCTGTTCCCGGAGCGTCCCGCCGAGGGCGTCGGTCAGGCCGCCGACGGCGAGGGTTCCGAGGGGAACCGCTGATGCTGCCCTGGCGGCGCCACCGGCGCACCGACCCCCGCCTCGAGCCACGCGCCCAGGCCGACGCCTGGCAGCTGGTCTCCCTGCTGCTGGACTACCCCGACGACGCCCTCGTCGAGCGGCTCCCCGCGCTGCGCGAGGTGGCCGCCGGTCTCCCGGACCGGGTGGGTATGCCGTTGGGCCGCTTCCTCGACCACGTCGCCGGCGCCGACCTGGCCGCCCTGCAGGTGGACTACGTCGACACCTTCGACGTCACCCGCAAGTGCTGCCTGCACCTGACCTACTTCCTGCACGGCGACACCCGCAACCGCGGGGTCGCGCTCGTGCAGTTCAAGCAGGCCTACCGCAAGCACGGGGCCGAGCTGGCCGACGCCGACGCCGAGCTGCCCGACCACCTGTCGGTGGTGCTGGAGTTCGGCGCGACCGTCGACCCGGACGCCGCGTGGCGGCTGCTCAACGACCACCGGGTCGGCATCGAGCTGCTCCACCGGGCGCTGCAGCGGCGAGGCTCGCCGTGGCTGGACGTGGTCGACGCCCTGCGCGCCACCCTGCCCGAGCTCCAGGGCGACGACGAGCAGGCCCTGGCCCGGCTCATCGCCCAGGGCCCGCCGCAGGAGTCGGTGGGGATCGACGACGCGCCCTACTCCATCGACCCCGCCCTGGACCGCCTGCGCACCCCGCCCTCCTCGGGCGGCGTATGCGGCGACGGCGGCGCCCCCGCCGGCACACCCCATACCCTCGGCCCGACCATCCCCGTAGGAGCCCCCCGATGAGCACCTTCCTCTGGGTGATCTTCCCGTACATCTGCCTGGCGGTCTTCGTCGTCGGGCACGTCTGGCGCTACAAGTACGACAAGTTCGGCTGGACCACCCGCTCCAGCCAGCTCTACGAGGACCGGCTGCTGCGGTTCGGCAGCCCGCTGTTCCACTTCGGGCTGCTCTTCGTCGCGGTCGGCCACTTCATGGGCCTGATCGTGCCCCAGAGCTGGACCGACCAGGCCGGGGTCAGCCAGGAGCTCTACCACATCGTCGCGCTCGCCGGCGGCCTGCCCGCGGGCATCGCCTGCCTCGTCGGGCTGGCCATCCTCGTCTACCGGCGGCGCACCGTGGGCCCGGTCTTCCGCGCCACCACGGTCAACGACAAGGTCATGTACGCACTCCTGGCCGTCGTCATCGTCCTCGGCATGTGGAACACCGTGGCCGGCAGCCTGCTCAACCTGGGCATCGCCGGCGACCACTACAACTACCGCGAGGGCGTCTCCCCGTGGTTCCGCCAGATCTTCTGGTTCCAGCCGGACGCCTCCCTCATGGAGAACGCGCCGATCGGCTTCAAGCTGCACGCGCTGACCGCCTTCCTGCTGTTCGCGATCTGGCCGTTCACCCGGCTCGTGCACGTGTTCTCGGCGCCGCTGGGCTACTTCACCCGGCCCTACATCGTCTACCGCAGCCGGGACGAGCGTCCCGGCGTTGCCACCGGCTCGCGCGCCCAGAAGCGCGGCTGGGAGCGGGTCCAGTGAGCGGGCCCGACGCCCCGGTTCCCGGGTCGCTCGAGGACCCGGCTCACCCCGTCGTCGGGGACCTCGCGCTGACCCCCGAGGAGGAGGTCGACCCCTACCGCGTCGTCGACCTGCTCGCGGAGGGCGAGCGGCTGCTGGCCAGGGCCAAGGAGTCAGGACGCGGCCGTACGGTCCGCTCGGTCGTGCGCCAGCCCGGGCAGAACATGATCCTGCTCGGCCTGCCGGCCGGCGGCGGGCTGCCCGACCACGACGCCCCCGGACCGGCCTCGCTGCTGTGCCTGTCCGGCCGGGTCGTCCTCGGCTCGGAGGGGCGGTCCTGGACCCTTCCCGCGGGGAGCGCGCACGCCATACCCCCCGCCCGGCACGACGTCGTCGCCGAGGAGGACAGCGTCTGCGTGCTGACCGTGTCGGTCGGCTGACGTAGCCTCGGACGCATGATCCCCCTGCCCCCGCTCGTCGAGCCCGGCCCGGAGCTGACGCCCGCCCAGGTGTCCCGCTACTCCCGGCACCTCCTCGTGCCGGGGATGGGGCTGGAGGCGCAGCGGCGCCTGCTCGCGGCCCGGGTCGCCGTCGTCGGCGCGGGCGGGCTGGGGAGCCCGACCCTGTCCTACCTCGCCGCCGCCGGCGTGGGCCACCTGACGATCATCGACGACGACGTCGTCGACACCACGAACCTGCAGCGGCAGGTGATCCACCGGGCCGAGGACGTGGGCCGGCCCAAGGTCGAGTCGGCCGCCAGCTTCGTCGCCGCGCTCAACCCCGACGTGTCCGTGACGGTGCGGCAGGAACGGATCACGCCCGACACCGCGGAGGACCTGCTGGCCGGGCACGACGTCATCCTCGACGGGGCCGACAACTTCCCGACGAGGTATGCCGTCTCCGACGCGGCCACCGCGCTCGGCATCCCCGTCGTGTGGGCCGCGGTCCTGCGCTTCGACGCCCAGCTGTCCACCTTCGTGCCGGGACGCCCCGGGGCGGTCGGCCTGCGCGACCTGTTCCCGCTACCTCCGCGGCCCGAGGACGTCCCCTCCTGCGCCGAGGCGGGCGTGCTGGGGGCTCTCGTCGGCCAGGTCGGCTCGATCATGGCCGCCGAGGTGGTCAAGCTCGTCTGCGGGTTCGGCGAGCCGCTCGTCGACCGGGTGCTGCTCGTCGACGCGCTCACCCAGCGCACCCGCGAGGTGCCGCTGCGGCCGGTGGGCGACCTGGGTCCGCCGCCGGCCCACGAGCCGGTCCGCGAGCTGGTGCCCCTGCCCGAGCGGTCGGTCGAGGACGTCCGTGACGCCCTCGGCGGTGCGGGCGCGCCCCTCCTGCTCGACGTGCGCGAGCCGGGCGAGCACGCCCTCGGGATCGTGCCCGGCGCCCTGACGGTGCCCGTCGGCGAGGTGCTCACGTGGGAGCAGCTGGACCTCCTGCCCGAGCGCCCCGTCGTCGTCTACTGCAAGACCGGCCCCAGGGCCCGCCGGGCGGCGGCCCACCTGGTCCGTCTCGGCCACCCCGACGTCTCGGTGATGACCGGCGGCATGCTCGCCTGGATCGAGCGCGTCGAGCCCAGCCTGCCGGCCTACTAGCGGTGCCCGTGCCCGTGCCCGTGCCTCCGTCCGTGCCCGTCGTCGACCTGCTCGTCCTGGCCGGTGGCCGGGGCAGCCGCCTGGGTGGCCGCGACAAGGGGGCCCTCGTCGTCGAGGGCAGGCCGCTGCTCGACCGGGTGCTCGCCGCGGCGCCCGGGCTCGGCGGCCGGGCCGTGGTCGTCGGCCGGGGGACCGTCCCCGACGGGGTGCTGCGGACGCTGGAGGACCCGCCCGACGGCGGACCGGTGGCCGGCATCGCCGCGGGCCTCGACGCGCTCGGGGAGGAGGCGGACTGGGTGGCCGTCGTCGCCGTCGACCAGCCCGGGGCCGAGCAGGCGCTGTCGGCGCTGCACGCGGCCCTCGACGAGCTGGTCGACGGGGTGGATGCCCTCGCCCACACCGACGCGACCGGGCACCTGCAGTGGCTGCTGGCGATCTACCGGCGCGAGGCCCTGGCGGCCGCGCTCGCGCAGCTGCCCCGCGTGCGCGACGTGTCGGTGCGCAGGCTGGTCGCCGACCTGGCCTGGCACCCGGTGGGGACGGGGGCCGAGCATGTGGGCGACGTCGACACCTGGGCGGACCTGGCGGACTGGGAACGGCGCACCGGAAGTGCGACGATGGGGCGACACCGACCAGAGCTGGAGGGATGACGATGGCGACCGTGAGGTACTTCGCCGCGGCGGCGGAGGCGGCCGGCACCGAGTCCGAGCAGGTGGCCGCCGACGACCTGGGCACCCTGCTCGACCGGCTCGTCGAGCTGCACGGGGCCGAGCTGGAGCGGGTGCTGCGCCGCAGCTCGGTGCTCCACGAGGGGCAGTACGTCCGGGACCGCCAGCTGCCGGTCGCCCACGACGCCGTGCTCGACGTGCTGCCGCCGTTCGCCGGGGGCTGAGCGCACCGGCTGAGCCCTCGCGCCCAGGGCGGGCCGGCGAAGCGACCCCGCCGGCGGTCAGCCGCCGATCCGGCTCATCGGACGCGGCGGCTGCAGGAATCCCGGCTCGTTGATGCCGTGCCCGGGCAGCTTGGCGCCGATCGACTCCCGGAACAGGTCGGCCAGCTGCTCGTCCGAGGCGCCCTCGCGCAGGGGGGTGCGCAGGTCGGTCTCACCGGTGGCGAACAGGCAGTTGCGGATCATGCCGTCGGCGGTCAGCCGCACCCGGTCGCAGGTGCCGCAGAACGGCATCGTCACCGAGGCGATGACGCCGACGGTGGCGGGGCCGCCGTCGACGAGGAAGAGCTCGGCCGGGGCGCTCCCACGGGTGTCGTCGGGCATCGCCGTCAGCTCGAAGCGGGTCCGCAGCTTCTCCAGGATCTCCTCGCCGGTGATCATCTGGGTGCGGTCCCACTGGTGCTGGGCATCCAGCGGCATCTGCTCGATGAACCGCAGCTGGTAGCCGTGCTCCAGCGCGAACGCCAGCAGGTCCGGCGCCTCGGTGTCGTTGACCCCCCGCATGAGGACGGTGTTGAGCTTGACCGGCACGAGACCGGCGGCGGCCGAGGCCTCGATCCCGGCGAGGGTGTCGGCCAGCCGGTCCCGCTTGGCCAGCTCGATGAAGGTCTCCCGGTCGAGGGTGTCGATGCTGACGTTGACCCGGGTCAGGCCGGCGGCCTTCAGGTCCTCGGCGATCCGGGCCAGGCCGACGCCGTTCGTCGTCATCGAGATCTCCGGGGCGGGGTCGAGCGCGGCCAGGCCGGCCACCACGTCGACGAGGTCACGCCGCAGGAGCGGCTCGCCCCCGGTGAGCCGGATCTCCTCGATCCCCATCCCCACGGCGACGTCCGCGAGCCGGACGACCTCCTCGGTGGAGAGCATGGTGTCGCGCGGCAGCCACGGGACCCCCTGCTCGGGCATGCAGTAGGTGCACCGCAGCGAGCAGCGGTCGGTCACCGAGATACGCAGGTCGCGGTGCACCCGGCCGTAGCGGTCGACCAGCGGTCCGGCCGTCATCAGTGGTCACCTCCGCCGATCTGGTCCAGGACGTGCCCCAGCAGCGGGGCGACGACCTCCATCCCCTCGGTCACGGCGGACGGGCGCCCGGGCAGGTTGATCACCAGGCTGCCGCCGGGGCCCTGCTCCTGCGGCCAGTCGACAACCCCCACCACCCCGCGGGACACCGCCGCGAACGGGGTGTGCCGCGCGCCCTCGCGGCGGATCAGCTCGGCCAGCCCCGGGTTCTCCCGGGTGATGACCAGGCGGGTGCCCTCGGGGGTGAGGTCCTGCGGTCCCATGCCGGTGCCGCCGGTCGTGACGACGAGCCGGTGGCCTGCGGCGACCTTCTCGCGCAGCACCGCCGCGACCGTCTCGACGCCGTCGGGAACCACGGTGGGTCCGTCCACCTCGAAGCCGGCCGCCTGCAGCGCCTCGACGAGCAGACGCCCGGAGGTGTCCTCGCGGGTGCCGTCCGAGCTGCGGTTGGAGACCGTGATCGCGGCGGCGGTGCGGGGGTGGGACGGGGTGGAGCTCATCGCTCCACCCTACGTCGTCGGCCCGTGCCCGGCCTCATCCGGCGCCAGCCTCACAGGAGACGCGAGACCGCCCGCTCGGCCGCGGTGAGGAAGCGCAGGACGACGTCCCGCTCCTGCGGCGACAGCTCCTGGTCGAGCCTGGCCAGGTCCGCGAACATCGGCATCAGGTGCCCCAGCATCTCCTCCCGGCCGGAGTCGGTGGCCACGACCACGGTGCGGCGGCGGTCGCTGGGGTGGGGCTCCCGGGCCACGTGGCCACGGGCGACCAGCCGGTCGACGATCCCGCTGGCGGCCGCCGAGGTCACGCCCAGGCGCTGGGCCAGCTCGGTGGGGCCGGCCGGCTCGTCCATGACGTGCTCGAGGACGGCCGCCTCGCTGTGCGACAGGTCCGCCCGCCGGGCCAGCGCCGGGGTGGCCCGCCGGCTCGTGTCCAGCAGGCTGCGCAGCGCGTCGAGGGTCTGGCTGCGCTCCCAGGACCCGACCCACCGGCTGTGCGGGAGGCCCTCTGCCTCAGGTTGGACAAGGGTATGACGAGCTGGCTCCTGGGTGCTACGCTCACTCATGAACTTGCTCACTTAGTTAGACAGTTGCTTGGTCACCAAGCGTACGGCATCTCGGAAGGACCCGCCCATGAACGCGCTCGTGCGAGTGCTCACCGGCCGACGGAGCTGGATCATCGCCCTCGTCGGCCTGCTGCTGGGCGGGTGGATGATCGCCGGCCTCGGGCAGGCCGAGCGCACCCCCGACCCGCTCGCGACCCTGCCGGCCGGCTTCGGGAGCACCGAGGGCCAGGCCCTGCTCGGTGAGCTGCCGGACGAGGGCAGCAGCACCGCGATCGTGCTCTTCACCCGGGACGAGGGGCCGATCAGCGACGACCTGCCCGCGCTGGGCGAGGTCATGGCGTCGGTGGGGCAGACCTACGACACCGGTGAGGGCGAGCCGGCCGCCGCGCCCGGCGGTCCTGCGGAAGGGGAGGTCGGTGAGTCCGGCCCACCGGCGGAGGCCACCGATGGTGAGCAGGCAGGGCCGCCGCCCGGGGCCGACGCCGGGGACGAGGGTGCCGGCGGACCCCCGCCCGGGGTGACGGAGGGCGGCATACCCGTCATCCCGTCCGAGGACGGCACCGCCGCACTCAGCGTGCTCACCCTGGAGGCACCCTCGGCGAGCGTGGCGCAGGAGGTCGTGACCGACCTGCGGGCCGACCTCGACGAGGCCGTGCCGGAGGGGGTGACCGCCCAGGTGACCGGTCCCGCGGCGATCCAGGCCGACCTGGCCTCGGTGTTCGACGGCGCCAACGTCACCCTGCTGGCCGTCACCGCGTCGGTGGTCGCGCTGCTGCTCATCGTCACCTACCGCAGCCCCATCCTGTGGATCGTCCCGCTCGTCGTCGTCGGCGTGGCCGACCAGGTCGCCGCCACCGTCGCGACCCGGGTGCTCGACGTGACCGGGGTGCCGTGGGACGAGTCGACGATCGGCATCCTGTCGGTGCTCGTCTTCGGTGCCGGCACCAACTACGCGCTGCTGCTCATCTCCCGCTACCGCGACGAGCTGCGCCGCCACCACGACCGGCACGAGGCCATGGCCGTCGCCCTGCGACGGGCCTCGGAGGCGGTCATCGCCAGCGCCAGCACCGTCGTCGTGGGCGTGCTGAGCCTGCTGCTGTCGGTCTTCCCCAGCACGCGCGGGCTGGGGCTCGCCTCGGCCGTCGGTGTCGTCGTCGCGGCGCTGGGCGTGCTGGTGCTGCTGCCGGGTGCGCTGGTCGTCTTCGGCCGGTGGATCTTCTGGCCGCAGGTGCCGCGCGAGGGCCAGCAGGTGCTCAGCGAGTCCCGGTCCTTGTGGCGGCGCATCGGCGACACCGTCGCGAGGGCCCCCGGCGTGTCCATCCTGGCGACCCTGGGCGTGCTGGCGGCGATGGCCTTCGGCCTGACCCAGACCGTCAGCGGGCTGCCGCCGGAGGACCAGTTCCTCGAGACGCCGGAGGCGATCACCGCCTCGGAGCGGCTGGCCGAGTCCTTCCCGGCCGGGACGTCCGACCCGGTGCTCGTGGTCACCCGGACCGACGACCCCGCCGTGGTGGAGGAGCTCGCCGGGCGGGTCGGGGACGTCGACGGCGTGACCTCGGCGACGGCCGTCGAACCGGTCGAGGGGATCGGCCAGGTCCAGGTGGTCCTCGAGGCCGACCCGGGCAGCGACGCCTCGGCGGACACGGTCGCCGATGTGCGGGCCGAGCTCGAGGGGGAGGGCGGGACCTACGTGACGGGCGGTGCCGCGACCTCCGCCGACGAGAGCGCCGGCAACGTCCGGGACCGCTGGGTCGTCATGCCGCTGATCCTCGTCCTCGTGCTCGGCGCCCTCATGGGGCTGCTGCGCTCGGTGCTGGCGCCGATCATCCTCGTGACCAGCGTGGTCGCCACCTTCGCGGCCGCGCTGGGGGTCTCGTGGTGGCTGTTCACCGGGATCTTCGGGTTCAGCGCGATCGACGCGAGCATGCCGTTGCTGGCGTTCCTGTTCCTCGTGGCGCTGGGCGTGGACTACAACATCTTCCTCATCACGAGGACGCTCGAGGAGGCCAAGGTCCACGGGACCCGCGAGGGGGTGCTGCGGGCGCTGGGCGCGACCGGTGGCGTGATCACCAGCGCCGGCATCCTGCTCGCGGCGGTCTTCGCGGTCCTAGGCGTCCTGCCGCTGGTGGTGCTCGCCCAGATCGGCGTGGTCATCTGCATCGGGGTGCTGATGGACACGCTCGTCGTGCGGACCGTCCTCGTGCCGGCGATCGTCCGCGTCCTGGGCCCGACGTTCTGGTGGCCGCGCAAGGTCGACCCCGTCGGTCAGGCCGAGCATGCCGGGCGGGCCGACCGGGCGGACGACCAGGAGCCGGTGGCCGTCAGCGGCTGACGGGGTTCACCGGTCTGGCTCGGCGGGCTGGCCCGGCCGGCTCGTCGGGCCGACCGGCTGGCCAGCGTGGCCGGGTCGATGGCTGACCGTGCCTGCTGGCCGGCTCGTCGGTTGTTGCGGGATGCGTGCTGCAGGATCTGTGTCCCAGCACGCGACACGCCGCAGCGCCACGGCACAGTGCACGACACGCCGGGCCGGAGAGCCAGGATGTGCACGACACGCCGGGCCGGGCAGCCGGGACGCGCATGACAGGCGGCCGGACAGCCAGAACGTGCACGACACGCCGACCCCGCCCGCCCTCAGCGGAGCCGGGACCTCCAGGTCACCGCCCGCTGACCCGGAAGGCGGCCACCTCCCGGTGGGTCGCGGCCACCCAGCCGGCGACGGCCAGGCAGGTCACCGCGCCGAGGACGGCCGTGACCGCCGGGGTGGTCAGCCCGGCGACCGCCCCGGCGCGGGCGTTGCCGACGTCCGGCCCGGCGAGCCCGATGACGTGCTCGACCGCGGACACCCGACCGAGCTGCTGGTCCGGCGTGGCGAGCTGGACCATCGCGGCCCGCGAGGTGACCGAGACGGTGTCCGCGGCACCGGCCACGGCCAGGAACCCCAGGACGAGCCAGGCCTGACCGCTCCAGGCGGCCGCCCCGAAGCCCAGCAGGGCCACGCCCCAGGCGGCGACCGCGCCGACCTGGATGCGTCCCAGCCGGTCGGCCCGGGTGATCAGCCCCGACGTAGCGCCGGCCGACATGCCGCCGACGGCCACCGCCGACATGAACAGCCCCAGCGTGCGCGGGTCGCCGTCGAAGAGCTCCTGGTTGACCATCGGGAAGAGCGCGACCGGGAATGCGAGCAGCGTCGCGGCCAGGTCGAGCAGGAACGACCCCCGCAGCACCGGGTCGTGCCGCACCGTGCCGATCCCGTCGGCCAGCAGCTCCAGCCCTCGGCGGGTGCGCCGCCACACCCTCGCCGCCGTCCGCTCAGGTGTCCCGGCGTCCCCTGGGGCCCCGGTCCCGGACGCCTCGCCCGCAGGGGCCTCGGCCGGCTGCTCCGCCACGGGCCCCGACCGCTCTCGTGCCGGGCGGGGCGGCAGCGGCGGCAGCCCCCGGATCGCCCACCAGGCCACGCCCAGCGCGACCCCGTTGAAGAGGAAGCACACGCCGGCCGACGTGGCCCCGAGGATCAGCCCGCCCAACGCCGGCCCGACGAGCATCGAGGCCTGGAAGGTCAGCATGAGCAGCGCGATGCCGGCCGGCACCAGGGTCCGCGGCAGCAGCCGGACGACGAACGTCCGCCGCGACGGCGCCCCGATCGCGCTGAACGCAGACTGCACCCCGACCAGCCCGAGCAGCACGGGCAGCGGATAGGTCCCCAGGACCAGCTGGCCGGCCAGCGCCAGTCCCGCCAGCGACTGCCCTCCCGTCGACCACAGCGCCACCCGGCGCCGGTCGAGCACGTCGGCCAGCGGCCCCCCGACCAGCCCGAAGAGGATCAGCGGCACCGCCTGCACGAGGCCGATGGCCCCCACCCAGAACGGGTTGCGGGTCAGGTCCCAGACCTGGAAGAGCACGGCGACGGTGGCCACCTGGATGCCCAGCCCGGCGAGCAGGCCGTTGGCCCACACCCGCCGGTAGTCGCCGACCCGCAGCGGGCTGAGGTCGACGAGGGCCCGGCCGGCCCTCACAGGATGAAGCGGAACAGCGGACTGTCGGCCGGGATCGGCTCGACGTCCATCGAGCTGGCCGCCATCCGCTCCAGCAGGGGGGCGAGGTCCGCCCGCGACCCCAGCTCGATGCCCACCAGCGCGGGGCCGGTCTCCCGGTTGTTGCGCTTGACGTACTCGAACAGCGCGATGTCGTCGTCCGGCCCGAGGACCTCGTCGAGGAACTGCCGCAGCATCCCCGGCTCCTGCGGGAAGTCGACGAGGAAGTAGTGCTTGAGCCCCTCGTGGATGAGCGAGCGCTCCATCACCTCGCCGTAGCGCAGCAGGTCGTTGTTGCCCCCCGAGACCACGACGACCACCTGCTGCCCGGGCGCCAGGTCGAGCTGGTCGAGCGCGGCGGCCGCCAGCGCCCCGGCGGGCTCGGCGATGATCCCCTCGGTCTGGTAGAGCGCGATCATCTCGGTGCAGATCGCGCCTTCGGGGACCGACACCAGCTCGGGGGTATGCCGTGCCACGACCTGGTAGGTCCAGTCGCCGGCGCGGGCGACGGCGGCGCCGTCGACGAACCGGTCGATCTCCGGCAGCGTGGTGGGGCCGCCCGCCCAGGTGGCGGCGATCATGCTGGCCGCCCCGGCCGGCTCGACGCCGACGACCCGGACGTCGGGGTGGCGCTCGGAGAGCCAGGTCAGGCACCCGGCGAGCAGACCGCCGCCGCCGACCGGCACGACGAGCACGTCGGGGGCGGCGGGCAGGTCCTCCACGACCTCCCGGGCGATCGTGCCCTGGCCGGCGATCGTGTGCGGGTGGTCGAAGGCCGGGATGAGGGTGGCCCCGGTGCGCTCCACGTCGGCGAGCGCGGCCGCCGCGGCCTCGTCGTAGGTCTGACCGCCGACGACGACCTCGACCCAGTCGCCGCCGAGGGCCGCGACCCGCTCACGCTTCTGCCGGGGGGTGTTGGCCGGCAGGTAGATGCGGGCGCTGACCCCCAGCGTCGCGCAGGCGTGCGCCACGCCCTGGGCGTGGTTGCCGGCGCTGGCGCACACCACCCCCGCCCAGATCTGCTCGCTGTCCAGCTGCCCGATGAGGTTGGCCGCGCCGCGCCCCTTGTAGGAGCGGACCGGCTGCAGGTCCTCCCGCTTGAGCCACACGGCCGCGCCGGTGGCCTCCGAGAGCCGCTCGCTGCGCTGCAGGGGGGTGCGGGAGACCTTGCCGGCGATCCGCCCGGCCGCCGCGTCGACGTCGGCCGCGGTCGGCAGCGTGCCGGGCTGCGTCATCCCTGCTCCTCGCGCGACAGCCGGTGCAGCGCCAGGGTCGCCAGGGCCGCGGCCTGGTCGCCCAGGAGGGAGTCGTCGAAGAGCACCTCGGCGGAGTGGTTGTAGGGCGCGGTGGCCGGGTCGACCTCCGGCGGGCTGCACTGGAGGAAGAAGAAGGTGCCCGGGACCTGCGCCAGGACGAAGCTGAAGTCCTCCGAGCCCATGTGGGGGGAGGGCCGCTCCTCCACGCGGTCCGGCCCGAAGGTGTCGGCCAGCTGCCCGGCCACCCAGGCGGTCTCGTCGTGGTCGTTGACGGTGACGGGGTACTGCACCTGCAGGGACACCTCGGCGGTGCACCCGTGGGCGGCCGCGACGCCGTCGGCCACCCGGGTCGCCTCGGCGCGGACCGCGTCGACGTTGCCGTCTGAGAGGGTGCGCACGGTCGCCCCCAGGGAGGCCGAGGCCGGGATGACGTTGACCGCCTCGCCGGCGCGCAGCCGGGTCACCGAGAGCACGACCGGGTCGTGCACGTCGAACCGCCGGGTGACCATCGTCTGCAGGGCGGTGCCGACCGCCATGAGCGCGGCGACCGGGTCGGCCGCCCGGTGCGGCTGGGAGCCGTGGCCGCCCCGGCCGTGGACGGTGATCTCCAGGACGTTCGACCCGGCCATGACGGGGCCGGAGTGGTGCCAGAAGACGCCGCGCGGGCCGGGCGAGACGTGGATGGCGTAGGCGGCCACCGGCGTCTCGCCGCTCGCCTCCAGCAGCCCCTCGTCAAGCATGACCTTGGCCCCGCCGTACCCCTCCTCGCCGGGCTGGAACATGAAGAGCACCGACCCGGCGAGCTCGTCGCGGTGGGCGCTGAGCAGCCGTGCGGCGCCCACGAGCCCGGCCGTGTGCAGGTCGTGGCCGCAGGCGTGCATCGTGCCGGTGGTCGAGGCGAAGTCCAGACCGGTGTTCTCGGTGACCGGCAGGCCGTCCATGTCGCCGCGCAGCAGCACGGTCGGCCCCGGCCGGGCGCCGCGCAGCACCGCGACGACGGAGGTCGTGGCCTGCCCGGTCGTGATCTCCAGCGGCAGCCCCTCCAGCGCCTCGAGCACCCGCTGCTGGGTGCGGGGCAGGTCCAGGCCGACCTCCGGGTCGCGGTGCAGGGCGCGGCGCAGCGCCACCAGGTCGTCCAGCAGCGCGCGTCCCTCGTCGACCAGGTTCATGCCGACCAGCCTACGGCCGCACGCGGCGCCGCACGCCCCGCACCGCGGCGGCGCGCACCCCGGGCGCGCACGGCATACCCCTCACCCGAAGAGGATCGCGGCCTCGTCCCACTGGTCGCGGGGGACCGTCTTGAGGTGGCTGGTGGCGTCGCTGAGGTTGACGTTGGCGATGTCGATGCCCTGGAGGGCCACCATCGTCCCCCACAGCTTGTTGCTCACCGCGTCGACGGCGGCGGTGCCGAACCGGGTCGCCAGCACCCGGTCGTAGGAGCTGGGCACGCCCCCCCGCTGCAGGTGGCCGAGCGTGGTGTTGCGGGTCTCGATCCCGGTGCGCTCCTCGATGAGGCGGGTGACCTGGTCGCCGACGCCGCCGAGCAGCGGCCGCCCGAAGCTGTCCCTCTGGTCGCTCTCGACCTGCGCCTGCCCCGCGAAGGTGAAGCCCTCGGCGACGACGACGGTCGGCGCCCGGCCGCGGTCGTGGGCGTGCTGCACCCACTCGCACAGCTGCTCGGGGCTGACCGGGACCTCGGGGATGAGGATGACGTGGGCGCCGGAGGCCATGCCGGCGTGCAGGGCGATCCAGCCGACGTGCCGGCCCATGACCTCCACGACCATGCAGCGGCTGTGCGCCTCGCCGGTGGTGCGCAGGCGGTCGATCGACTCGGTCGCCACGGACACGGCGGTGTCGAAGCCGAACGTGCGGTCGGTGGCGGACAGGTCGTTGTCGATCGTCTTGGGCACGCCGACGACGTTGATGCCGTCGTCGTGGAACATCCGCGCCACGGTGAGCGTGCCCTCGCCGCCGATGGCGATGAGCGCGTCGATCTCGTGCTTGTCCATGACCTCCTTGACCCGGGCGGTGCCGCCGTTGGTGAGCGGGCTGACGCGGGAGGTCCCCAGGATCGTGCCGCCGACCTTGGACAGGCCGCGTACGCGCTGGCGGGGCAGCGGGACGATGTCGTCCTCGACCAGGCCGCGGAAGCCGTCCTTGACCCCGACGAACTCGTGGTCGTAGATGCGGTCGCCCTTGAGCACGACCCCCCGGATCACGGCGTTCAGGCCCGGGCAGTCTCCACCGGCGGTCAGCAGGGCGATCTTCATGGGGGTCCATCCTCGGCGCCGGTCGGGCGCGGGGTCGGGGGCTGGGACGGGAGACGCCGACCACCCTGGCGGGCGACCGGCGTCGATGCACCTCCCAGGGTATGCCGTGCGCGGCCTCCCCCGCGACCGGCGTGCCGTGGGCTACCGGCGGGTCACGGGCGGCCTGTGGCAGTCTGTCCGCCAGACCGCGCCCGACCGGGCCGGACCGGCCCCGTCCGCACGGGCCGACCCGCCGCCACCGCCTTCGGAGGAACCCTCGTGACGACCGCCGCCGTGAGCACCCGCCCGGGTGCCGCAGTCCTCGCCGACCGCCTGCTGCCGCGCAGCTCCGCCCTGACGGACGTCGCCCTCGTCGGGGCCGGCGCCGCCGTCGTCGGCGTGCTCGCCCAGCTGACCGTGCCGATGTGGCCGGTGCCGATCACCGGCCAGACGCTGGCCGTCATGCTCGTCGGCGCCGCGCTGGGGATGCGTCGGGGCGCGGCCGCGCTGACGACCTACCTGGTCATGGGGCTGGCCGGGGTGCCCTGGTTCGCCGAGGGACGTGGCGGTCCGGCGATGGTGCTCTCGCCGACGTTCGGATACCTCGTCGGGTTCGTCCTGGCCGCGGCCGTCGCGGGCTGGTGCGCGGAGCGGGCCTGGGACCGTCGTCCGCTGCTGGCGATGGTCGGCTTCTGCGCCGCGACGGTGGCCCCGTTCCTCGTGGGCGTGCCCTACCTGGCGGGCGTCCTCGGCCTGAGCGACCTGTCGACGGTCGCGGCCTACGGCATCACCCCGTTCATCCTGCCCGGCCTCATCAAGGCCGGGATGGCCGCCGCGGCCCTGCCGCTGGCCTGGAGGCTCGTGCAGCTGGTGGACGACCGCTCCGGCCGCTGACGCAGGGGGCTGCTGCGGGCGGTCGCCGGGGCGGCCGGCCGCCGGGTGAGGGGGCCGGCGAGGTCGTCCTGCGAGACGGCGAGGTGCCGAGGTGCCGAGACGGGCCGAGCAGGCCTCCCGGGGTTCGTGTTCGTCTGACCGGTTGTGGCCCTCGGGGGGGCTCCAACCCGTCGGACGAGAACCGAGGCTGCAAGCACGCCCGGGCCGGACCGGCATACATCACCCAGGCGTCCACCGAGGCGACGCGACGGAGCCGCGGTGTGGTCTCGACCGGCGGACCCCCCGAACGACGGTGAGACCCCCCAAATATCCGGTGTCTCGCCGTCTTTCGGGGGGTCTCGCCCGTCTCAGGCGTCCTCGGCCTCCTCGAGGGCGACCCTCGCCTCGTCGCGGCGCTCCCTGGCCGCACGCAGGGTCTCTTCGGCGTCGGCCCGGTCGTCCTGGGCGGTCGTCAGCAGGGTCTGTGCCTCGTCGAGGGCCCGCTGCGCCGTGCTGAGCTGCTCCTGGGCCGAACGGAGCACCTCCTCGGCCCGGGAGACCTCCGCGGCGGCCTCCTCGACCCGGTCGGCGGCGTCGGTCTCGGCCCGGACCCGGCGGCGGCGCTCGGCGCGGGCGGCCGCCACGACCTTCTCGGCCTCGTCCAGCTCCATCTCGAGGTCGTCGACGTCGAGGTGGTCGTCCTCCTCGTCCTCGAGCTCGTCGTCCTCCTCGTCGTCCAGCTCCTCCTCGCCCCCCGGCTCGTCCTCGGCGTCCTCACCCTCGAGCTCGTCCTCATCCTGCAGTTCGTCGTCCTCGTCGCCGTCACCCTCGAGCTCGTCCTCCTCCTCAGGCTCGTCGTCGCCCTCCTCGAGCTCCGCTGCCCCGTCCTCGCCGACCTCCCCGTCGCCCCGGCCGCCCTCGATCCGCGTCAGCACCACGCCGGTGCTCGTCCGGGCGACCGCGTCGGCCAGGTCCACCTCGCCGAACCCGCTGTAGGACAGCGCCCGCGTGAGGGAGCCGCTCGTGACCACCTGAGTCGCGTCGGCGTCGGCGAGGGCGGCCACCGCGGTGTCCCGTACCTCCGCCTCGACCGACGGCGTCAACGACCCTCCGGCGTGCTCCGCGGCCGCCCGCACCCAGTCGCGCAGCAGCTCGTCCCGGTCGGTCCGTAGCGCGGCGAGCGCCCGGCCGTCCAGGGCGGAGGTCGCCTGCCGCATCGCGCCGCCCAGCTCGACGAGACGGTCCACGACCGGGTCCTCGGCGCGCACGAGCGCGTTGACCGCCGCGGCCGAGACGCTCGGCTTGCGCATCCCGGTGAGCTCCTTGGCGGCGTCCCGGTGCCGGGCGCCGCGCAGCTCCTTGGCCAGGGCCGTGCGGGTCGCGACGAACTCGGCGGCGGGCACCGCATACAGCGCCTGCACGGCGTGCGCCAGCGCCTCGTCGGGGTCGGCGGGCACGTCCACACGGCGAGGGTAGCCCCGGGCGCTCGCCTACGCTGGGCCCGTGGAGGGCAGCCCGGACGTCACGCAGCAGGACGTCGTGCCCGAGCGGCCCGGGCACGTCGTCGGCCTGCACGCGCTGGGCACGGACGTCGACCTCCACGTCACCGGGCACGACGCCGCCGACCTGGCCGCACAGCTGCGGGAACGCTGGCACCTGGCGCTCCGCCCGGAGCGCACGCCCCACGCCCCCCCGCCCGCCGGGGCGAGCGGACCGTCCGTCGGCACCGACCCCGTCGTCGTCCGGGCGCACCGCCTCGCCCCCGGGGACCAGGCCCCGCCGTGGACCCGGGGCGGGGGCACCGTCGCCGACAGCGACCCCCGCCGGCTGCTGCAGCACCTGACCCAGGCGGTCACCCACGCCGTCATCACCGCACGCACCGGCGACCTGCTCATGCTGCACGCCGCCGGCCTGGCCGACCCGGCCACGGGGGCCACGGCGGTCTTCGTCGCCCCGGGCAACACCGGCAAGACGACCCTGTGCCGCACCCTGGGGCCGGTCCGCACCTACGTCAGCGACGAGACGGTCGGCATCCGCCGCGACGGGGGCGTGACGGCATACCTCAAGCCGTTGTCCACGCGCCGTCCGGACTGGGCGGGGGTCAAGGACGAGCAGGCGCCCGGCCTGGTCGGGCTGCGCGCGCCGGCCGCCGACCCCTGGGTCGCCGGGATCGTGGTCCTGCGGCGCGACCCCGGGCACCGGGGGCCGGTCGGGCTCGAACCGCTCGACACCCTCGACGCCGTCGTCGCCCTGACCCCCGAGTCGTCGGGGTTCATGCGCACCGACGGGCCGCTCCGGTGGCTCGCGGACGTCCTCGAGCGTACGGGCGGGGCGGTGCGCGCGACCTACGCCGAGGTCGAGGGGCTGGAGCCGCTCGCCGCCGAGATCTGCGCCCGGAGGTCGCCGTGGTGAGCGGCCCGGCCCAGGAGGGTATGCCGCCCGCGCGCACCGTGGTGCGGACCGTGCCCGCCCACGACGAGCTGCACCGCGACGGCGAGTCGCTCGTCCTGCTCGACGGCCAGGTCCGGCGGGTGTCGGTGCTCGGGACGCTCGTGCGCGCCAGGGCCCGGGACGGCCTGGGCGTCGCGGAGCTGGCGGAGGTGCTGGCCGAGGAGTTCGGCCCGCCGCCGGAGGGGGACACGCTCGGCACCACGGCGCAGGTGGTCGCGACCCTGCTGTCCGTGGGGCTGCTCGAGGTCCTCGACGACCTCGACGACCTCGACGACCCGGCCGGCTGAGCCCGGCCGGCGGAGGGCACGGGCCGGCGGGAGCGGGTCGGCGCGTCGGACGCGTGCGCGGCAGCGCGGCCATGCAGCACACTGGCACCCGTGTCTGTCGCCCCCTACCTGGCCCTGGTGCTCGGCCTGGCCTCGGCCTTCCAGCTGATCGCCTACAAGCTGAAGGTCCCCTCCATCCTCCTGCTGCTGGTGGGCGGCTTCGCGCTCGGCCAGGTCGTCCCGCCCGAGTCGGTGCTGGGCCGCGACCTGCTGTTCGCCGGGGTGAACATCGCCGTCGGCGTCATCCTCTTCGAGGGGTCGTTGTCGCTGCGCTTCCGCGAGCTGCGCGGGCTGAGCCAGGCCGTCCTGCGGCTGTGCACGGTGACGGTCCTGCTGGCCTGGCTCCTCATCACGGCGGCGGGGGTCGTCGTGGGCGTGGGCTGGCAGCTGGCGCTGCTCATCGGTGCCCTGCTCGTGGTCACCGGCCCGACCGTCATCGCCCCGATCGTCCGGCAGCTGCGCCCCACCCGGCGGGTCTCCTCGATGCTGCGCTGGGAGGGGATCATCGTCGACCCCATCGGGGCGATCCTGGCCGTGCTCGTTTTCCAGGCGGTCATCCTCAGCGGTCCCGAGCCGGCAGTCGGGACCGCGCTGCTCACGCTGGGGCGCACGATCCTCGTCGCGACCGTCATCACCGTCGTGCTGGGGGTGGCGCTGGAGGTGGCGCTGCGCCGCCACTGGATCCCCGACTTCCTCGAGGGCACCGTGTTCCTGGCCGCGTCGGTCGCCGCCCTCGTCATCTCCAACGAGGTGCAGACCGAGAGCGGGCTGCTCACGGTGACGATGCTCGGCATCTTCCTGGCCAACCGGCCGGATCTTCGGCTGGACCACGTCCGGGAGTTCAAGGAGCACCTGCAGGTGCTCATCGTCGGCACCCTCTTCGTCCTGCTCGCCGGCCGGCTGACGCCCGCCGAGGTGCTGGGCGTGCTGCCGACCGCCCTGGTCTTCGTGACGATCCTCATCCTCGTCGTGCGACCTGCCTCGATCTGGCTCGGGCTGGCCGGCACCTCGGCCACCCGGGAGGAGCGCACGCTGCTGTCGTTCATGGCGCCGCGGGGCATCGTCGCCGCGGCGGTGACGAGCATCTTCGCCCTCGAGCTGGAGCACGCCGCCGAGGAGGCCGTGGTCGCCAGCCGCGAGGGCGGCCTGGACCCGACCGAGGTGCTCCGGCTGGAGGCGGAGGCCGAGCGGCTGGACGCCCTGGTCGTCGCCGCGGCCGACCTGGTCCCGCTCGTCTTCATGACGATCGTCATCACCGTGGCCGTCTACGGGCTGGGCGTGGGCCGGCTGGCCGAGCGCCTGGGCCTGGCGACGACGACGCCGCACGGGGTCCTCTTCGCCGGGGCACCCACCTGGGCCCGGCAGTCGGCCGCCGTCCTGGAGAAGCTCAAGGTGCCCACTCTGCTGGTCTCGCTGTCGATGGCCGAGGTCATGCAGGCGCGGCTGTCCGGCCTGCGGGTCGAGCGCACCCACATCCTCTCGGAGTACGCGGTGGAGGACATGGAGCTGGCCGGCATCGGCTCCCTGGTCGCCGCGACCTTCGACGACGAGACCAACTCCACCGCCGCCCGGGAGTTCGCCCACACCCTCGGCTCGCAGCGCACGTTCACCGTGCGCCGGCAGGCGGACCCCCTGCCGGAGGGGAGCACGCCCCGGGAGAAGCAGCTGGCCCAGGCGCAGAAGCAGCAGGACAAGGAGGCGCGCCGGCACGGGGAGCGGGGCCACGGCAACGGGCGGTCCCCGGGGCGGCGTGCCGGCGGTCGACGGTCGAAGGACAGGCCGGCCGAGAAGCAGGGGTCGTCGCAGGCCAAGCGGAGGACGGCCAGCAAGCTGAGCACCAACGTGGCGTTCTCCCCGCCGCTGTCCTCGCCCGAGCTGGAGGACCGCATCGCGAACGGGATGGAGGTGCGCCAGACCAAGCTCACCGAGCAGCACCCGCTCGACGTGTTCCTCGAGCGGGAGCCCGACGCCGTGCTGATGTTCGTCGTGGAGGACGGCGTCGCCCGGGTCGTCACCGCGGAGACGACGGTGCCGCAGACCGGGGTGGCCCTGGTCGCCCTGGTGCAGGCCCGTGGCGGTGCGCCCCACCGGGTCCGGGAGCTGGCCGAGCGTCCCGGTGACGACGACCCCGAGCCGACGGAGAAGGATCCGGGATCCTCCGGCGACGACACGCCGGACACGGGACGTGCGTAGCGCGACCCTGCTCGCTATGGTGCCTGTGCGCCTGAAGTTACATGAGTGTCGTTTGTGACTCGTGTGACGGAAGGGATTCAGCAGCAGGACGAGTGGGGCCCGCCCACGCGTCGCCGTGGAAAGGAACCGTCATGAGCACCAGGACCCTCCGAGGGCTGGCGGCCGGTGCAGGCGCCGCCGCCGTCCTCTTCGCCGGAGCAGCCGGCGCCTCCGCCATCGATGGCCAGCCGCAGGAGTCCCACTGGGAGGACTACTTCGCGGGGCAGGGCTACGAGAACGTGTCGTGCGAGGAGTCGGTCGTCAGCGGCGATCCGGGGGTCCTGACCCTCAACGTCGCGGAGGACACGTGGGGCACGTACCTCGAGGACGGCAACGACTGGATCGGTGTGGTGATCAAGGTCGCCAACGACTACGACGTCAAGGCGTGGTCGGGCTATGGCGACTACGTCTTCGAGGGTGAGGTGCCCGGGAACTCCGAGGGCAACATCACCCACGCCTACATCTGCCAGGCCACGGCCGCTGACGACGACGATGACGACGACGACGGCGTGACCCCGGGCGACGGCGACGAGACCGACGAGCCGACCGAGACCGAGGACCCCACCGACGACGGTGACGACAAGGACAAGGACGACGACAAGGACGACAAGCCGACCGGTCCTCCCGTCGAGACCGACGGCCCCGCCACCCCGTCCGGCCCGAACATGGGCCTGATGGGCGGAGCCGCCCTCCTCCTGGGTGGCGCCGGCGCCGCGGGCTGGGCGATGCGTCGCCGGACCGGCGAGCACTGAGCCGCACCCGTCCGCACCCGCCGGCACGACCGCATACCCCCACGGTGACGCCATGACCCGAGGCCCCTCCTTCCTCGTCCCCACCGCCCTGCTCGTCAGCACGCTCGGCCTGAGCACGCTGACGGTGCAGGCGGTGGGGGCGCTGGAGGGGGCCTCGGGTCAGGTCACCGCCGAGGGGCCGGACGCACCGGCGTGGGTGAGCCTGGGCGAGGCCGGTCTCGACCAGGAGCCGATCAAGCCCGAGGGCCTGACCGCCCAGGGCACGATCAACCCCGACCAGGGGGACATGATCTGGTACACCGGCACCGGCCGCGTCGTCCCCGGCCAGGTCGGCACCGCCGTCGTCGCGGCGCACATGATCTACCACGACGAGCCGGACGTCTTCTACGACCTGGGGGAGGTCGAGGAGGGCGACGTCGTGCAGGTGGGGTATGCCGACGGCGACGTCCGCGAGTTCGTCATCACGGACACCACGCAGGTTTCCAAGGAGGGCCTGCAGACCAACGTCGACGTCTGGGGGGACCAGGACGACGTGGCCCGCATCGCGCTCATCACCTGCGACGACTCGCTGGGCGAACGCTACGACGGGCACCGCAAGGCCAACTTCGTGGCCATCGCCGAGGCCGTCGAGGGCTGAGACCGCACGGCACGACGCCGAGGGCCGCGTACCCTGGAGGCGTCCCGCTCGGGACGTCCCCGTCGTCGTGCTCCCCCCGGAAGGGGTCCCTTGACCGTGCCCGCACCCGACGCCCGTGCCCGGGCGCTGGCCTTCCTGGCGCTCGTCACCGGCGGCGTCGGCATCGGCATCACCGAGTTCGTCACGATGGGGCTGCTCCCGCAGATCGCCGAGGGCGCCGGGGTCAGCATCCCCATGGCCGGGCACACCATCTCCGCCTACGCCCTCGGCGTGGTCGTCGGCTCCCCGCTCATCGCGCTCGGCGCCGCCAGGCTGCCCCGGCGGGCGGTCCTCGTCGTCCTCATGCTCGTCTTCACCGTCGGCAACGCGCTCACCGCGCTCGCCCCGACCTACGAGCTGCTCATCGTCGCCCGGTTCCTCGCCGGCCTGCCGCACGGGGGCTTCTTCGGCCTGGCCGCCCTCGTCGCCGTCGCGCTGGCCCCGCCCGGTCAGGGCGGCCGCGCCGTGGGCACGGTCATGCTCGGCATCCCCATCGCCATGGTGCTCGGGGTGCCGCTGGGCACCCTGGCCGGGCAGGAGCTCGGCTGGCGCGCCACCTACTGGGCGGTCGCCGCGCTCGGCGCGCTCACGGCATACCTCGTGCGGGTGTGGGTGCCGTGGACCCCCGGCCGGCCGGAGCAGTCCTTCCGCACCGAGCTCGCGGCGTTCGGCAACCTGCAGTTCTGGCTGTCGCTGCTCGTCGGGGCGATCGGATTCGGCGGCATGTTCGCGATGTACTCCTACATCGCGCCCACCGTCACCGAGGTCACCGGCCTGGACCAGCGGTGGGTGCCGGTCTTCCTCCTCGTCCACGGCGCGGTGTCGCTGCTGGGGACCTGGCTCGGCGGGCGGCTGTCCGACTGGTCGGTGCTGCGCACCCTGGTCATCATGGGGCTGGGCTCGGCGGTCTCCCTGCTGGCGTTCTGGCAGACCTCCCGCTGGCTGGTCCCCGCGCTGCTGACGCTCGCGGTCGTCGGCATGTCCGGCTCGGCGTGGGTGGTCGCGCTCCAGCTGCGGCTCATGGCCGTCGCGGGCTCGGCGCGGACCCTCGGCGCCGCCATGAACCACTCCTCGCTCAACCTCGCCAACGCCCTCGGCGCGTGGGTGGGCGGCCTGGTCATCGCGGGGGGCTGGGGCTACCGCGCGCCCTCGCTCGTCGGGGCCGGGCTGTCGGTCGCCGGGCTGCTCGTGCTGGGGATCTCCCTGCTCGTGCACCGGCACGGGCGTCCTGCCACGATGGGGTGACCCGACCCGAGCAGAAGGAGCCGCGATGACCCTCCACCTGGGTGGATACACGCAGGACCAGCCGCAGGACCGGTCGGGCTGGGGACGGGTCGACTACGACCCCACCACGGGGTTCGGGGACGCCGTCGCCCTCCCGGGCCCGCCCGCGCCCTCCTGGCTCGTGCGTCTCCCCGGCACCGAGGAGGGGTATGCCGTCAGCGAGGCCGACGGGGGGGCCGTGGTCCGGGTGCACCCCGAGGAGGGCGTGGTCTCGTCGGCGGACAGCGGCGGGATGGGGCCGGCCCACCTGGCGCTCTCGCCCGACGGCCGGTGGCTCGTGGCGAGCAACTACGTCAGCGGGAGCGTGGGGCTGGTCGCGGCGGGCGCGGAGCTGGAGCTGGTCGACCAGCTCCAGCTGGAGGGTGACGGGCCGCACGAGCGGCAGGACTCCTCGCACGCCCACCAGGCCGTCTTCCTCGGGGAGGACCGGCTGCTCGTGTGCGACCTGGGGGCCGACCGGGTCGCGGAGCTGCGGGTCGAGGACGGGGCGCTGCGGCAGGTGGGGCAGGTCGTGCTGCCGGCCGGGAGCGGGCCGCGCCACCTGGCCCTGGCACCCGGCCGGGACGACCTGCTGTGGGTCGTCGGCGAGCTGGACCAGACGGTGCACGTGGTCCGGCGGGAGGACGGCGGCGCTGCGGACGGCACCGGTGCCGCCGGGGGCGTCGGCTGGCGCGTCGTGCAGACCGTCACGACCGCGCCCGAGGGCCCCGGCCCGGGGGAGACGACCACCGGCGGCGTCGTGGTGTCGCCGGACGGGCGGCACGTCTACGTCTCGACCCGGGGCACCGACACCGTCTCGGTCTACGCGGTCGACGACGAGGGGCTGCTCGAGCTGCGCCAGCAGGTCGTCACGGGCCACTGGCCGCGGTTCATCGGCTGGGTCCCCGGCCACGAGGGCGACCTGCTGCTCGTGGCCGCCGAGCGGGAGGGGTCGGTCGACGTCTGGTCCACCGACGAGGGGCTGCTGGAGCGGACCGGCCACTCGCTGGCCTGGGCCGCGCCGACCTGGGTGGGGTGAGGGCAGGACGACCGCTGCGTCACGGCAGCGGCGCACCTCGTTTGGCCGCCGCGGCCGCCGCCCCGTTGCGCCGACGCCGCCGCACCGCCAGCGTCGTCCCGACGACGACGACTGTCGCGACCAGGGCCGCCAGGGCCAGCGGCTCCCCGGCCAGCGCGGCGATCGTCGCGCCCCACAGCGCGAACCCGATCGTGCTGTAGATCGCCGCCCAGGCCAGCGCCCCGGGTATCTGGACGAGGGTGAACACCGGCCAGGCGATGCGCAGCATCCCCGCGGCCGCCAGCACGAGGGTCTGGAAGCCGACGGTCAGGTAGGCCAGGGGGATGGTCACCAGCCCCCAGCGCTGGATCGAGCTGCGCCCGCGGGCCACGCCGTCTCCGCTGAGCCAGCGGTGCACCCCGGCCTTCCACCCCTCGGTGGGCCGGGTGCGGCGGAGGGTCTGCTCGGTCACGACCCGGGCGAGCCAGTAGGTCCCCTGCCCCCGCAGCATCCCCACCATGAACAGGAACAGGTAGGCCACGACGAAGCCGTGCCGCTCCCAGAAGAACTGGCCCTGGCCGGCCATGACGATGTGCATCCCACCGTCGAGGATATCGGTCGCCGCGCGCGCCCTTCCCGTCGCGATGCCAGACTGTGCGCCATGGCAGACGCACCCACGACCCTCGTCATCCTCGGCGCCTCCGGCGACCTGACCCGCCGGCTGCTCCTGCCCGGCCTGGGCTCGCTGCTGCGGATCGAGCCCGACCGGCACGTCGTCGTCCTCGGCGCCGACCGCTCGGAGATGACCCAGGACGAGTGGAGGCAGCGGGTGAGCGACTCGCTGGCCGAGGCCGAGGTGGACGGGGAGGTCGTCGAGCGGATCGTGGCCGCCGCCCGCTACGAGCAGACCGACGCCCTGGACCCCGAGCAGCTGCGCGCGCTGGTCGACGGTGTGGAGGACGGCCTCGTCATCTACTTCGCGCTCCCGCCGCAGGTCACCGTGGGCGTGTGCGAGCTGCTCGCGGCGATCGACCTGCCGGAGGGCACCCGGCTGGCGATGGAGAAGCCGTTCGGGCACGACCTGGAGACCGCCGTCCAGCTCAACGAGCAGGCCACCAAGGTCGTGCCCGAGGACCAGATCTTCCGCATCGACCACTTCCTCGGCGTCAACACCGTGCTCAACCTGCTCGGGCTGCGCTTCGCCAACCGCATCTTCCAGCCGCTGTGGAGCGCCGAGCACATCGAACGGGTCGACATCTGCTACGACGAGTCGCTCGCGCTCGAGGGCCGGGCCGGCTACTACGACAAGGCCGGTGCGCTCATCGACATGACCCAGTCCCACCTGCTGCAGGTGCTGGCCATGTTCGCCATGGAGTCCCCGGCGAGCATGGACCCCGAGGAGATCCGCTCCCTCAAGGCCCAGGTGCTGCGGGCCACCACGCTGTGGGGCGACGACCCGCTGACGGCCTCGCGCCGGGCCCGCTACACCGCCGGCACCATCGAGGGGCGGGAGGTGCCCGACTACACCGCCGAGGAGGGGGTCGACCCCGGGCGGGGCACCGAGACCCTGGCCCAGCTGATCGTCCAGGTGCGCAACCAGCGGTGGGCGGGCGTGCCGTTCGTGCTGCGCAGCGGCAAGGCCCTCGGCGACGACAACAAGCAGATCACCGTGACCTTCCGCGCCCCCGCCCACGTCCCGGACGGGCTCCGCGACTGCGGCGCGCCGGACAAGCTCATCCTCGAGCTGCGCCCCGGCGCGGTCACCGTCGAGATGTCGGTCAACGCCGAGGGCGACCCCTTCGAGCTGACGCAGAAGCAGCTGCACACCCCCCTGGGGCAGCCCCGGATGAAGCCGTACGGCGAGGTGCTGGCCGGGATCCTCGACAGCAACCCGCTGCTGTCGATCCGCGGCGACAACGCCGAGCAGATGTGGCGCATCGTCGAGCCGGTGCTCGACGCCTGGCGCGCCGACGAGGTGCCGATGGAGGAGTATGCCGCGGGCTCCGGCGGCCCCGACGGGTGGGACCGGGTCCCGGGCTGAGCAGGTCTTCCCGGCCGGCCCTCCCCACGTCGTCGGCACCGGGGGAGGGGTGGACAGACGGGCGGGCCTGCGCAAGGGTTGCTGGTCATGGACGAACTAGCACGCAGGCTCGGCCTGCGGACCAACCCTCAGATCTTCTTCTGGTCCGCCGGCCTGATGATCGCCATCCTCATCCTGCTGCTGGCCTTCCCCGGGCCGCTGGGGGAGGTGTTCGGCCAGGGGCGTGACTGGGTGGTGACCCACCTCGGCTGGTTCTTCATCCTCGGGGTGACCACCTGGGTGCTCTTCCTCATCTGGGTCGCCTTCAGCCGCTACGGGTCGTTGCGCCTGGGCGCCGACGACGACCGGCCGGCCTACGGCAACCTGTCGTGGTTCGCGATGCTCTTCGCCGGCGGCATCGGCACCGTCCTGATGTTCTGGGGCGTCGCCGAGCCGATGTCGCACTTCGCCGCCCCGCCGTTCCCCGACGTCGAGCCCTACTCGGTCGAGGCCGCGCGCAGCGCGATGAGCATCTCGCTCTACCACCTGAGCATCCACACGTGGGCGATCTTCACCCTCCCCGGGCTGGCGTTCGGCTACTTCGTCTACCGCAAGGGCCTGCCGCTGCGCTTCTCCTCGGCGTTCTACCCCCTGCTCAAGGAGCGGATCCACGGCACCCCGGGCAAGGTCATCGACGTCTTCGCCGTGCTCGGCACCATCTTCGGCCTGGCGGTCTCGCTGGGCCTGGGCACCTCCCAGATCAGCGCCGGGCTGAGCTCCCTCACCGGCCTGGAGGACGCGGTGTGGCTGCGGGTCGTCATCATCACGGTCCTGACGATCGTGGCGACCGCCTCCATCGTCGCCGGCCTGGACAAGGGCGTGAAGCGGCTGTCCAACCTCAACATCCTCACCGCCGTCGCCCTGATGATCTTCGTGCTCTTCGCCGGGGAGACCGTCTTCCTGCTGCGGCAGCTGATCGAGAGCCTGGGCTACTACCTGCAGGACGTCGTGCGCCTGTCCTTCTGGAACGACGCCATGGCCGAGTTCTCCAAGGAGGGCGGCTGGGGCTGGCAGGGCGGCTGGACCGTCTTCTACTGGGCGTGGACGGTGACCTGGTCGCCGTTCATGGGCATCTTCCTGGCGCGCATCTCGCGCGGCCGCACCATCCGCGAGTTCGTCGGCGGCGTCCTCGTGGCCCCCTCGGTCTTCACCCTCGTGTGGTTCGTCGTCTTCGGCTGGTCGGCGATGGAGCTGGACGGCATCGGCGGCAGCGGCGGCGAGCTGTCGGCGGCGGTCGCCGAGAGCGTGCCGCTGGCGATGTTCGCCTTCTTCGAGAACTTCCCCCTGGCGACCCTCACCTCGGGCATCGCCATCGTCGTGGTCGCGCTCTTCTTCGCCACCTCCTCCGACTCGGCCTCCCTCGTGGTGGACATGCTCTGCTCCGGCGAGGCCGAGGGCGGCCCCACCCGTCAGCGCGTGTTCTGGGGCGTGTCCGAGGGCGCCGTCGCGGCCAGCCTCATCGTCCTCGGCGGGGACGAGGCGCTGACCTCGTTGCAGCAGGTGATCACGGTCATGGGCCTGCCGGTGTTCATCCTCGTCTTCGCCATGGTGCCGATGCTGGTGATGGCCTTCCGGGAGGAGGGGTTCGTCGTGCGCAAGGGCCGCGTCCCCGCCGGCGAGGGACCGATCATCCCGAAGGAGGAGACGGGCGACGCCGACGACCGGAGGGCCGGCAGCTCACCGGCGCCCTGACCGCATACCCCCGCCCGCCGGGGGCGGCCCGGCTCAGGCCGCCGCCTCCGGCCCCCGGGAGTGGCGCTCGCCGCCGATGCGGGCCGCGCCGCGCTCGACCAGCTCGTAGAGCACGGGCACGAGGATCAGCGTCAGCAGCGTCGAGCTGATCAGACCGCCGATGACGACCATGGCCAGCGGCTGGGACAGGAAGGCCCCGCCGCCGGTCACCGCGAGGGCCAGCGGGGTCAACGCCAGGATCGTGGCCGCCGCCGTCATGACGATCGGCCGCAGCCGGTGCCGGGCGCCCTCGACGACCGCCTCGTGCCGGTCCATGCCCCGGTCGCGGTACTGGTTGACCAGGTCGATGAGCACGATGGCGTTGGTCACGACGATGCCGATGAGCATGAGCAGGCCGATGAGCGAGGCCACGTCGAGCGGGAAGCCGGTGACGAGCAGCAGGGCGACGGACCCGGTCGCCGCGAACGGCACGGACACCAGCAGGATCAGCGGCTGGACCAGCGAGTTGAACGTCGCCACCATGACGAGGTAGACGATCGCAATCGCGGCCAGCAGCGCCAGCCCCAGCGAGCGGAACGCGGACGCCTGCTCGGCGCTGACGCCCCCGACCTCGACCTGGACGCCCTCGGCCACGTCGAGGTCCTCCAGGGCGGCGGTCAGCTCGGCCGTCGTCGCGCCGAGGTCGTCGCCGGAGGGGCGGCCCTCGACCGTGGCGGCCCGGAGCCCGTCGATGCGGGTGATGGAGACCGCCTCCTCGACCGTGGTCAGCTCCGCGACGTCGCCGAGCCGCACCGCCTCGCCGTCCTCGTCGGTGGCCACCTCCAGGTCCGCCAGGGCGTCCACGTCGGCCGCCTCGCCCTGGCGCAGCAGCACGTCGAGCTGCTGCGCGTCGAACTCGACCCGGCCCACGCGGGCCCCGTCGGTGGCGGCCTGGACGAGCTGGCCCAGCTGTGACTCGACGACGCCGACCTCGGCGGCGGCGGCCCGGTCGACCTCCACGCGGAGGGCGGGGACCGTGTCGGTGAGGTTGTTCGTCACGTCGGCCGCGCCGACCTGCGCCATCACCTCGGTCACCTGGTCGGCGGCGGCGCGCAGGTCGTCCTCGTCCTGGGCCTGGACGACCACCTCGAGGTTGGAGGTGCCCATCTGCTGGCCGGCGGCGGTGACGAGCGAGGCGCCCTCGGGCAGCTGCTCCTCGAACCGGGCGGCCATCGTCTCGCCGAAGGCCTCCCCCTCCACGCCCTCGACGAGGGTCAGCGCGAAGGTGGCGGTGTTGGCCCCGCTGCCCATGAAGACGGCCTCGATGCCCCCGGGGCTGCCGGCCACGACCTGGTAGGACTCGACCTCGTCCTGCTCGGCCAGCCACTGCTCGACCCGGGCGGCCTCCTCGTCGGTCTCCTCCAGCTGGGTGCCGGTCGGCAGGGTGAGGGTGGCCTGCAGGGTGTTCTCGCCGGAGCTGCCGATGAAGTCGGTCTTGAGCTGGGTGGCCGTCCACCCGGTCGCGACGAGCAGCAGGCCGGCCAGCCCGAGCGTCAGCCAGGGGCGGGCCAGGGCCGTGCGCAGGACGGGCAGGTAGGCCTTCTGCAGCCGGTCGGGGTAGTCGTCGGCGTCGTGGTCGGCACGCGCCCGGCCACCGTGGCGGCCCTTGCCGCCGAGGAACCAGAAGCCGAGGACCGGGACGATGGTCAGCGCCACGAGGAGCGAGGCGAGCATGGCCAGCGCCACGGTGACAGCGAACGGTCGGAAGAGCTCGCCGACCTGCCCGGTGACGAAGCCCAGGGGCAGGAACACCGCGACCGTGGCGATCGTCGCCGACGTGATCGCGCCGGCCACCTCGCGGGTCGCCTCGACGACGGCGGTGCGCCGTTCGTCCCCCCGGGCGATGTGCCGCTTGATGTTCTCGATGACGACGATCGAGTCGTCGACGACCCGGCCCACGGAGATGGTCAGCGCCCCCAGGGTCAGGATGTTGAGGCTGTAGCCCAGGGCCGAGAGCCCGATGAGGGCCAGCAGCAGCGACAGCGGGATCGACACGGCCGTGACCAGGGTCAGCCGCACCGAGAGCAGGAAGACGAGCACGACGAGGATGGCGAAGCCCAGGCCCAGCAGGCCCTCGGTGGCCAGGTCCTCGATGGACTTCTCGATGAACGGCGCCCCGTCGAAGACGGTGACCAGCTCGCCGCCGTCGAGGGCGGTGGTGATCTCCTCCTGGAGGTCCTCCAGGGCGCGGGAGACGTCGACGGCGTTGCCGTCCGGCGTCTTGGTGATGGCCAGCCCCACGCTGGGCTCGCCGTTGGTCCGGGTGTATGCGGTCGCCTCCCGCGTCTCCAGCGTCACCTCGGCGACGTCCCCGAGGGTGGGCACCTCCACGTCCCCGGCCTCGTCGGCCCCCGCC
The DNA here is from genome assembly GCF_006519705.1 of Ornithinimicrobium kibberense. Lineage (NCBI taxonomy): Bacteria > Bacillati > Actinomycetota > Actinomycetes > Micrococcales > Ornithinimicrobiaceae > Ornithinimicrobium > Ornithinimicrobium kibberense. The sequence continues at coordinate 156,025 of NZ_VFXM01000006.1, forward strand.
CGGGCCTGCTCGGCGGCGGCGGTCGCCTGCTCGGCCGCGGCGGCGGCGGCCGCGGCCTCCTGGGCCAGGGCCGGGTCGGTCGGGTCGGCCTGCGCGGCGGCGGCCGCCTCGTCGGCCGCCGTGCCGGCCTCCTGCGCGGCCTCCTCGGCCTCGGTGGCGGCGGCCTGCTGCTGGGCGGCGGCCTGCCGGGCCCCGACGGTGGCCTGGGTCAGCAGGGGCAGGGCCTCGATCTGCTCGACGGAGGTCAGCCGGGACCCCACCTGCACGGGCAGCTCCCGGTCGCCGTCGAGCACCGTCCCGCCCGGGACGACCACCCCGTTGGTCTGCAGCAGCTGGGCCACGGCACCCACGTCGGCACCCACCTCGGCGGCCTCGTCCTCGTCCAGGTCGACGGTGACGATCCGGTCCGAGACGCCGGAGAGGGTGACCGCCCGGACGCCGTCGATGTCCTCGATCTCGGGCACGACGAGCCGCTCGAGCCGGTCGACGAGGTCCTGGGCGTCGCTGTCCGGCCCGCCGGACGCGGCCAGCTGGATGATCGGGAAGTCATCCAGGTTGCCGGCGAAGATCTGCGGCTCGGCCCCGTCGGGCAGGCCGGTGGAGGCGGAGAGCACCGACCGCTGGAGCGAGGTCTGCGCGGCGCCCATGTCGGTGCCGTAGTCCAGCTCCACGACCACCGAGGAGAAGCCGTCGGTGCTGGTGGAGGTCACCTCCACGACGTTCTGCAGGCCCTGGGCGACGATCTCCAGCGGCTCGGTGACCTGCTCCTCGACCACCGAGCTGCCGGACCCCGGTACGGCGGTGGTGATGGCCAGCACCGGGAACTGCAGCGAGGGGAAGAGCTCGCGCGGCAGCGTCACCGTGGACCACAGCCCGGCCAGGACGGCGAAGAGGGTGGTCAGGGCGATGAGGGCCCGGTTGCGGACGCTGAACAGCGTGAGGCGTGCCATAGGATGCCAAGCCTACGGCCAACGGTTAGCCTCTCCCTAAACGTTGGACACCCCCCTCGTCCCCGTCAGGAGGTGCACCCGACGTGACCCCGGTCCGGACCGACGCGCGCCGTCTCCTCTGCGAGCGGATCGCCGCCGCCGAGGTCGAGCTGCACGCCGTCGCGATGCGGTGGGTCGAGCCGGTCCCCACGTCGGCCGACCTCACCCTGCGGCAGCTGCAGGTCCTGGCCGTGCTCCGGGCGGCCCCGGGGTCCACCGGGCAGCAGCTCGCCGAGGCCCTCGGCGTGTCCACCCCCACCATGAGCGGCATCGTCGACCGGATCGCCTCCAAGGGCTGGCTGGACCGCGAGCAGGACCCGCAGGACCGGCGTCGCGTGCTCCTGCACCTGACCCCGCAGGCCGAGGAGATGCTCGCCGAGCTCGAGGTGCCCGTCCACCGGGTCAAGGCCCGCATCCTCGACCGGCTGGACGAGGACGACCTGCGCGAGCTCGCCCGGCTCACCGACCGGATGCGCGACGCCGCCCGCGAGGTCGAGGACGAGCGCTCCCGCGAGGCCGCCGACGCCTGAGAGGACGCCGTCGGGGCCCGACCGGGACCCCTTCGCGAGCCGCCCGGAGCTGCATACCCCTCGTGCCGACCGTCCCCCTCGCGGCGTAGGTTTGGCCCCATGAACCGCACCGGCGCCTCCTCCTTCACGCCCCCCGCCTCTCCGGCCCACCTGCGCAACGTGGTCCTGGTCGGACCGCAGGGGACCGGGAAGAGCGCCCTCCTGGAGCAGCTGACCACCGGCCAGCTGGGCCACGTCAAGGAGGCCGAGGAGGCCTCGACCGACCTCGGCGTGGCGAGCACCGTCCACCAGGCCACCGGCACCGTCGTCACCGTCGTCGACACCCCCGGCCGGCCCGACTTCGTCGGCGACGTGAGGGCGGGGCTGCGGGCCGCCGACGCGGTCGTCTTCGTCGTGGCCGCCGGCAGCGGCATCGACGAGGCCACCCGCATGCTGTGGCGCGAGTGCGAGGGCGCCCGGATCCCCCGCCTCGTGGCCGTCACCCAGCTGGAGCTGGCCCGGGCCGACTACGACCAGGTCGTCGAGGAGTGCCGCCGCCTGCTGGGCGACGCGGTCCCGCTGGCGCTGCCCGTGCTGGAGGGCCAGGAGCTGACGGGGGTCGTCGACCTGCTCGACCAGGTCCGCGTCGACGCCGACGGGTCCACCCGCGAGCTCGCCGAGGACGAGGCCGACGCGGTGGCCGACCGGCGCGCCACCCTCATCGAGTCGGTCATCGAGACCTCCGAGGACGAGACCCTCCTGGACCGCTACCTCTCCGGGGAGGAGCTGGACCTGGAGGGGCTGCGCACCGACCTGCGGGCCGCCATCTCCACCGCCCGCTTCTTCCCGATCGTCCCGGTCCACCCGCCGACCGGCACCGGCGTGCCCTGGCTGCTCGACCTCGTCGTGGCGGCCTTCCCCTCGCCCGACCAGGCCTGGGTGCCGACCGTGACCACGCCCGACGCCCAGACGGTCCTCGAGGTCGCCGCCGACCCGGAGGCACCGCTCGTGGCGCAGGTGGTCCGGACGATGACCGACGCCTACGTGGGGCGGCTCTCGCTGGTCCGCATCTTCTCCGGGACGCTGCGCTCCGGCGACCGGCTGCACGTCAGCGGCCACCTGGAGTGGGTCGTCGGGCACGAGGTCCCCGGCCACCCCGGCCACGACGAGGACGACGAGCGCGTCGGCCAGATCACGACCCCGGTCCCCGGGGGCGCCGAGGCCCGCGACTCCGCGATCGCCGGCGAGCTGGTGCTGGTGAGCAAGCTGTCCACCGCCGAGACGTCCGACACGCTCTCCTCCGGCGACCGGCCCGCGCTCGTCGAGCCCTGGCTGCTGCCCGAGCCGCTGCTGCCCGTGGCCATCAAGGCCGCGAAGAGCAAGGACGAGGACAAGCTGGCCGGTGCGCTGCAGCGCCTGGTCAGCGAGGACCTCACCCTGCGCCTGGAGCACAACCCCGAGACCCACCAGGTCGTGCTGTGGACCCTGGGCCCGGCCCAGCAGGAGGAGGTCCTGCAGCTGCTCGCCGAGCGCCACCACGTCGAGGTCGAGACCGAGCCGGTGCGCACCTCGCTGCGGGAGACCTTCGTGCGGCCCGTCCCCGTGCAGGGCCGCCTGGTCAAGCAGTCCGGCGGGCACGGGCAGTATGCCGTCGTCCAGCTGGAGATCGAGCCGCTCGAGCGGGGTGCGGGCTTCGAGTTCGTCGACAAGGTCGTCGGTGGCGCGGTGCCCCGGCAGTTCATCCCCTCGGTGGAGAAGGGCCTGCGCAGCCAGCTCGCCGAGGGCGTGCTGGCCGGCTACCCCTGCGTCGACGTGCGGGTCACCCTCGTCGACGGCAAGGCCCACTCGGTCGACTCCTCGGACATGGCCTTCCAGAACGCGGCCGGCCAGGCCCTGCGCGAGGCGGCCAACAGCTCCACCGTCTCCCTGCTGGAGCCGGTCGACCTCGTGGAGATCACCGTGGCCGACGAGTTCGTCGGTCCGGTGATGGCCGACCTGCGCGGACGCCGCGCCCAGGTCCAGGGCACCGAGCCGGCCCCCGTCGAGGGCCACACGGTGGTCCGGGCCGAGGTGCCCCAGCACGAGCTGTCCCGCTACCCGATCGACCTGCGCTCGGTCTCCCACGGCTCGGGCAGCTTCACCCGGGAGTTCGTCCGCTACGACTACATGCCGGCCGCGCTGGCCCGGGAGATCACCGGTTGACGGACGCGGGGACCACCGGCCGACCCGACCCGGGAGACCACCGGCCGACCTGCCCCCCGGTCGTCCTCCACCTGACGACCGGGGTCGGATCTGGGACCATGGAGGCATGTCCACCGTCGTCGTCCTCAGCCTGGTCTACGCACTCGTCGCGGTCACCGCGTTCGTGGCCGGCCTGGTGACCGACACCGGTCTCCTCCTGCTCCTGGCCGCGGCCGTGCTCATCGCCGGGGTCGTGCACGTGGCCACCCGCCTCCAGGGGCAGGGGCCCGTCCGGGTCAAGGACGAGCACGACCGGTCCGAGTCGATCGCCCGCCACGGCAACGTCCCCCCGGAGCGTCCGCGCGGCATGTGACGAGCCCGCCCTCCGCCGACCCTGAGGGGAGGCGGCAGGTGAGGTCGGGTGCCAACGACCTGCATCGCCGTGCAGGCCGATGGAGGTCGCGACGAGCCGACCTCAGCGACGAGCGACCCGCCCCGTCAGGAGGCCGGCCGGCCGTGAACCCGTGTCCCCGGGCTCACGCGGCGGGCTCGTCGCCCAGGCCCAGGCGCGCGAGCAGGTGGCGCAGGTCCGGCTCGGCGCCCCGGAAGCGCCGGTAGGTCTCCATCGCCTCGATGGACCCGCCCCGCCCGAGGAGCTCGCGACGGAAGCGCTCGCCGGCGGCGCGCGTCATACCCCCGGGCTGCTCGTCGGTGCCCTGCGCGGTGAACCAGGCCACCGTGTCGGCGTCCATCACCTCCGACCACAGGTAGGAGTAGTAGCCGGCGGCGTAGCCCCCGCCGAAGATGTGGTGGAAGTAGGCTGACCGGTAGCGCGGCGGGACGAGCGGGAAGGCCACCCCGGCCCGCTCCAGCGCCGCGGCCTCGAACTCCTCCACGCCTTTGCCGTCGGCGGGCAGCGCCGCCAGAGGGGTCTGGTGCCAGGCCTGGTCGAGCAGCATCGCCTTGAGCAGCTCCAGGGTCCGGTATGCCGTCTCCTGGCGCTGCGCGACGAGCGCGTCCACCCATTCCTCGGGCAGGGGCTCGCCGGTGTCGTGGTGGCGGGCGTAGCGGCGGATCAGCGAGGGCTGGAAGGCCCAGATCTCGTTGACCTGGGAGGGGAACTCGACGAAGTCGCGCGGGACCGAGGTGCCCGAGCGCGAGGGGTAGCGCACGTCGGAGAGCAGCCCGTGCAGGTCGTGGCCGAACTCGTGGAAGAGCGTGATGACGTTGTCCCAGGTCATCAGGCTCGGCGAGCCCGGGGCGGGCGGCGGCACGTTGCAGGTGTTGGTGACCAGCGGCTGGTCGCCGAGCAGGGAGCTCTGGTCGACGATCGAGGTCATCCAGGCCCCGCCCTTCTTCGTGGGCCGGGTGTAGGGGTCGAGCACGACGGCGCCGAGGACGCTGCCGTCCTCCTCCCGCACCTCGAAGACCCGCGCCTGGTCGGTGTAGCCGACGAGCTCGGGCCGCTCGGAGAAGGTGATGCCGTAAAGGGCGGTCGCGGCGGCGAGGACGCCCTCGTGCAGCACCCGCTCGAACTCCAGGTAGGGCCGCAGCTTCTCCGGGTCCAGCGCCGACTCGGCGGCCTCCCGGGCGGCGAGGAACTGCCAGTCCCACGGCTCCAGGTCGGCCCCGGGGTCGAGGGTCCGCAGCCGGGCCCGCAGGGCGTCGGCCTCCTGCTCGGCGAGGGGCACGGCCCCGGCGGCGAGCCGGGAGAGGATCTCGTTGACGGCGTCGGTGCCGCCGGCGCAGCTGGTCTCGTGGACGTAGGCCGCGTGGTGCGGGTAGCCCAGCAGGGTGGCCCGCTCGGCGCGCAGCCGGGCGATCCGCACGAGCACGTCGCGGGTGTCGTGGTCGGCCTGCGTGCCCCGGCCCAGCCCCCGGTCGACCGAGGCGCGGAAGACCTCCTCACGCAGCCCGCGGTCCTCCATCGAGGACAGCAGCGGCTGGCCCGTGGTGTTGACGATCGGGACCAGCCAGCCCTCCAGGCTCCGGGCCTGCGCGGCCTCGCGCAGCCCGGCCTTCTCGTCGTCGCTGAGCCCCCTGAGCCGCTCCGCGTCGACGACGTGCACCGCGGCGGCGTTGCGGCCCTCGACGAGGATCTGGTCGAACTGGGTGGTCAGCCCGGCGAGCTCGGCGTTGAGCTCGCGCAGGCGGGCCTGGTCGCCCGCCTCGAGGGTGATGCCGCCGCGCTCGTAGGCCCGCAGCGACTCGGTGAGCCAGAACCGGTCCTGCTCGTCGGCCTCCACCTCGCCGGCGTCGATCCGGTCCCGCAGGCCGGTGAGCCGCGCGTAGAGGTCGGCGTCCATGAGGATGGCGTCCTGGTGGGCGGCCAGGCGCGGGGAGAACTCGGCCATGATCGCGTCGCGCTCGGGGGTGGTGTCGGCCGACCGGGCGACCCAGAAGGCCGACAGCGTCCGGTCCAGGGTGGCGCCGCTGCGCTCCCAGGCGTGCATGACGTTCTCCAGGGTCGGCGGCGCGGTGTCCTCGGCGATCGCGCGCAGGGCGGCCAGCTGCTCGGTCATCCCGACCTCGAGCGCCTCGCGGACGTGCGCCTCGGTCATCGTGGCGTAGTCGGGCAGCTGGAACGGCAGGGTCGAGGGGGCAAGGAGCGGGTTGGTCATGGGTCCCATCCCATCACGGCGCGTGCCCGGGGTCCTCCGGGCGGTGGCCGGCGCCCGGTCGGCCGCTCACCACCAGTCCGGCTCGGCGCTGTCCGGGGTGACGACCGGCCCGAACGGACCCACGGGCCGCCGGTGCCAGCACTCCCGCGTCGTGCGCAGCTCGGCCCAGGTCGTGTAGCGGTAGCGGTGGAGCACCGCCCGGACCGCCTCGGGCCGCCGCCCGTCGAACGGGTCGTGGGCAAGCAGCCGCAGCGTCGGCGGGTCGGCCTCGAGCAGCCGCCGCTGCAGCCGCGGGAGCCAGGGGTAGGCGTAGCGGTGCGACAGCGCGGCGAACCACATGAGCCAGTCCAGGCGCAGGTGGTAGGGCGCGTACTGCCGCGGCCAGCGCCCCGGGAACCCGGGCTTGCCGCGGAAGCCGTACTCGCGCCATACCCCGTCGGTGTCCAGGCCCTCGAGCACGATCTCGTGGCGCACCTTCGTCACGCTGCCGAACGCGCCGTAGGTGTTGACCAGCCGCAGCGGCTCGAAGGAGGCGTTCATCGCCTGCCGCGGCGAGAGCAGGTTGACCACCGGCCGCCAGCTGAGCACCGCCACCAGCACGGTGAGCAGCACCACCGCGACCACCCAGGGGTATGGCGTCGCGCCGGCCTGCGTGGGCACGAGCCAGTCCTGCACGGGACCGGGGAGGAGCCGGGCCCAGACGGCGTCCGGCAGGACGGAGGCGGCCAGCACGATCGCCAGCCAGTTGAGCCAGGCGAAGTTGCCGCTGGCCACCAGCCACAGCTGGGTGACGAGCATGATCCCGGCGCTGACCCCCGCCACCGGCTGCGGCAGGAACAGCCCGAACGGCACGATCAGCTGGGTGACGTGGTTGGCGGCGACCTCCACCTTGTGCAGGGGGCCCGGCAGGTGGTGGAAGAACCAGGACAGCGGCCCGGGCATCGGCTGGGTCTCGTGGTGGTGGTGCAGGCAGGTGAGGTCGCGCCAGCAGCGGTCGCCGCGCAGCTTGATCAGGCCGGCGCCGAACTCGAGCCGGAAGAGCAGCCAGCGCACCAGGAGCAGCACGAGCAGGGGCGGCGCGACGGCGGCGTTGCCGAGGAAGATCGCCAGGAAGCCGACCTCGCACAGCAGCGTCTCCCAGCCGAAGGACCACCAGAGCTGCCCGACGTTGACGATCGAGAGGTAGAGCGCCCACAGCACCGCCCACACCGCCATCGAGGCGGCCAGGGGCAGCCGGGCGGGAACGCCGACGAGGGTGAGCAGGGCCAGCGCCGCGCCCGTCCAGGCGACGGCGAGGAAGAGGCGGTCGGACCACCACCGGTGGAACAGGTTCGGCGCCTGCGCGAAGGTCGCGCGTCGCAGGAAGGTCGGCGCCGGCGTCAGCCCGCGCGAGCCGATCAGCGCCGGCCCCTGCCGGGCCGCGGCGACGAAGGCGACGAGGTAGAGCGCGGCGAGCGCGTGCTGGAGCACCGCGCGCCCCAGCCATCCGTCGTCGGCGACGAACCACTCCATCCCTCGACGGTATGCCGTGCGCGCCCGGTCGGCACGCCGCATACAGTCGGTGCCCATGAGCGAGGACGCGACGACCCCGGCCGCCGACGGGAAGGCCGAGGACACCACCAAGGACGCCGGGAAGGACACGACCAAGGACGCCGAGCCCCGCGACCTGCTGGTCGAGACCCACCACACGCTGACGACGGACGACGGCGATCTCAGCTACACGGCGCGCACCGGGCGGATCGTGCTGCGCGAGGAGGAGGTCAAGGACGACGTCTTCCAGGGGTGGACCCCGCGCGCCGAGCTGGCGGTGACGGCCTACACCCTCGACCTGCCCGAGGGCGCCGACCGCAACGACCGGCCGGTGACCTTCGTCTTCAACGGCGGCCCGGGCTCGAGCTCGGTCTGGCTGCACCTGGGCGTGCTCGGGCCGAGGATCGTCGACGCCGGCGAGGTGGACGCCCCGACCCCGCCGCCCTACGCCCTGGCCGACAACCCGCAGACCCCGCTGCACGCCACCGACCTGGTCTTCATCGACCCGATGTCGACCGGCCAGTCGCGGGCGGTCAAGGGCGGCAAGGCCAAGGACTACCACGGCTTCGGCAAGGACGTGGAGCAGGTCGCCGAGCTCATCCGGCTGTGGTGCACCCGCGAGGACCGGTGGATGAGCCCGAAGTTCCTCTGCGGCGAGTCCTACGGCACGACCCGGGCCGTCGCGGTCGCCGAGCACCTGTTCAGCCGGTTCGGGATGCAGCTCAACGGCCTGGTGCTCATCTCCAGCGTGCTCGACTTCACCACGCAGGACTTCCGCTACCTGCGCCACGACGAGGCCTGCCTGTCCTACCTGCCGACCTACGCGGCGGTCGCGCACGTCCACGGCAAGCACCCCGACCGGTCGCTGGGCGAGGTGGTCGCCGAGGCCGAGGAGCTCTCCGCCGGGCACTACCGCTGGGCGCTGGCCCGGGGCAACCGGCTCACCGAGGAGGAGCGGTCCTCGCTGGCCGCCGACCTCTCCCGGCTGACCGGCCTGTCGCAGGACTACCTGCTGAGATGCGACCTGCGGCCGGAGCACTGGCGCTTCTGCACCGAGCTGCTGCGGGACGAGGGCCGCACGGTCGGCCGGATCGACGGGCGGATCACCGGGGTGCTGCACTCCGGCATCGCCGAGAACATGGACGCCGACCCCTCGATCGACGCGATCATGGGCCCCTACGCCGCCGCGATCCACCACTACCTGCGGGGCGAGCTGGGCTCCGAGCTCGACCTGCCCTACGCCGTGTTCTCCGACGCCATCGAGCACTGGTCCTACAAGGAGTTCGAGGGCCGCCCGATCAGCGTCACCGACAAGCTGGAGCGCGTCATGCGCGCCAACCCGCACCTGCGCGTGCGGATCGAGTACGGCTACTACGACCTGGCCACGCCCTTCGGCGCGGCCCAGGACACGGTCGCCCACCTGCGGCTGCCCCAGCAGGCGCTGGACCGGATCGAGCACGCCTGGTTCGAGACCGGGCACATGCCCTACGTCGGCTCGGCGACCCGGGTGGCCGAGGCCGAGGGCATCACCGACTTCGTCCGGCGCGCCACCGGCTGACGGCGCGGCGTCGGCAGGGCCGCGACCTCGGGAAGGGTCAGGCGGGCCGGCGGCCCTCCTCGATGAGCTCCTTCACGTCCTCCTGCAGCCGGAGCCCGGCGCGGGCGCGAACGAAGGCGCTCACCGCATCCTCCTGCCCCGTCGCCGACTCCTCGGCATCGACCGTGCTCATGCCTCCAGACCAGCCCGCGACCGCCTGCAGGTCAGGGCTGCGGAGCGGGCACGTCGACGTCCGGGATCGGCTCGACCTCGAGCGGCTCGTGGGCGCCCTCCCGGTCGTCCGGCCGCTCGTCCAGCTTGACCAGGACCACCCCGGCCAGGATGAGCAGGCCGCCGAGGAGCTGCACGGCCGCCGGCAGCTCGGCCAGCAGGACCCAGGCCCAGAGCACGGCGAACATCACCTCGGTGAGCCCGACGAAGGAGGAGACCTTGGCGCCCAGGGCGCGGGCCGCGACGACGCCGGTGAGGTAGGCGATCGCGGCGGCCACCAGGCCCAGCCACAGCACCGGCACCCACCAGGCCACGGCATACCCCGAGACGGTGACGTCCACGGTGTCCCAGCGCATCGGGACCAGGCCGACCGCGCCGGCGAGCAGGAGGGTGGCGGCACCGACGAGCAGGCCCAGGCAGGCGAACGCCAGCGGCGGCAGGCCGGTGGCGTCGTCGGCGCCGACGACGAAGAAGGCGGCCAGGCCGACCGCGGCGAACAGGCCCCACATGACCCCGATCCCGCTGAGCTGCGCGTCGCCGAGGACGTCGAGGACGAGGAGGAGCCCCAGCATCGCCACGCCGATCCCCCCGACGGTCAACGGGCGGGGACGCTGGCTGCGGACCAGCCAGAGCCAGCCGACGACGAGGATCGGGCCGAGGTACTCCAGCATGAGCGCCACGCCCACGGAGAGCCGCTCGACGGCGAGGAAGTAGAACAGCTGGGCGCCGGCGACCGCCAGGACGCCGAAGGTCGTCACGTGCGCCCAGGTCACCGGTCGGCGCAGCAGGTGCCAGTGCCCCCGCATGGACAGCGTCGCCGGGACCGCGAGGATGACCGCGCCCAGGACGATGCGGGCCGTCACCGCGGCGCCGGGGGACCAGCCCTCCACGAGCAGGCTCTTGGCGACGGCGCCGGAGCTGCCGAAGGTCACCGCGGACAGCACGGCCACGAGCAGGCCCAGGACGAGCACCCGCAGAGTGGTCCGGGTGGTGGCGGGCACGGCCTGCCGGTGGTCGATGGTCACGGGGTGACCCCCTCTCGTCTGTCATCATGGGTGTCGAGGAGTGATGGTCATGACGATACGCACGGGCAACGTCAGGAGTCAAGATGCTGTTCACCCATGACACCGAGATCGCGCTGCAGAGCGCGGCGGCGCTGGTGAACACGATGGGCCCGCCCGACACCCTGACCACCGACGAGCAGCTCGAGACGTTCGTGCGCGACCAGGGGTGGTCGGGGGAGCTGACCGGCGAACGGGTCGAGCTGGACGAGGTCCGGGCGTTGCGGCCGCAGCTGGCCCGGCTGTGGGAGCTCGACGAGGACGCGCTGGTGCCGCTGGTCAACGGGCTGCTGACCGACGCGCGGGCGCTGCCGCAGCTGGTCGACCACGACGACTGGGGCTGGCACCTGCACGCCGTGCCCGACGACGCCCCGCTGGCCACCCGGATGGCGGTCGAGGCGGCGATGGCGATGGTCGACGTCGTCCGGGCCGGCGAGCTCGGCCGGCTGCGCACCTGCGAGGCCGAGGGGTGCGAGGCCGTGCACGTGGACCTCTCGCGCAACCGGTCCCGCCGCTTCTGCAGCACGGCGTGCGGCAACCGGATGGCCGCGGCGGCCTATCGTGAGCGGCAGGCCCGACAGGAGGACCCCGCATGAACGCTCCCGACCCCACGGACGGCCCGGGCCACGCCCCCGACGCCCACCACCGACGGCTCGCCTCCTCGACCCGTGCCGTCGCCCTCGGCCGCCCGCCGCGCGACCCGGGTGCCCCGGTCAACGTCCCGGTCACCTTCACCTCGACGTTCGTCGCCGACGGCCCGGTCGACTACGCCCGGGTGTCCAACCCGACGTGGGAGGCCCTCGAGGAGGTCCTCGGCTCGCTCGAGGGCGGCCGGGCGCTGACCTTCGCCTCCGGGCTGGCCGCGATCTCGGCGGTGGTCTCCCTCGTCCCCGTCGGCGGGGTCGTCGTCGCCCCGCGGCACGCCTACAGCGGCACGACCGCCCAGCTGGCCGAGCGCGCCGCCGCCGGCCTGCTCACCGTCCGCACCGTCCAGGCGGAGGACACCACCGGGATCGTCGAGGCCTGCGACGGGGCCGACCTGCTCCTGCTCGAGTCGCCGACCAACCCGATGATGGAGCTCACCGACGTGCGCGGGGTGCTGCGCGGCCTCGGCCAGAGGTACGGCGACGCGCGCCCGGTCGTGGCGTGCGACAACACCTTCGCCACCCCGGTCGCCCAGCAGCCGCTGGGCTGGGGGGCCGACGTCGTGATGCACTCGGCGACCAAGTACCTCGCCGGCCACTCCGACACCCTGCTCGGCGCCCTCGTGACCGCACCGGGACGGGCGGACCTGGCCGAGCGGCTGCATACCCACCGCTCGCTGCACGGTGCGGTCCCCGGCCCGATGGAGGCCTGGCTGGTGCTGCGCGGCGTCCGGACGCTGCACGTGCGCCTCGAGCGGGCCAGCGCCACGGCCGAGCTGCTCGTCAACCGGCTCCTGGACCACCCGGTGGTGGAGGCGGTGCGCTACCCCGGGTTCGGGGCGATGGTCTCGATCGAGGTCGCCGGCGGCCCCGAGGCGGCCGAGCGGGTTGCGGCGGCGACCCGGCTGTGGACCCACTCCACCAGCCTCGGCGGCGTCGAGTCGCAGATCGAGCGCCGACGCCGGCACCCGCTCGAGGTCGACAGCGTGCCGGAGTCGCTGCTGCGGCTCTCGGTCGGCGTCGAGGACCCCGAGGACCTGTGGGCCGACCTCGAGCAGGCGCTGGAGGCGGCCCCGGGCTGAGGTGTGGCCCTACGATCGGGCCATGGCCATCTTCGCCGTCCACTACACCTACTCCGACGACACCGCGGCACGCGACGAGCACCGCTCGGCCCACCGCGAGTTCCTCGGCGCCCTGGCCGACGAGGGGGTGGTGCTGCTCTCCGGCCCCTACGCCCCGGTCGACGGGGCGGCCGACGCCGCGCTCATCGTCGTGCGCGGCGACAGCGCCGCCGAGCTGGTCGAGCTCATGCGCGAGGACCCCTTCCAGCAGCAGGGGCTCGTCGAGCAGGTGGCCGTCCGCGAGTGGACCCCGGTGCTGGGGTCGTGGTTCGACGGTCCGCTGGCCGACGACCTGGGCTGAGCCGGCCCGTCCCGAGGAGCACTACCCCTCGGCGGTGACGAACGTCCCGGCCCGGCCGTCGAGCAGCTCCTGGGCCTCCTCGAGGTTCCCGATCGCCGCGGCGACGCCCCGGCCTCCGACCTCGACGAAACGGCATACCGCCTCCACCTTGGGCCCCATCGACCCCGCGGGCAGGTCCATCGCCCGCAGCTGCGCGGGGGTGGCCCGCCGGACCTCCCGCGCGTGGTCGGTGCCGTAGTCCTCCATCACCGCCGGCACGTCGGTGAGCACGACGAGGCGGTCGGCCTTGAGCCGGTGGGCCAGCACGGCCGCCGACAGGTCCTTGTCGATGACCGCCTCGACCCCGCGCAGGTCGCCGGTCCCCGTGCGCACCACGGGCACGCCCCCGCCGCCGGCGCAGACGACGATGATCGACTCGTCGAGCAGGTGGTCGATGAGCCGGGTCTCGATGATCTCCCGCGGGCGCGGCGAGGGGACGACTCGGCGCCAGTGCTCCCCGTCGCGCCGGACCTGCCAGCCGTTCTTCTCCGCCAGCGCGTGCGCCGTCTCCTCGTCGTAGACCTCGCCGACGAACTTGGTCGGGTCGGCGAAGGCCGGGTCGTCCGCGTCGACGAGGGTCTGGTTGAGCACGGCGGCGAACTGGCGGTAGGGCCGTTCGTTGCCGATCGCCTGCAGGATCCAGTAGCCGATCAGCCCCTGCGTCATCGCCCCGAGCGCGTCGAACGGGTAGGGCTGGGTCAGCCGCGCGTCGTTGGCCGACTCGATCGCCAGGACGCCCACCTGCGGGCCGTTGCCGTGGGTGATGACGACCTCGTGGTCGTCGGTCAGCGGCGCCAGTGCCCTCATGGCCCGGCGGATATTCTCCGCCTGCGCGTCCGCGTCCGGCACCTGGCCCCGTTGCAGCAGCGCGTTCCCGCCGAGGGCGACGACGATCCTCATGCACGGAGTATGCCGTGGGGCGCGCCGCGGCGCGCCGTGCCGGTCGGTGGGGGTCGGCCGGGGGTCCGGTCGGATGCCGGAGGCCTCGTGCCGCTGTGCGACGCTGGGGCGGTGAGCGAGCCCATCTCTCCCGCGCCCCCGGCCGGCGACCGCCGGACCGCCTCGATCGCCTGGGCGGTCGCCGTGATCGTCGTGGCCCTGGTCAGCGCGTTCATCGCCTGGCTGGCGATCGGTGGTGGCGGGTCGGACGGCGACGCCGCCGGCAGCGACCCGTCGGTGAGCGCGCCGCCGACGACTAGCGACCAGGACGGCTCGGCGGACGACGCCGCGGCCACCGGTCCGGACGACGCCGCAGCCACCGGTCCCTCGGCGGAGGTCGCCGAGCTGATGATGGGCCTGCAGCGGCGGGACGCGGACGACCCGCTGGCCGTGGGCGACGTGGACGCGCCGGTCGTCATGATCGAGTACGCCGACTACCGCTGCCCCTACTGCGCCCGCTTCGAGCTGGAGACGCGGCCGCAGCTGCAGGACCTCGTCGACGACGGGACGCTGCGGATCGAGTTCCGCGACTTCGTTATCTTCGGCGAGGAGTCGCACGCCGTGGCGGTGGCCGTGCGGGCCGCGGCGGAGCAGGGCGCCGAGCACGGCCTGGCCTACCAGGAGGCAGTCTTCGCCCGGTCGACCACCGGCGAGGCGACCCTGACGCAGGACGACCTGGTCGCGTTGGCCGAGGAGGTCGGCGTGCCCGACGTCGAGGCCTTCACGGCCGCGCTCGACGACCCCGAGCTCGCGGCGGCCGTCGACGCCGACACCGCCGAGGCCAGGTCGCTGGGGCTCAGCTCGACCCCGACGTTCCTCGTCAACACCGCCGTCGTCCAGGGGGCCGAGTCGGCCGAGCACTTCCGCGGGGTCGTCGCCGAGCAGCTGGAGCAGGCCGGCGCGGACGGCTGAGCCCGGGCTCGCGTGACGACCTTCGGCCCTCCTGGGGGCCACGAACGGTCGAGCGAGATCGCGGACGCCAGGTCCGTCATCATGGATCGGTGCGTGTCTTCGTCGCCGTCGTCCCGCCCGCCCCGGTCGTCGAGGCCGTCGAGGAGTTCCTCCAGCCCCGTCGCGACGCGCTCGCGGCGGAGGGGCGCTGGCGCTGGACCCGGGCCGAGCACCTCCACCTCACCCTGGCGTTCGTGCCCGACCTCGACGCGTGGCGGGAGGAGGAGCTGATCGCCGCGGGCGAGGAGTTCGCCGCCCGGCAGCAGCCGCTCGAGGTGCGCCTCTCCGGGGCCGGAGCCTTTCCCGACCCGGGTGCCGCCCGCGTGCTGTGGGCCGGGGTCGACGAGGAGCGTCCGGGCACCCTGGCCGACTGGGCTGCCGGCACCCGCAGGGTCCTCTCCCGGGCCGGCGCCCGCGTCGAGGGCACCCGGTTCACGCCGCACGTCACGCTCGCCCGGTCGGTGGGCGGCCGGCACGCGGCCGGCCACCTGCTGCAGGCCCTGGACACGCTGCGGACCCCGGCGTGGAGCGTCGACGAGCTCGTCCTGGTCGCCTCCTGGCTCGGGGAGGGGCCGAGCAGGACGCCGCGGCACGAGGTGCGGCACCGCTGGCCGCTCGGGAAGGACCGCGCCTGACGGCTACGGCGCCGTCGCGTCCTCGGGCTCGCTCGTGGTGGCGTCGTCGTCCGGCGCGGTCGTGACGCCCGCCAGGTCCGGACCGGCCGTGACCTCCGCCCCGTCCGGACCGGCCGTGACCTCCACCCCGTCCGGCCCGGCCGTGGCGGCGTCGTCGTCCCCTGGATCCGACACCTCCACCGGCTCGACCTCGGCCGGGACGAACTCGTCCACCGGCCCGGTCACGACGCCCAGCTCGGCCCCGCAGGAACGCCCCTGCGGCGGGTCCGGCTGCAGCGTCCGCCCGTTGACCAGCCGCACGTCGTCGAACTGCGGCCGCCCGGACACCAGGTTGCGGTAGCTGTAGCGCGCCAGGCTCACCACCGAGCAGTCCTGCCCGACGGTCAGGATGTCGAAGCTGTACGGCTGGCTGAGCAGCTCACCGGCGGTCTCCGGGTCCTCCTCGGCGGCCTCCTGGGCCTGCTCGGTCAGCGGCGGCAGGCGGAACTGGTTGACCAGCCCGCCCCCCGTCAGCGACCCGACCTGCAGGTGCTGCCCGTCGATCGCGGGGACGTGCATGTGACCGTTGAGCGTCAGCGCGCCGGCGTCCACCCGCTGCGCGGCGTAGGGCTGGTGGGTGACGACGAGGTCGGTCGGCGCCAGCCCGTCGGTGGCCTCCCGGAACTGCTGCGCCGCCTCGGCCTGCTCCCCGGCGAAGTCGTCCGACCGCTGGTTGAAGAAGCGCACGTCGTTGAAGCCCGACACCGAGACGCCGTGGACGTCGGTCCGGACGTACTCCCCGTCCGTGGGCTCCAGCAGCACCACGTTCGGCACCTGCGCCATCCGGCGCAGGAGCCCCTCGTCGGTGGCGGACACGGCGTCGTGGTTGCCCCGGACGAAGATGTAGGGCACGCCGAGCGACTCGATGCCCTCGTAGATCCCGGTCAGCTCCCCCTCCCGGGCCTGGCCGAAGTTGACCAGGTCGCCGGTGTCGATCACCGCGTCGATCCGCTCGGTGGCCACGATCTGCCGCAGCAGCGGGTACTGGTCCATCCCGTGGATGTCGCTGACCAGCAGGAACCGGGCGGCGGCCGGCTGGTCGACCGTCTCGGGGGTGAACTCCTGCCGCAACGCGTCCGAGAGCGCCAGCAGGTTGGTCACGTAGACCGCGCCCTGGTCGGCCTTGCTGGAGAGCGAGTCGAGGATGCCGGCGTTGGTCTGCACGAGGGACAGCACCGAGGTGGTCCGGAACTCGGCGACCTTGCCGGTCCGGTAGGTCAGGTAGGCCGACGCGCCCGGCAGCGCGAGCGCGAGCACGGTGGCCCCCGCCGCGGCGGCGACGACGTGACCGGCGTGGCGGGGGCGGGACACGGCATACGTGAGCAGCACCAGCAGCGAGGTCACCAGGGCGCCGGCCGCGAACTTCCAGGCGACCTCCCGCACGCCGGTGTCGATGGCCGTGCGCAGCTCCTCCTGGCTGGGCTGCAGGTTCTCGGTGGTCAGGCGGCCGGAGCGGATGAGGTCGGTGACCCGGTCGCGCACCTGCACCTGCCCGGTGAGCCCGGGGGCCGGCAGCGGTCCGTCGAAGCTCATCACCACGTCGCCGACGACGGTGGGCACCTGGATGGTCGAGTCCAGCCGGGGCTCGACGGACACGTCGGCGGTGAAGTACTCCGTCTCCACGTGCACCGGCCACAGCTGGGTGGTGGCGACCCCGCCGACGACGGCCACGAGCGTGAGCAGCATGACGACCAGGGCTCGCCACAGACCGGCGGCCATGCCACGGGTGATGCGCTCACGGGTGCTCATCGCACGGGCCAGCGTAGCCGTGGGTCGATGGGTACCGTGGGGGCGCGCGCCCTTGGGGGCTCGCCGGACCGTCGAGGAGGACGCATGGACGCCGACGTCGTCGTGGTGGGGGCCGGGCTGGCCGGCCTGGTCGCCACCGCCGAGCTGGTCGCCGCCGGGAGGAGGGTCGCGCTGGTGGACCAGGAGTCGACCCGGCACCTCGGCGGCCAGGCCTGGTGGAGCTTCGGCGGGCTGTTCCTCGTCGACACCCCCGAGCAGCGACGCATGGGCATCGCCGACACCCGCGACCTGGCCTGGCAGGACTGGACGGGGACGGCAGGGTTCGACCGGCTCGGGCCCGGCGGCGAGGACGGCTGGGGGCAGCGCTGGGCCCGCGCCTACGTCGACTGGGCCTCCGGGGAGAAGCGGGCCTGGCTGCGCGAGCGGGGGGTCCGGTTCTTCCCGGTCGTCGGCTGGGCCGAGCGTGGCGACGGCACCGCGACCGGCCACGGCAACTCGGTGCCCCGGTTCCACATCGTCTGGGGCACCGGCCCGGCGATCGTGGAGCCCTTCGAGCGGCAGGTGCGGGCCGGGGTCGAGGCAGGCCTGGTGACCCTGCACGGGCGGCACCGGGTGACGGGGCTGGTGCTCACCGACGGGGCGGTCACCGGGGTGCGCTGCGACGTGCTCCGCGAGGACGGGGTGGAGCGGGGTATGCCGTCCACGCGCGAGGTGGTGGGGCAGGCCGAGCTGTCCGCCCAGGCGGTCGTGGTCACCAGCGGGGGCATCGGGGCGAACGCCGACCTGGTCCGCCGGTTCTGGCCGGACCGGCTGGGGACGCCCCCGCAGGACATGGTCACCGGGGTCCCGGCCCACGTCGACGGGTCCATGCTCGACCCCGTCGCCGACGCCGGGGCCAGGCTGGTCAACCGCGACCGGATGTGGCACTACACCGAGGGCCTGGCCAACCACGCGCCTGTGTGGCCGGGGCACGGCATCCGCATCCTGCCCGGGCCCAGCTCGCTCTGGCTGGACGGGTCGGGGCGACGGCTGCCCGCGCCGTACTTCCCGGGGTTCGACACCCTCGGCACCCTCGCCCACCTGCGGACCGCCGAGGGTGCGCGGGAGCACGACCACTCCTGGTTCGTGGCCACCCGGACGATCCTGGGCAAGGAGTACGCCCTGTCCGGGTCCGAGCAGAACCCCGACCTGACCGGGCGGTCGGTCCGGGGCGTGCTGGGGCGGGTCACCACCGACGTCCCCGGGCCGCTGCGGGCGTTCGTCGACCACGGCGCCGACGTCGTCGAGGCGGACACCCCGGAGAAGCTGGCCGCGGTGATGAACGCGCTGGTCGGGGACGGCGACGGGCACGGGGAGGGGCTGGTCGACGGCGGTCGGCTCCGCACGCTGCTGGAGGCGCACGACCGGGAGCTGGACAACGACTACGGCAAGGACCTGCAGACCGCCCTCGTGCGCGCCGCCCGGCGCTCGCGGGGGGACCGGCTCGTCCGGACGGCCCCGCCGCACCGCTTCCTCGACCCCGACCACGGGCCGCTCGTGGCGCTGCGGCTGCGGGTGCTGACCCGCAAGACGCTCGGCGGCGTCCAGACCGACCTGGACTCGCGGGCCCTGGACGCCCAGGGCGACCCCGTGCCCGGGCTCTACGCCGCGGGCGAGGTCGCCGGGTTCGGCGGCGGCGGGGTGCACGGCTACCGGTCGCTGGAGGGAACCTTCCTCGGCGGCTGCCTGTTCAGCGGCCGGGCGGCCGGGAGGGCGCTGGCCCGCGACCTGTGACGACAGGGCCGTGGCGGTCCGGGCGCCGGGCGGCCGGAGGTGTGGTTGGCTGGCGTCCATGGACATGGGGACGCTCCGGCGCAAGGCCGGGACCGCGGCGCTGGTCGGGTTCCGGGTCATGCCCGGGCCGCTGAAGCGGGCGGCCGTACGGGTCGGCGCGCCCAGCTACACCGTCGGGGCGGTCTGCGTGCTGGAGCACGAGGGCCACGTGCTCTTCCTGTGGCAGCCGCACCGGGAGGGCTGGAGCCTGCCGGGCGGCCTGCTCGGCAAGGGCGAGGAGCCCGAGGACGCCGTGCGGCGCGAGGTGGCCGAGGAGGTCGGCGTGGACATCGACCCCGGCGACCCCGTCTTCATCCGCGTCGACGCCGTCGACCAGGGGATCGACGTCGTCTTCCGGGTCCGGCTGGACCGCCGGCCCGAGCTGACCCTGGCCACCGAGGCCCGCAAGGCGCAGTGGTTCACCCCCGAGAAGCTGACCGACGCCGACCGGGACACCCGCGGCATCCTCGAGCTGCTCGCCGGCCAGGGCCGCGAGCGGCGGGAGGGCCGGCTCCTCGAGGGCTGACGGCACCTCAGCCGGGGGCGACCTCGAGCAGGATCTTGCCGACGTGGGCCGAGGCCTCCATCTCCTCGTGGGCCCGGGCGGCCTCGGCGAGGGGGTGCCGGGACTGGATGACCGTCCGGATCCGCCCCTGCTCGACCAGCGGCCAGACGTGCTCGCGCACCGCCGCCACGATCTGCGCCTTGCCCTCGACCGGTCGCGAGCGCAGCGAGGTCGCGATGACGCGGGCCCGCTTGGCCAGCAGGGCCCCCAGGTCCAGCTCGCCGCGCCGGCCGCCCTGCAGCCCGATGACCACGAGGCGCCCGTCCTTGGCGAGGAGGTCGACGTTGCGCTCGAGGTACTTGGCGCCCACGACGTCGAGGATGACGTCCGCGCCCCGCCCGTCGGTCGCCTTCCTGACCTCGTCCACGAAGTCCTGCGTGCGGTAGTTGACCAGCACGTCCGCCCCCAGCTCGCGGCAGGCCGCGAGCTTCTCCTGCGTCGACGCGGTGACCGCCACGGTCGCGCCGAGGGCCTTGGCGACCTGGATGGCCATCGTGCCGATCCCGCTGGAGCCGCCGTGGATCAGCACCGTCTCGCCCTCGCCCAGCCCGGCCTCCAGCACGAGGTTGCTCCACACGGTGCAGGCCACCTCGGGCAGCGCCGCGGCGTCGGCCAGCGGCACGCCGGCCGGCACGGGCAGCAGCTGGCCGACGGGCACGGCGACGTGCTCGGCATACCCGCCTCCGGCCAGCAGCGCGCAGACCTCGTCGCCCACGCTCCAGCCCGCCTCCTCGCAGCCGGGGCCGAGCTCGACGACCCGGCCGCTGACCTCCAGCCCGGGCAGCTCGGAGGCCCCCGACGGCGGCGGGTAGAACCCCTTGCGCTGCATGACGTCGGCCCGGTTGACCCCGGCGGCGACCACCTCGACGAGGACCTCGCCCTGCCCGGGCTGCGGCCGGTCGACCTGGGCGGGGACGAGGACGTCGGCCTCGCCGGGACCGGTGATGGTGACGGCGTTCATCTGCGGCATGGGCCGCAATCTACCTATCGGACGGGGGGAGGCCGCTACCCGATGAGGATCCCGGCGATGGCCGCGCTCATGAGGTTGGCCAGGGTGGCGGCGGCGATCGCCCGCAGGCCCAGGGTGGCGATCTCGCGCCGGCGGTGCTTGACCAGGCTGCCCAGCCCGCCGAGCAGGATGCCCAGGGAGCCGAGGTTGGCGAAGCCGGTCAGCGCGAACGTGATGATCGCGGCCGTCTTGGGGCTGAACTCCTCGATCGAGGGCGCGAAGTTGGAGAAGGCGACGAACTCGTTGACGATCACCTTCTGGCCCACGAAGCTGCCGGCGCCGGTCGCCTCGGCCCAGGGCACGCCGATGACCGTCATGAGCGGGGCGAAGACGTAGCCCAGGATCTGCTCGAAGGTCAGCTCGGGGTTGCCGAACCAGCCGCCGACCGTGCCGAGCATGAGGTTGACGAGGGCGATGAGCGAGATGAAGGCGAGCAGCATCGCGCCGATGTTGAGCGCCAGCTTGAGGCCGTCGGCCGCCCCGGAGGCGGCCGCGTCGATGACGTTGCGGTACTCCATCGAGTCGTCGAGGTCGTCGTCCTCGTCGGTCTCGTCCTGCTTTCGCCGGGTGTCCTCCGGGGCGACGGCCGTCGCGCCGCGGGTGGTGACGACGTCCCCGTCGCGGGACCTGATCCGGGGGCGGGCCTGCCGGCTGCCACCGGCCGCGGAGCCCGCGGGCGCGTCCTCCGGCGGCTCGTCCGGGTCCTCCGGCTCGAGCAGCTTGGCCATCATCAGCGCACCGGGGGCGGCCATGAACGAGGCGGCGATGAGGTACTCCAGCGGGGCCCCCAGCAGCGAGTAGCCCACGAGCACCGAGCCCGCCACCGTGGACAGGCCCCCGACCATTACCGCGAACAGCCCCGAGCGGGTCAGCCCCTTGAGGTAGGGCCGGATGACGAGCGGCGCCTCGGTCTGCCCGACGAAGATGTTGGCCGCGGCGTTGACCGACTCCGCCTTGCGGGTGCCCAGCGCCTTGCCCAGGGCGGCGCCGAGCTTCTCCACGACGAACTGCAGGACCTTGTAGTGGTAGAGCACCGCGGTCAGCGAGGCGAAGAAGATGATGACCGGGAGCACCTGGAAGGCGAACACGACGCCCGCGTCCTCGCCCTGGGGCAGCACCGGGCCGAAGAGGAAGCTGATGCCCGCGTTGGCCGAGTTGATCACCGCCTGGACGGCCTCGGTCACCGCCTGCAGCACCGCCCGGCCCGTCGACCAGTAGAGGACGAGCACCCCGAAGAGCGCCTGCAGCCCCAGCGCCGACAGGACCGTGCGCCACCGGACCGCCCGCCGGTTGGAGGAGAGCAGCAGGCCGATCGCGACGAGGGCGGCCATGCCGCCGATACCCCAGAGGACGTCCATGCGGGGACGTTACCGGCTGCGGCGCCCCAGGCGCCGGGAGATCTCGTCGGCGGCGCGGCGCACGGCGGCGGCCAGCGACTGCCGGAGCTCGTCGGACAGCTCCTCGGTCGGCACGGTCAGGGCGACGGCGGCGGCCGGGTGGCCGGTGTGGTCGGTCACCGGGGCCGCCACCGAGTCCAGGCCCGGTGTCACGTAGCCCTGCTCCACGGCATACCCCCTGGTCCGGGTCTGCGTGAGCAGCGGCCGCAGGGTCGAGGGGGAGGTCGGGCCGGCGTCCGTGCGCCGGACGAAGGCGTCCGCCCCGGGGAAGAGCGCGCGCACCTGGGCGGCGGGCAGCGCGGCGAGGATCGCCAGGCCGGTCGCGGTGAGCGAGGCGGGCAGCCGGACGCCGACGTCGGACACCAGCGACGGGCGGCCGGCGACCCGCTCCTCGACGACGTAGACCACGTCCCGGCCGTGCAGCACCCCCAGGTGGGCGTTGTGGCCGGTGGCGTCGGCCAGGCGGGTGAGCACCGGGCGCGCCAGGCGCTGCAGCGGCGCGTGCCGGGTGTAGGCCGACCCCAGCTCGAAGGCCGCGACGCCCAGCCCGTAGCGCCGTTCCTCGGGCAGGTGGACGACGAAGCCGCGCTCCACGAGGGCGGCCAGCAGGTGGTAGGTGGAGGAGCGGGGCAGGCCGAGCTCCCGGGCGACCGCCGCCGCCGGCTGGGGGGTCGCGTGCCGGGCCAGGAAGGTCAGCACGTCGAGCGCGTGCCCGGCGGCGGGTGCGTTGGCCACCGCGCCAGTATGGCGTGGGCGTGGGCGTGGGCGTGGGCGGTGGCGTAGGTGTTGCCCGCGAATGGCGGTGGCGGTCGCGGCGGGCCGTACGGTGGGCGCCATGGACGACGCCGAGATCAAGGCCTTCTGGGCCGACGCGCGGGTGCGCGGCGGCCTCAACCCCGCGGAGTCCTACATCGGCGCCACCGCCGCGGACATGCTGCCGCCGCCGGCGTGGTCGTTCGGCTCCACGCCGGAGGAGGCCGACCGGCTGCTGGCCCTGGTGCTCGAGGGGCGCAAGACCGCGACGGCCTCGGCGTTGTGGGAGTACGAGCCCGGTGCCCAGGGGGACGACGGGGGAGACACCCTGGTCCGCACCCAGGTCGACGTGGAGGTGCCCGAGCCGGGATCCCTGTCGATCGTGCTGGACGGGGCCGGCCGGCCGCGCGCGCTGCTGCGGACGACCCACGTCGAGGTGGTCCGGTTCGGCGACGTCGACGAGGAGCACGCCCGGCGCGAGGGGGAGGGGTCGCTGGAAGGGTGGCGGGCCGAGCACCGACGGTTCTTCGAGGAGCACGCGCCCGCCGGCCAGCGGGTCGACGAGGACACGAGGGTCGTCCTCGAGCGGTTCGTCGTCGTGGTGCCGGCCCGCGCCCGCCGGGCCGCCCGGAGGGCCGGGCTGCTGTAGCCACGGGCCGCCTTCGCCGCCACGGCTGTCCCCGGGACGGTTCGAGGTGGTCGGCCTCCCGTCTCACATCCGAGACGGCGACCGTGCGTAGTCGCTGTCCTCCGCGCCGGTCGCACGGTGGAATGGGGCCATGAGCCGTCTCCCCGCGCCCGACCTGCCCACCGAGGTCGTCGTCGACGTCGGTCCGCTCAGCCCCGAGGAGGTCGTGGCCGTCGCCCGCCACGGCGCGGGGGTCCGGCTGTCCGAGGCGGCGCTGGAGGGGATCGCCGCCACCCGCCGGATCATCGACGACCTGGCCGACGACGACGAGCCGCACTACGGCATCTCCACCGGGTTCGGCGCCCTGGCCACCACCAGCATCCCGCCGGAGAAGCGGGCCCGGCTGCAGCGCAGCCTCGTCCGCAGCCACGCCGCCGGGTCCGGCCCGGAGGTCGAGCGCGAGGTCGTCCGGGCCCTCATGCTGCTGCGCCTGTCCACCCTGGCGACCGGCCGCACCGGCGTCCGGGTGGAGACCGCGCAGGCCTACGCCGACCTGCTCAACGCGGGGATCACCCCGGTGGTCCACGAGTACGGCTCGCTCGGCTGCTCCGGCGACCTGGCCCCGCTGGCCCACTGCGCGCTCGCGGTCATGGGCGAGGGAATGGTGCGCGTCGGTCGGCCGCGACCGGCCGACCGGGACCCCGACCGCTGGCCGCCGGACCACCTGGGGGAGCCGGTCCCGGCCGCGGAGGCGCTCACCGACGCCGGCCTGCGGCCCGTCGAGCTCGCCGAGAAGGAGGGCCTGGCGCTCATCAACGGCACCGACGGGATGCTCGGCATGCTCGTCCTGGCCCTCCACGACCTGGGCACGCTGCTGGCGACCGCCGACGTGGCCGCCGCGATGAGCGTCGAGGGCCAGCTCGGCACCGACGACGTCTTCGCCGAGGACCTCCAGGCGCTGCGGCCGCACCCCGGGCAGGGCTCCTCGGCCGCCAACCTGCGGGCGCTCATGGCCGGCAGCCAGATCCGGGAGAGCCACCGCACCGAGGCCTGCACCCGGGTGCAGGACGCCTACTCGCTGCGCTGCTCGCCCCAGGTCCACGGATCGGCGCGGGACACCTGCGACCACGCCGCGCTGGTCGCCTCCCGCGAGCTCGCTGCCGCCGTCGACAACCCGGTCGTCACCCTCGACGGGCGGGTGGAGTCCAACGGCAACTTCCACGGCGCCCCCGTCGCGCACGTGCTCGACTTCCTGGCGGTCGTCGTGGCCGACGTGGCCAGCATCAGCGAGCGCCGGACCGACCGCTTCCTCGACGTCGCCCGCAACCACGGGCTGCCGCCCTTCCTGGCCGACGACCCGGGCACCGACAGCGGGCACATGATCGCGCAGTACACCCAGGCCGCGATCGTCTCCGAGCTCAAGCGGCTGGCGACCCCGGCCAGCGTGGACTCCATCCCCTCCTCGGCCATGCAGGAGGACCACGTGAGCATGGGGTGGGGAGCCGCCCGCAAGCTGCGCCGCGCCGTCGACGGGCTGGCTCGCGTGCTGGCCGTCGAGGTGCTCACCGCCGCCCGCGCCCTGGACCTGCGCGCCCCGCTGACTCCCGCCCCGGCGACCGCTGCCGTCGTCGCGCTGCTGCGGGAGGCCGGGGTGGAGGGCCCGGGGCCGGACCGGCACCTCTCCCCGGAGATCCAGGCCGCCGTCGACCTGGTCCTGGACGGCCGGGTCCGCGCCGCCGCCGAGCAGCACACCGGCCCCCTGCGCTGAGGTCGGGGCCGTCCCTTTCCAGGCCCAGCGCTGAGCTCGGGGCACCCGTAGGACCCCAGCCACCATCGCTGAACCACAGGACGACCGATCGTGGTTGCCCTGACGACCACGATCGGTCGTCCTACGGGCCTGTCTCCCGAGCAGTCGTTCACGGCGGACGGGCCCGGCATCGTCGCGGTGGCCCGGAAGCCCCCTCGGGCCTGTGGACGACGACAGCCGCGGCCGGCGGGGGTACGCGAGCATCCCGGCATGGATCTGGACCGCGTGGCCCGTCGGCAGCAGGGAGTGGTGAGTCGTGCGCAGGCGCTCGAGGCCGGTCTCTCGCCCGGCCAGGTCCGGTGGCGGCTGCAGCGTGGCCGTTGGCGGGCGATCCACCCCGGTGTCTACCTGACGAACAACGGCACCGTCGACTGGCCCTCCAGGGCCCGGGCCGCTCTGCTGCGCTGCGGCAGAGGCAGCGTCCTCATCCTCTCGGCCGCCTGCTACCTGTGGCGCCTGGAACGGACGCCACCGGCCGTGGTCACCGTGGGGGTGCCCACGGACAGGCACCCTGAAGCCGTCGACGGCCTCGTCGTCGTGCGCCGTCGCCGGCTGGATCCGGTCACCGTCGACGGACTGCCCGTGACCCGCCTCCCGGTGACCGTCCTGGACATGGCTGACCGGCCCGGGTGCTCAGTCGACGACGCGGTGGCGCTCGCGGCCCGGGCGTGCCAGGAACGGGCGGTCGACGCCGCGGCGTTGCGTCGCGAGCTCGACGGTCGACGACGGCACCAGCACCGGCGGGAGCTGCGGCTGGCGTTCGCCGAGGTGGGGAACGGCGCGGAGAGCCTGCCGGAGACGACCTTCGAGACCACGGTCCGACGGCCCCACGGACTGCCGGCCTTCGAGCGGCAGGTCGTCGAGGACGACGGATCGCGGACCGACCTGAAGAACCGCGAGTTCGGGACCAACGTCGAGATCGACGGGCGTCTGTGGCACGCGGGGGAACGGTTCCACCTGGATCGCCGACGTGACCGCCGCGCGGTCGGCAGGGGTGAGGTGACGTTCCGGGTCGCTCCCGTGGAGATGGCGACCTCGCCCTGCGAGGTGGCCCGCGACCTGGCGCTCGCGCTGCGGCACCGTGGCTGGGTCGGGGCCCCTCGGCCGTGCGGGCCCGGTTGTGCGGTCGGTGCCCCCTGACACGGCGACCGTTCGTGGTCGTGATGGCAACCACGAACGGTCGCCTTGTGACCACGTCTGGGATGCGAGACGTATGCGGCGCGAGGAGGCTTGGCAGGGGACCGTCGCCGACGGTCTGATGGGACGGACGTCCTCGGACACCCGACCGCGACGCGCGGCCGGCCCCACGGCATACCGAAGTCGAAGGAGACCCACCATGGAAGGTGCCCGTCCCGTCCGCGCCCCCCGCGGCACCCAGCTCACCGCGCGCAGCTGGGCCACCGAGGCCCCCCTGCGGATGCTGATGAACAACCTCGACCCGGAGGTGGCCGAGCGGCCCGACGACCTCGTCGTCTACGGCGGCACCGGCCGGGCCGCGCGGGACTGGAGGAGCTTCGACGCGATGGTGCGGACGCTGACCGACCTGCGGCAGGACGAGACGATGCTCGTGCAGTCCGGCCGGCCGGTCGGCGTCTTCCAGACCCACGAGTGGGCGCCGCGGGTGCTCATCGCCAACTCCAACCTCGTGCCCGACTGGGCCAACTGGCCGGAGTTCCGCCGCCTGGAGCACCTCGGCCTGACGATGTACGGCCAGATGACCGCCGGGTCGTGGATCTACATCGGCACCCAGGGCATCCTGCAGGGCACCTACGAGACCTTCGCCGCGGTCGCCGCCAAGCGCTTCGGCGGCACCCTCGCCGGGACCCTGACCCTGACCGGCGGCTGCGGGGGCATGGGCGGGGCCCAGCCGCTGGCCGTCACGCTCAACGGCGGCACCTGCCTCATCGTCGACGTGGACGAGGCGCGGCTGCGGCGCCGGGTGAGGAGCCGCTACCTCGACGAGGTCGTCGACAGCCTCGACGCGGCGGTCGAGCGCGTCCTCCGGGCCAAGGCCGACAAGGAGGCCGTGTCCGTGGGGGTCGTCGGCAACGCCGCGGAGGTCTTCCCCGAGCTGCTGCGCCGCGGCGTCGAGATCGACATCGTCACCGACCAGACCTCGGCGCACGACCCCCTGTCCTACCTGCCCGAGGGCATCGACCTGGGCGACTGGCACGACTACGCGGAGAAGAAGCCGGAGGAGTTCACCGACCGGGCCCAGGCCTCGATGGCCCACCACGTCGAGGCGATGGTCGGCTTTCTGGACGCCGGCGCCGAGGTCTTCGACTACGGCAACTCCATCCGTGACGAGGCCCGGCAGGGCGGCTTCGAGCGGGCCTTCGACTTCCCCGGCTTCGTGCCGGCCTACATCCGGCCGCTGTTCTGCGAGGGCAAGGGCCCCTTCCGCTGGGCCGCGCTGTCCGGCGACGAGAAGGACATCCACGCCACCGACCAGGCCGTGCTGGACCTCTTCCCCGACAACGACCACCTGCACCGGTGGATCCGCGGGGCGCGCGAACGGGTCGCCTTCGAGGGCCTGCCGGCGCGGATCTGCTGGCTGGGCTACGGCGAGCGGGACAAGGCCGGCGTCCGGTTCAACGAGATGGTCGCCTCCGGCGAGGTGTCGGCACCGATCGTCATCGGCCGCGACCACCTCGACGCCGGGTCGGTGGCCAGCCCCTACCGCGAGACCGAGGCGATGGCCGACGGCTCCGACGCGATCGCCGACTGGCCGCTGCTCAACGCCCTCGTCAACACCGCCTCCGGCGCGAGCTGGGTCTCCCTGCACCACGGCGGCGGCGTCGGCATCGGCCGCTCCATGCACGCCGGCCAGGTCTCCGTCGCCGACGGCACCGACCTGGCCCGGCAGAAGCTGGAGCGGGTGCTCACCAACGACCCGGGCATGGGCGTCATCCGCCACGTGGACGCGGGGTATGCCGAGGCCGAGCAGGTCGCGCAGGAGCGTGGCGTGCGGGTGCCGATGCGCGAGGGCGGTGACCGGTGAGCACCGCGGCAGCCCCAGGGGCAGGACCGGGACCGAACCCCTCCGGGGCAGCCGGTGGGGCGGCCGGGGGACCGGGCACGGTCGACCCGGACCGGGCACCCATGTGGAAGTTCTTCGTCCTCTCGGCGATCGGCATCCTCATGTTCTTCGTGCCGGTCACGATCGGGGAGCGGTCCACCATCCCCCTGGACCACATCGTGTCCTGGCTGCGGACCAGCGTCCCGGCCGTGCTGCCCTACTACGCGCTCGCCCTCATCGCCGCGGGCGCGGCATACCCCTTCCTCACCCGCACCTGGCGGCGCGACACGACCACGCTCGTGTTCTCCCTCGCCCGCGTCGTGGGCCTGGTCGTCGGGGTCATGCTCGTGTTCGGCATCGGCCCGGCCTGGCTGTTCGCCGAGGGCATGGGGCCGTTCCTCCTCAACGCCCTGGTCATCCCGGTCGGGCTGCTCGTGCCGATCGGCGCGGTCTTCCTCGCGATGCTCGTGGGCTACGGCCTGATGGAGTTCATCGGGGTGCTCGTGCGGCCCTTCATGCGGCCGGTGTTCCGCACGCCCGGGCGGTCGGCCATCGACGCGGTCGCCAGCTTCGTCGGCTCCTACAGCCTGGCGCTGCTCATCACCAACCGGGTCTACCTGGAGGGCAAGTACCACCGGCGCGAGGCGATGATCATCGCGACCGGGTTCTCCACGGTGTCGGCGACCTTCATGATCGTCGTGGCCAACGCCCTGGACCTCATGGAGCACTGGACCCTCTACTTCTGGTCGACCCTGCTCATCACCTTCCTCGTCACGGCCGTCACCGTGCGGATCCCGCCGCTGTCCCGGGAGCCGGAGGACTACGCCCCCGGGGTCGACCCGCGGCCGGAGCAGGACCACGCGGGCAACCGGTTCGCGGCTGCCTGGCGGGAGGCGCGCGCCACCGTCGCCGCCGACCCGGGGGTGGGCCGGACGGTCCTGACGAACCTCAAGGACGGCTTCGTCATGGCGATGGCGATCCTGCCCTCGATCCTGTCGATCGGGCTCCTCGGGCTGGTGCTCGCGGAGTTCACCCCGGTCTTCGACTGGCTGGGCTACCTCTTCTACCCGATCACCTGGGCCCTGCAGATCCCCGAGCCGATGCTCGTGGCCAAGGCCGCCGCGCTCGGCGTCTCGGAGATGTTCCTGCCGGCGGCGCTGGTGACGGAGTCGGCGATGTCGGTGAAGTTCGTCGTGGCGGTGGTCAGCGTCAGCCAGATCATCTTCTTCTCGGCGATGGTGCCCAGCCTGGTCGGGACCCAGATCCCGGTGTCGATCCCGCGGTTGCTCGTCGTCTGGTTCCTGCGGGTGGCGATCAGCCTCGCCCTGACGATCCCGCTGGCGCTGCTGCTGTTCTGACGAGCAGGGGGCGGTCCTCGACGCTCAGCCCTCCTGCGCCCCGTGCAGCACGAGCATCAGGAGGAAGGCCCAGCCGCCGGTGAGGCGGCGCCGACCCTCCTGGGCGCCACGCGCGCCGAGCACGAGGTAGGCCGGGACCGCCAGGAGCACCAACGGGCTGAACGCGAGCCAGAACCAGGCGAACCGGGTGGCGTGGCGAGGTTCCGGCCCCGCGGCCAGGACGAGCAGCCACAGCACGCCGACGACGGCGGGCAGCACGGCCACCGTGCCCGAGCTCATGCGCCACGGGCCCCACGACGTCCAGGCCCGGTCCGGGTCGGCGTAGGTGACCTCCACGTCGGGGAAGTGGCGGGCCAGCTCGTCGGCGACGGGGCCGACCACGGCACCGCTGTGCGGGACGCCGGTGGCCTGTGCATCCAGCTGCGACTGCGAGCTGGCCTGTCGGACGGTGGTGCCCCGGGTCTCCCACCCCTGCTCCCACACCAGTCGGACCGTGGTGACCCCGTGGACCTGGTCGTCCGCACCGGGGAACTGCTCCAGGCCCCCCTCGACCCGGACGTGGGTGACGCTGCCGCTCTCCAGGCTCCGCTGCAGGTCCGCGTACGAGGCCTCCCGGGTGCCCGTCAGCACGAGGGCGACCACGGTCACGACGAAGGCGGCCAGCGTGAACCACCGGGCGACCGTCCACGCCGTGGACACCCGTGGCTCGGCGACGACGACGTCGTCGGTGGTGCCCGGCACCGTGCTCATCCCCGGACCTTAGCGCCCCCGCCCGCCCCGCGGCATACCCTGACGGCGTGCCCGCCGTCCTGCTCCTCGTCCTCGCGACGCTGTTCTGGGCGGGCAACTACCTCGTGGCCGAACGGGCGGTCGAGACCCTGGACCCGGTCTCGCTGACCTGGTGGCGGTGGGCCCTCGCGTCGGTGCCGCTGCTGGTCCTCGCCCAGGTCGTGGAGCGGCCCGACTGGCGCCGGCTGCTGTCCCGGTGGCGCATCCTGATGCTGGCTGGCCTGCTGGGGGTCGGCGGCTACGCGCTGCTGCTCTACGCCGCGCTCGAGCGGACGAGCGCGATCAACGCCTCCATCGTCAACGCGCTCGCCCCGGCAGCGATCGTCGTGGCCGCCGTCCTCCTGGGCCAGGCCACCGCCGACTGGCGGGCGTGGACCGGGGTGGCGCTCGGGCTGCTCGGCGTCCTCCTCGTGCTCACCCGCGGCGACCTCGGACGCCTGGCCACGCTGTCCTTCAACAGCGGCGACGTGCTCATGCTCGGGGCGGTGGCGGTGTGGACGGCCTACACGCTCATCGGCCGTCGGCTGGGCCTGCCGGTGCTGGCTGCCACCGCCGTCCAGGTCGTGCTGACGACGATCGTGCTGACCCCGGTCGTGCTGCTCACCGGGTTCTCGACGCCCCCGGACCGGGCCGCGTGGGGAGCTGTCCTGTTCATCGTCGTCTTCCCCTCGGTCGGCTCCTACCTGTGCTGGAACCTGGCGATCGGCCGCGTCCCCGCCGGCGTCGCGGGCACCTCGATGAACCTCGTCGCGGTGTTCACCGTCGCCATCGCCGCGCTCCTGGGCCAGCCGCCCACCGCCGTCCAGCTGATCGGCGGGGCGCTGGTCATCAGCGGGGTCGTGCTGGCCTCGCGCGGCGGACGGCGGGCTCGTCCGGTCGGGGCCCCTCGCCACGGCATACCCCCTGGGGTATCATCGTCCGCACCGACGGAAGGACCCCCGGCATGACCACCCCCACCCGCCCGAGCCCGCAGGACGACGCCGCCCTGGCGCGCATCCGGACGCTGACGCAGGCCCCGGCCGTCCCCGTCGTCGAGTCGCCGACCACGCCGCTCGACCTGCTGCGCAACACCTGGGCCGGCCACCGACTCCCCTGGGCGGTCGGGATCGCCGCGGTCCTCTTCGGCTGGCTCACGCTCGTCGCGGCCCCGACGGCCGCCTGGGGGGTCGTGCTCGTCGTCAGCGTGGGAGCAGTGCTGGCGCTGGCGACCTACCTGCCCGGGCCCGGCCAGTCGTTCGGCGCGGCGTTCGGCGGGATGTGCGGGATCGCCGGGTTCTGTCTACCGCTCTTCGGGGTCTCCCAGCTCGCCCAGGGGGCCGTCGGCACCGCCTCGGGGTATGCCGTCGCGGCCGTCGTCGTCGGCCTCGCCCAGCGGGTGCTCACCGCAGGATCCTGCGGGACCCCCTCGCGCTGAGGCCGGCGCACCACCTGGCGTGACCGGTCGTGGCCCCTCCAGGGGCCTGAAGTCGTCGCTCGGGCGCGAGGCCGGTCGACGTCCGCGGGGCCCAGCGGTCAGCCGGGGGTCCGGCCGACCGGCTCGGTGACGTCGGCGACCTGCGCCCTCAGGTGGATCAGGGCGGCCTCGGCGTTCACCGACACCGCCACGCCGTGGGCCCCCGCGCCCATCGACACGACGCGGTCCGGGTCCCCGGCCAGGGTGGCGTCCGCCACGACCGGCCAGGCGGTCGTGGAGCCGAACGGGGTGATGGTGCCCCGCTCATAGCCGGTCGCGGCCCTGGCCCCCTCGGCGTCCGGCATCGAGAGCCGGCTGACCCCCAGCAGGGCCCGCAGCTTGGGCCAGGAGATCTGCCGGTCGCCCGGGACCAGGACGAGCAGGTGGTCGTCCTCGCCCCGCCGGACCACCATCGTCTTGACGATGTCCCGTGGCCGCACGCCGCGCAGCGCCGCGGCCTCCTCCAGGCTGCCGACCCGGCCGTGCCGGGTGACCTCGTGCGCCAGCCCGCTCGCGGCCACCGCCTCCAGGGCCCGCTGCTCGCTCATGCCAGCAGGGTAGGTCCTGGGCCCGCCCCTCTATCGTGGGACGGGTGACGACGGTGGACGGATGGGGACAACCGGTCGGGGACGAGGTCGACTGGTCGGGGGCGCGAAGGCCCCGGGGCGAGGTCCTGCGTGGCCGGCACGTGCGGCTGGAGCCCCTGACCGAGCACCACGTCGACGGGCTGCTGGACCTGGGCGCCCACCCACGGCTGTGGACCTACCTGAGCATGGAACCCCCGGCGGACCGCTCGGAGGCGCTCCGGCTGGTCTCCCAGGACGACGGCGTGGCCTACGCCGTGGTCGACCCCGGGTCGGGCCGTTTCCTGGGCCGGGCCAGCTACCTGCGGGTGCAGCCGCAGGTCGGGAGCATCGAGGTGGGTGCGGTGATGTACCTCCCCGTTCTGCAGCGGACCCGTGGGGCCACCGAGGTCCAGCTCCTGCTCGCCCGGCACGCCTTCGAGGACCTCGGCTACCGCCGCTACGAGTGGAAGTGCGACAGCCTCAACGCGCCCTCCCGCCGGGCGGCCCTCCGGCTGGGCTTCGAGGAGGAGGGCACGTGGCGCCAGGCGATGGTGGTCAAGGGGCGCAACCGGGACACCACCTGGTTCGCGATCACCGACCGCGGGTGGCCGCGGGTCCGGGCGGCCATGGAGGCCTGGCTGGACGACGCGAACCACGACGCGGCCGGACGCCAGCGCCGGACCCTCACCGAGGTGCGCGCCGGTCTCGTCGAGCCCCCGGGGTCGGACGGCCCGGGTCGCCCCGTCGAGCCGGGGTGAGCGGACCGTCCCGGATGCGAGACGGCATACCCCGCGTCCCCCTGCCGCGGGAGGTGACGGGCCTCCTACAGTCGACCCTGTGAGCACCACGACCTTCGACGCCATGTGGGCCGAGCTCGAGCCGGTGGGGTGGGCGCCGTCGGGCGGCTACCGGCGCTTCGCCTGGTCCGCCGAGGACCTGACCCTGCGCGAGTGGTTCGCCGCCGAGTGCGCCCGCCGCGGCCTGGACCTCACCGTCGACCGCGTCGGCAACCAGTGGGCCTGGTGGTGGGACGGCCCCGGCACCGTCGACGACGCGGTGGCGGCCGGACGCCCCGGGGTCGCGATCGGCTCCCACCTGGACTCGGTGCCCGACGGCGGGGCCTTCGACGGGCCCCTCGGGGTGGTCTCGGCGCTCGCGACCGTCGACGCCCTGCGCGCGGCCGGCGTCACGCCCGACGTGCCCCTGGCGGTCGTCAACTTCGTCGACGAGGAGGGCGCCCGCTTCGGCATCGCCTGCGCGGGCTCCCGCGTCCTGACCGGCCAGCTGTCCCCCGAGCGGGCCCTGGCGCTCACCGACGCCGACGGCACCACCTACGCCGAGGCCCTGCGCGCCGCGGGCCGCGACCCGGACGAGCTCGGGCCGGACGAGCAGACCCTGCGGCGGGTCGGCACGTTCGTCGAGCTGCACGTCGAGCAGGGGCGCGCGCTCGTCGACCTCGGCACGCCGGTCGCCGTCGCCAGCGACATCTGGCCGCACGGGCGCTGGCGCTTCGACTTCCCCGGCGAGGCCAACCACGCCGGCACCACCCGCCTCGAGGACCGTCGCGACGCCATGCTCGGGTATGCCGACCTCGTCCTGGGGGCGCGCCACGTCGCCACCCAGCGCGGCTGCGTGGCCACGGTCGGCAAGGTGGCCGTCACCCCCGGCGGGGTCAACGCCATCCCCGCGCACGTCACCGGCTGGCTGGACGCGCGCGGCCCGCAGGAGGACCAGGTCCGCGCCCTCGTCGAGGAGCTGACCGGCCGCGCGGGCGAGCTGGGGGCCGAGGTGACGCGGGAGAGCTGGACGCCCACGACCCGGTTCGACACCGACCTCGCCGACCGGCTCCGGGGGGTGCTCCGCGGAGCAGTCGGCACCGAAACGCCGGTGTCGGTCCCCGTCCTGGGCACCGGGGCCGGCCACGACGCCGGCATCCTCGCGACGGCCGGGGTCCCCAGCGCCATGCTCTTCGTCCGCAACCCCACGGGCGTCTCGCACAGCCCGGCCGAGCACGCCGAGCGTGAGGACTGCCACGCCGGGGTCGAGGCGCTCACCGCCTGCGTCCGGGACCTGACCCGTGGCGGCCCGGACGGGGAGCCTGCCCCCGGGGTCGTGCGGCGCGCGGACGGCGACGTATGAGCACGACCTACGCGGCGGCATACGCCTCCCTGCCCGACGGGACCGCCCGCGACGTGCGCGTGACGGTCGAGGACGGCCGGTTCACCGCCGTCACCACCGGCACGCCCCCCGAGCCCGGCGACCACCGGCTGCCCGGCGTCGTGCTGCCCGGGCTGGCGAACGCGCACAGCCACGCCTTCCACCGGGCGCTGCGGGGGCGCACCCACGACCGCGGCGGCACCTTCTGGACGTGGCGACAGCGGATGTATGCCGTGGCCGACCGCCTCGACCCGGACGGCTACCTGGCCCTGGCCCGGGCGGTCTACGCCGAGATGGCGCTCGCCGGGGTCACGGCCGTCGGCGAGTTCCACTACCTGCACCACGGGCCGGGCGGGCGCCGCTCGATGGAGCCCAACGCCATGGGTCACGCCCTCGTCGAGGCCGCCGCCGACGCCGGGATCCGGGTGACCCTGCTGGACGCGTGCTACCTGGCCGGGGGGCTCTCGGTCGAGGGGTACGCACCGCTGGAGAGCACCCAGCTGCGGTTCGGCGACGGCGACGCCGAGACGTGGGCGCTGCGGGTGGCCGACCTGCGGGACGCCACCGACGGCGGGCCCGCCCACCTGCGGGTCGGCGGTGCGATCCACTCCGTCCGGGCCGTGCCCAGGGACCAGCTGTCGCTCGTCGCGGAGGCGGTGCGGACGAACTTCGGCGGCCGGCCGTTCGCCCACCGGGGAGGTGGCGGGGACGCGGAGGCCCACGCGGGGCCGGGCAGGGGACGACCTCTGCACATCCACCTGTCCGAGCAGCCGGCCGAGAACCAGGCCTGTCTCGACGCGCACGGCCTGACGCCGACCGGGCTGCTGGCCGCGGAGGGCGTGCTCGGCCCCGACCTGACCGCCGTGCATGCCACCCACCTGACCGGCGAGGACATCGGCCTGCTCGGGGAGCACCGCGCCTGGGCCTGCTTCTGCCCCACGACCGAGCGCGACCTCGCCGACGGCATCGGGCCGGCCTCGGCGCTGCGCCGCTCCGGGGCCAGGCTGTCGCTGGGCTCCGACCAGCACGCCGTCGTCGACCTGCTCGAGGAGGCGCGGGCCCTGGAGATGCACGAGCGGCTGGACAGCCTCGAGCGGGGCCGGCTCACGCCGGGTCAGCTGCTCGCGGCGGCGACCGCACACGAGAGCATCGGCTGGGCCGACGCCGGCCGGATCGAGGTGGGCGCCCGCGCCGACCTCGTCGCGGTCCGCGACGACACCGTGCGCACCGCCGGCTCCGACCCCGCCCAGATCCTGTTGTCCGCGACCGCCGCCGACGTGGACACGGTCGTCGTCGATGGCCGGATCGTCGTCCAGGACGGACGGCACCGGCTCGGCGACGTCGGGCACCTGCTTACCGAGGCCATCGACCCCTTGTGGAAGGACGTCTGATCGTGTCCATGCTCATCACCGGCATCGGCGAGCTCGTCACCAACGACGGGACCGTCGACGGCGCCGTCGACGACCCGCTGCACGCCGGGCTCGGCGTCATCCGCGACGCCGCCGTCGTCCTCAGCGGCGGCGGCGAGGACAGCGCGCCCACGGTCGAGTGGGTCGGGCCGGCCGATCAGGCGCCGGCGGCCGACTGGTCGATCAGCCTCGAGGGCCGCGCCGTCGTGCCCGGCTTCGTCGACAGCCACAGCCACCTCGTCTTCGACGGCGACCGGTCCGCCGAGTTCGCCGCCCGCATGTCCGGGACGCCCTACGACGGGGGCGGCATCACGGTCACCGTCGAGGCCACCCGGGCCGCCGACCGCCCCCGCCTGCGCGAGCTCCTGCAGCAGCGGGTCTCGGAGATGCGCTCGCAGGGCACGACGACCGTCGAGGTCAAGAGCGGCTACGGGCTGACGGTCGAGGACGAGGTCAAGGCCCTCCGGCTGGCCCGGGAGGTCACCCCCGAGGTGACCTTCCTGGGCGCCCACGTCGTCCCGCCCGAGGCGAGGGGGTCGGCCGCCGATCGCGCGGCATACCTGGACCTGGTCGTCGGGGAGATGCTTACCGCCTGCGCGCCCCACGCCCGGTGGATCGACGTCTTCTGCGAGCCCGCCAGCCCGCACGCCTTCGACGGGGAGGAGTCGCGCCGGGTGCTGGAGGCCGGGCGCGACGCGGGGCTGGAGCTGCGCGTGCACGGCAACCAGCTCGGCCACGGCCCCGGGGTGCAGCTGGCCGTCGAGCTGGGTGCCGCGAGCGTGGACCACTGCACCTACCTGACCGACGAGGACGTCGAGGCCCTCGCCGGCAGCGGCACCGTCGCGACCCTGCTGCCGGGCGTGGAGTTCTCGACCCGGCAGCCCTACCCCGACGCCCGCCGCCTCCTCGACGCCGGGGTCCAGGTCGCCATCGCCACCGACTGCAACCCGGGCACCTGCTACTCCTCCTCGATGCCGTTGATGATCGCCCTGGCCGTCCGGGAGATGGGGATGACGCCCGCCGAGGCGCTGCGCGCCGCCACCGTCACGGCCGCGAAGGCGTTGCGGCGCACCGACATCGGTCGGATCGCCGTGGGGCAGCGGGCCGACCTGGCGCTCGTCGACGCACCCAGCTGGCTGCACATCCCCTACCGCGTCGGGGTGCCGGTGGTGCGGGCGCTGGAGGTGTAGCGGCATGCTGGTGGCATGGCCAGGGCGAGGATCAGCACCGACGTCGACGAGGACCTGCTGACGCGCGCCAGAGCGTTGTCACCAGGATCGACCGATGCCGCGATCGTGGATGTAGCGTTCACGTCGCTCCTCCGGGCCCACTCGGAGGTGGACAGGAGTATCGACGCCCTCTACGAGACG
The DNA here is from genome assembly GCF_006519705.1 of Ornithinimicrobium kibberense. Lineage (NCBI taxonomy): Bacteria > Bacillati > Actinomycetota > Actinomycetes > Micrococcales > Ornithinimicrobiaceae > Ornithinimicrobium > Ornithinimicrobium kibberense. Next base: position 193,194 of record NZ_VFXM01000006.1, read on the forward strand.
GCCTACGCCAGGGTGCCGGTGCCGACGATTGACGAGTGGGGTCACCTGGAGACGTTCCTCGACGGTGCGTGAGGGCGCCGGGCCTCCACGCTGACGATCCCTTATCGCCAGCCCAGCGCCGGTGCGACCTCCTCGACGACCGTCCGCAGCACGTGGGCGCAGTAGTCCACGCCCAGCTGGTTGGGCAGGGTGAGCAGCAGCGTGTCCGCCTCGGCGATCGCGGTGTCCTGCTCCAGCTGGCGCACCAGCTCGTCGGGCTCGGCGGCGTAGGTCCGCCCGAACGTCGCCCGGCCGCCCTCGAGCATCCCGACCTGGTCGGTGCTGCGCCGCTCCAGCCCGAAGTAGACGTGGTCCTGCGCCGACACCAGCGGGAAGATGCTGCGGGACACCGAGACCCGCGGGTCCCGGTCGTGCCCGGCCGCCTGCCAGGCGTCGCGGAACCGCCGAATCTGGTCGGCCTGCAGCTCGTGGAAGGGCACGCCGCCGTCCTCGGTCAGCAGGGTCGAGCTCATCAGGTGCATCCCCTGCGCCGCGGCCCACTCGGCGGTCGCCCGGGTCCCGGCGCCCCACCAGATCCGCTCCCGCAGCCCCTCCGAGTGCGGCTCGATGCGCAGCAGCCCGGGCGGGTTGGGGAACATCGGGCGCGGGCTGGGCTCGGCGAAGCCGTCCCCTGAGAGTACCTCCAGGAACCGGGCGGTATGCCGTCGCGCCATGTCCGCGTCGGTCTCCCCCTCGCGCGGGTGGTGGTCGAACTGGCGGTATCCCTCGACGACCTGCTCGGGCGACCCCCGGCTGATGCCCAGCTGCAGCCGGCCGCCGGCGATGAGGTCGGCGGCGCCGGCGTCCTCGGCCATGTAGAGGGGGTTCTCGTAGCGCATGTCGATCACGCCCGTGCCGATCTCGATCCGCTCCGTCCGGGCCCCGACCGCGGCCAGCAGGGGGAACGGTGAGGCGAGCTGGCGGGCGAAGTGGTGCACCCGGAAGTACGCCCCGTCTGCCCCCACCTCCTCGGCCGCGACCGCCAGGTCGATCGACTGCAGCAGCACGTCGGAGGCCGACTGCGTCGCCGACTGCGGGTGCGGGGTCCAGTGGCCGAAGGAGAGAAAGCCGATGTGCTTCATACCGGTGGTCAACGTCGGGGGTGGACTGGCATTCCGGCAGCCCTTCCTGTGACGGCCGCCCTCACACGAACCGCTGGGTCAGCACGCCCCGGCCGGGCGACCACTCCGCGGTCGCGAGCGCCCCGTTGACCATGGGCATCCGCGGCGCCACGTGCCCGCACTCGACGCCGCCGACCAGGGGCAGCCCGAGCGGTCCGAGGGCGTCGAGGACGGCCTCCCGCTGGGTGTAGCCGTCGGCGTCCGGGGCCGAGGTCCGCCCCACGAGCACCCCGACCGCCCGGTCGAAGAACCCCGCCAGCCGCAGGCCGTGCAGGTGCCGACCGATCGTCAGCGCGTCCTCCCCGGCCGCCTCGAGGTAGACCAGCACGCCCTCGGGGGCGTGGCGGTCCGCCCAGGACCCGACGTCGAGGTAGCGCGTGCCCGTGAGGTTGGTCAGCGTCTCGACGCAGCCGCCGAGGAGCCGACCGGTCAGCCGCACCGGCTCGTCGGAGTCCAGCCGCTCCCAGGTCCCCTGCGCGTCCAGGGGCAGCTCGACCGCACCGGGGTGCTCGGCGAAGTCCACGAGGACGGCGTCCTGGAACCGGCCCGGCGACCGCTGCTCGACCTCTGCCCCTGGGGCGGACGCGCACAGGCGCTGCCAGGTGACCAGCCCGTCGGGCTGCCGGAACGGCGTGTCCATGAGGTTGGCCCCGTGCACGCTGGCCCATCCCGTCAGCAGCGTCAGCGGCGTGATGACGGTGGAGATGTCGGAGTAGCCGACGACCCATGTCGGCTCGGCCCCCGCGACCCACTCCCAGTCCACGAGGTGCAGCAGGTCGACCGCCAGCTCGCCGCCCCACGGCGGCACGACGGCCTGCACCTCCGGGTCGCACAGCATCTCCTCGAGCTCGGCGGCCCGGTCCGCCGCCGGGGCGGAGACCACCCCGGTGCCGTCCAGGCACCTGCCCAGGCGCACGGCATACCCCTGGTCCCGCAGGGAGCCGAGCGCCACCTCCAGGCGCGGTCGAAGCGCGGGGCCCACGCCGCTGCTCGGCGCGGTCACGCCGACGACGTCCCCGGGGCGCAGCGGGGCGGGATATCGGGTCACGACGTCCTCCTTGAGAGGATGGGGGCATGAGCTACGACATCCTCCTCTACCCCCGGCAGCCCGGCCAGACCTGGGAGCAGGTGGTCGAGGCCGACCAGCAGGACGGGCCCGAGGGCACCCAGGCCGACCTGGACGCGGGCGTGGCGACCTTCCGCCGGATCGAGGCCCGGCTGCGCGAGCAGCTCACCGAGCCGGTCGAGACGTGGGTGGCCGAGGAGGTCGGCGGCGACGTCTACGGGGAGCTCACCGGGCTCGAGAGCGGCCTGCAGGTCGAGCTCTACGACCGGTCGGCCTCGGTCGCCTTCCCCTACGGCGGCGGCACCGACCGTGGCGAGCTGCACGACCGGGCCCGCCACGCGGTCCGCGTCGTCGGCGAGGAGACCGGCTACGAGGCCTACGACCCGCAGCGCGGGCGCACCTTCGACGGCCTCTTCGACGACGAGGCGGGGCACGCCGAGGCCCGCCGGATCGCGGCGGAGGGGGGCACCGGTGGGAGCGACCCCGACGACACGGGGTATGACGCCGCTCCCGCGGGTGCGACCGTCGCCGCCGGTGCGGGGCCGGGCACGGACGCGGCCGCGGTGTCCGACGTCGACGGCACCACGGACGGCGAGGACGCCCCGGCCCGTCCCGACCCCCGGCAGAACCCGCGGACGCTGCGGCGGCGGGGCTACCTCTACCTGGGCATCGGCGCCATCCTCACCGTGCTCGGTGTCTTCCGGATGACCTCCGGCGATGGCGGCCTGCTGACCTGGTTCATCCTCGGGATCGGCGTCATCGACCTGCTCGGCGGCCTGATGATGCTTTCGCTGGCCAAGCAGATGGAGCAGGGGGCCGACCTGCGGCTGCCGGGCATGCGGCCCTCGAACGACGAGGGCGGCCCCACCGGTTGAACGACCTGTGGGATGGTCGGGGCATGGCACAACGACGTGTGACCCTGACCTTCCTGGGGGCGGCCGGGACGGTGACCGGCTCCAAGTACCTCCTGACGATCGGCCGCGGCGCCGCGGGCGACCCCGGGCGGAGGGTGCTCGTCGACGCCGGTGTCTTCCAGGGGGAGAAACAGTGGCGGCTGCGCAACTGGGAGGAGTTCCCGGTCGACCCCGCCACCGTCAGCGACGTCGTGCTCACCCACGCGCACAACGACCACGTCGGCTACCTGCCCGCCCTCGTGCGGCAGGGCTTCAGCGGCACGGTCTGGGCGACCGAGGGCACCCGGCGCCTGGCGGAGATCGTCCTGCGGGACGCGGGCAAGCTGCAGGAGGAGGCCGCCGAGGACGCCCGGCGCGGCGGCTGGTCCAAGCACGAGGACCCCAAGCCGCTCTACGACGTGCACGACGTCGAGGAGACGCTGCCGCTGTTCCGGCCGGTCGAGTTCGACGAGGACGTCGACCTCGGCGAGGGACTCGTCGCGCGATGGGTGCGGGCCGGTCACATCCTGGGGTCGGCGAGCGTGCGCCTGGAGGTCGAGAGCACGAGCGTGGTCTTCTCCGGCGACCTCGGCCGGCACGACCACCCCCTCCTCAAGGCACGCGGCACCCCGCCCGCTGCCGACTACGTCGTGTGCGAGTCCACGTACGGCGACCGGGAGCACCCGGAGCCCGACGTCGAGCACGAGCCGATGGCCGAGGCCATCGGGCGCACCCTGGCCCGGGGCGGGCTCGTCGTCATCCCGGCCTTCGCCGTCGACCGCACGCAGCTGGTGCTCAAGGTGCTCGTCGACCTCATGCGGTCCGGTCGGATCCCCGAGGTGCCGGTGGTCGTCGACTCGCCGATGGCGCTGAAGGCCCTCGACGTCTACCGCGACGCGTCCCTCGGCGAGCTGCGCGACGACGTCGACGTCGACGACTTCACCGGCATGCCCGAGCTGATCGAGGCCGCCACCTCCCAGGAGTCGAGGGCGCTGAACAAGCGCTTCGACCCGATGATCATCGTCGCCTCCAGCGGGATGGTCGAGGGCGGGCGGGTGCTGCACCACCTGGCCCGGCTGCTGCCCGACGAGCGCAACACGGTGATCCTCACCGGCTACCAGGCGGCCGGCACCCGCGGCCGCAGCATCGAGGAGGGTGCCCGCTCGCTGAAGATCAACGGCCACTACATCCGCATCCGGGCCGAGGTGGTGCGGGACGAGGAGTTCTCGGTGCACGGGGACGCCTCGGACCTGCTCGACTGGCTGCGCGCCCTGGGGGAGGAGCCCGAGACGGTCTTCGTCACGCATGGCGAGAAGGACGTCGCCCACCACTTCGCCGGCAGGATCGCCGAGGAGCTGGACTGGAACGCCGTCGTCCCCCGTTACGGCGAGGTGGTCAGCCTGATCCCTGGCGCCGCCGACCCCGACGACCTGCCCCCGGACGTCCTCGACGGCTGAGGCCCGGCTGGCCGGCAGGGGCGCCCGCGCCGGACAGAGCCGGTCAGGTTGGGGCGCCCCTGGTCAGGCCGGGGCCGACGCCCCTCCGGCGTCGCTCCGGCGCGCGCGGTCGTCGCCCAGGACGCGCCCGCCCAGCAGCACGAGCACCCCGGCCACGACCACGGTGCCGAGCGCCAGCCGCAGGCTGGTCAGGTCGGCCAGCACCCCGACCACCACCGGCGAGGCCAGGAAGCCGACGCGCAGCAGCCAGCCGACCACCGTCAGCCCCACCCCTGCCGGCAGGCCGGGGATCTCGTCCGCGGCGTGCATCGCCGCGGGCACCAGGGTGGCGATGCCCAGGCCGGCCAGGGCGAAGCCCAGCACCGCGGTGCCGACGGAGGGCAGCAGCAGCGCCAGCGCCATCCCGACCGCCGTCAGTGCCCCGCCGACCCGCGCCACCCGACGCTGGCCGAAACGGTCGACCACCCGGTCGCCGACGAGCCGGCCGACGGTGGCGGCCCCCTGCATGGCGACGAAGGCCATCCCGCCGACCGCGGCCGACGTCCCGACCTCGGTGCGCATGAACAGCGCGCCCCAGGACGAGGCGGCGTCCTGGACGAACGCCTCGCAGGCGGCCAGCAGACCCAGCACGGCCAGCAGCCCCCACGTCCGGGACGGGACGCGACGGAGTCCACGCCCGGCGGAGGAGGAGGCCCGGCTGCCGGCCGGGTCGTCCACCGGTGGGGTCGGCCCCTCGGCGGGCGACACCACCAGGTCCGTCCGTTCGGCGTCCTCCGCCCCGGGCAGCAGGAAGCGCCGGGCCACCACCGCGACCACGGCGAAGACCACGGCCGAGACCGCCAGGTGCGTGGACAGCGGCACCTCCAACCCCACCGCGGCCGACCCCAGCAGTCCTCCGGTGACGGCCCCGATGCTCCACAGGGCGTGCATGCCGTTGATGACCGACCGGCCGTAGGCGCGCTGGACGCGGAACCCGTGCGCGTTCTGCCCCGTGTCCACGACCGCGTCGACCGCGCCGACCAGGAGCATGACCACGACCAGGCCGGCCAGCGACCCGGCCCACGGGACCCCTGCCACCGCGGCACCCAGGCCCACCAGCCCCAGGGCCGCGACGTTGCCCGAGCCGAACCGTTGGATGAGCACCGGCGCGAACAGCCCCGCGACCAGGGAGCCGAACGGCATCGCCGCGACCGCCCCGCCCAGCTCGGCGTTGCTGAGGTCCAGGCGGTCCTTGACGTCGGGCAGTCGCGGCACGAGGTTGGCGAAGAGCACCGCGTTGAGGAAGAAGAGTGCCGACACCGCCCACCGGGCGGCACGCACGTGCGGTGCCGCCTGCGGGCCGCGGGACGGCAGCAGGGGCATGGGCGCTCCATGGACGCAGAGGACGGGACCGGGCCGGCAGCGGCCTGCCGACGCCGCCCAGCCTAGTCGGGGCCCACCTCATACCCCGGTCGCACCCGGGAGCGGTCGGATCGGGCCCGCGGTATGACGTGCCCGCCCCCGGTCCGGACCTACGCTGCTGGGGTGAGGGAGACGACGGAGGCGGCGCGGGAGTCGTGGCAGGCGCTGTGGGGCGGGGAGCGCCTGCGCGACCGGGCCTGGTGGCCCGAGCTGCTCGTCGTCGGCGGCCTCCTGCTGTGGGTGCTCGTCTCCAGCGTGGGTGCCGGGGTGGGCATGCTCGGGCTGGGCGTCCTCATGGTCGTCCCGCTGCTGTGGCGGCGCAGCCACCCGTTGCCGGCGGCCGTGGTCGTGGCAGCGGTCTGCCTGCTGCAGGTGGTTTTCACCGACGGGCCGCACCCGGCCAACGTCGCCGTCCTCGTCGCGGTCTACGCGGCCTCGGCCTACGGCACGCGGCGGGAGTCGTTGCTCGTGCTGGGCCTGGGCCTGGTCGGTGCCCTGGTCGCGGCGCTGGACTGGTCGGTCGACCAGCCCGGCTTCGCCCGGTCGTTCGTGCTCGTCGGGTTCCAGGCGACCTTCATCGGGATGTTCGTCGCGGTGGCCTGGGTCCTGGGAGACGTGGTGCGGCGCCGGCAGGCGGTGACCGCCCGGCTTGACCGGCAGCGGGAGGCCCTCGCTCGCGACCGCGAGCAGCGGGCCCGCCTGGCGGCCCAGTCCGAGCGGGCCTCGATCGCCCGGGAGATGCACGACGTCGTCGCCCACTCGCTGGCCGTCGTGGTCGTGCAGGCCGACGGGGCGCTCTACGCAGCCCGCCAGGCGCTCGCCGCGCCGCCGGCGATCGGGCCGGACCGGGCCGCGCTGGAGCGGGCCGCCCAGACCCTCGAGACGCTGGCCGGCACGGCGCGGGAGTCGCTCACCGACACCCGACGTCTCGTCGGCGTCCTGCGGGACGAGGGGACGGCGCTCGAGCTCGAGCCCACCCAGGGTCTGGCCTCGCTCGACGAGCTGGTGCAGCGGGTGCGCGACTCGGGCGTGCGGGCCCACCTGCTGGTGCGGGGAGAGGTCGGCGACCTGCCCCGGGAGGCCGACCTGGCGGCATACCGGGTGGTCCAGGAGGGACTGACCAACGTGATGAAGCACGCCGGGCCCGGGGCCGCGGTCGACGTGGACCTGCTGCGCACGCCGGCGGTGCTGCTCGTGCGGGTGACCGACGACGGCGGCGCCCGGCGGCCCGACGGCGACGGCACCGACACCCGGGGGCGGGTGCACCCGGAGGGTGAGGGCACGGACGGCAACGGGCTGCGGGGGATGGTCGAGCGTGTGGAGGTGCTGGGCGGCACGGTCCACGCGGGGCCCCGCCAGCGCGGCGGCTGGGAGGTGGTCGCGACGATCCCGGCCGGGGAGTCGACGGCCGACGGCGGGGGCCACGGCCACGGGCGTCCCGGAGACGGGTGGAGGAGCGCATGAGCGACCAGCACGTGGGGACAGGTGCCGCCGGCTCGGGGCCGGTCCGGTTGTTCCTCGTCGACGACCAGGAGCTGGTGCGCGCCGGCTTCCGGATGGTGCTGGACGCCCAGCCCGACATGACCGTCGTGGGGGAGGCGGCCGACGGCCGGGCGGGGGTCGAGGGGGTCGCCGCGACCCGGCCGGACGTGGTGCTCATGGACATTCGGATGCCGCGGATGGACGGGGTCGAGGCCACCCGCCGGATCCGGGAGCCGGTCGACGCCCCCAAGGTGCTGGTGCTGACGACCTTCGACCTGGACGAGTACGTCTTCGCGGCGCTGCGGGCCGGGGCCGCGGGCTTCCTGCTCAAGGACGCCGGGCCGGCCGAGCTGCTGGCGGCCATCCACGCGGTGCACGAGGGGGACGCCGCCATGGCACCGTCGACGACCCGCCGGATGCTCGAGCGGTTCGTCCCCCAGCTGCCCGACGGCGACCAGGAGCGGGCCCGGGCGGCCGAGCGTCGGACCGCCCAGGCCCGGCTGGCCCCGCTCACCGACCGGGAGCGGGAGGTGCTCCGGGCCGTCGGGCGGGGGCTGACCAACGGCGAGATCGCCGCCGAGCTGTTCCTGGCCGAGGCGACCGTCAAGACCCACATCGGCCGGATCCTGCACAAGCTGGACCTGCGCGACCGGGTGCAGATGGTCATCACCGCCTACGAGACGGGGCTGGCCGGCCGGGAGTGAGGACGCTCGGATGCGGAGCTGCAGGACCACTGTCGTCCGGTTCTTGACGGCGACCTTGGCGTTTTAGCAGGTCGCGGCCGGGTGCCGTGTCAAGAACCGGCTGAGAGTCGGTCCGTGACCCCGCCCGACCTCACCGCAGGGCCAGCTCGAGCCAGTCCGCGACCCTCGGCGTCGGCACCGCGAGCCGGTCCGGGTCGACGGGGGCCAGCAGCCGCAGCCAGGAGGCCGCCCGGTGCACGGCGCCGAGCCGGTCGGCCGCCGCCAGCACCTCGGGGAGGTTGCCGGTGCCCGGCCGCCCGCCGGTCCCCGGCCGCCCGCCGGTGCCGGCCAAGCCGGTCCCCGGCCGCCCGCCGAGGTCGACCCCGGGCCACCGTTCGAGATAGGCGTCCACGATCCGGCGGGTGAGCGGGGTGTCCGGCCACGTGTCGGTGAGGGGCACCCGGGCGGCCAGCCGGACGGTCGTGTGCAGCACGGCCCACGGGTGGGACCGGACGGCATCGCCCAGGTCGAACACCCGGGCCGGGCCGCCGGGCGTCGACGGGCCGACGGCGTTGCGCGGGTGGGCGTCGTTGGGCTGGAGGGTCGCTGGCAGACCCGTGCCGGCCAGGATCTCCATGCGCTTCCCGAAGCGTCGCAGCCCGTCGTGGCCGCGCGGACCTTTGCCGACGAGCGACCGGGCGCGGGCCGGGTCCAGGTGCTGGCGGTCCGCGGCGGGCAGCCGGGTGAGCCGGTCCACCGTCCCCTCGACCCACCCGGCCGCCTCCTCCGCGGGCAGCGCCGGGACCATGTCGAGCCGGTCTTGGTGCGCGGCGCACGCCCGCTGCAGGTCCGCCACGTCGCCGACGAGGTCCACCCAGTCCGTGGGCCGGGACCCGTCCAGGGTGGGGCCGCCGTCCGGCAGCAGCCACCACCCGCGGTCCTCGTCGACCGCCCACGGGGCCAGGACCCGGTCGGGCACGACCTGTCCCAGCGTCCGGAGCAGCCGGCCCTCGAACGCCTGCCCCGGGTTGCCGACCTTGAACCACGCGCACCCCCGGGCGAGAGGCACCGCGAACACGGCCGACCAGAACCGGATCTTCTCCGGCACCAACGGGCCGGACCGCACGAGGCCACGCCGCCCGAGCACCTCGTCGGCCCACGCCGCGGCCTCCTGCTGGAACGCCGTCCCGGCCCAGCGCGCCACCAGGTCCTCCATCGGGGCAGGGTACGCACACCTCGCCCTCTCCACCCCTGGACGGAGACGGTGCCTGCTTCCCGGGCCCACGTCATACCCCGGTCTGACACCAGGCTCCCCGGGTCGGGCCTACGGACCGACGCGCACCGCGCCCCCGGGTCCATAGCGTCAGCAGCATGACGACCACCACGACCGGGACGAGCCCGGACCACACCCGAGACGTCGCCCGTGCGGCACTGGCCGCCAGCACCCTGGACCTGACCAAGACCTACGGCAGCGGCGAGACGGCGGTGCACGCCCTCGACGGGGTGTCCGTGGGGATCGAGGCGCAGCGGTTCACCGCGATCATGGGGCCCAGCGGCTCGGGCAAGTCCACCCTGATGCACCTGCTCGCCGGCCTGGACACGCCTACCTCGGGCCGCGTCTTCCTCGGGGACACCGAGCTGACGTCGCTCTCGGACAAGCGCCTGACCACGCTGCGGCGGCGGGCGGTCGGGTTCGTCTTCCAGGCGTTCAACCTGCTGCCCACGCTCACCGCCCGGCAGAACATCCGCCTCCCGCTGGACCTCGCCGGCCGTCGTCCGGACGCCGGCTGGGAGCGGCGGATCGTCGACGGTCTCGGGCTCGGCGACCGGCTGGACCACCGTCCCGGGGAGCTGTCCGGCGGGCAGCAGCAGCGGGTCGCGCTGGCCCGGGCGCTGGTGACCCGGCCGGAGGTCATCTTCGCCGACGAGCCGACGGGCGCCCTGGACTCGACCACCGGCGCCGAGGTGCTCGCCCTGCTGCGGCGGGCGGTCGACGAATGGGGCCAGACCGTGGTCATGGTCACCCACGACGCCAACGCCGCCGCCGTCGCCGACCGCGTGGTGCTGCTCGCGGACGGACAGGTGGCCGGCGAGCTCGTCGACCCGGCCGTCGACGCCGTCCTGGCCGCCGTGCGCGACCTCGGGCGGGCGTGATGGGCACCTGGCGGACCGCCGGCCTGGCCTCCCGCGGACGGCGCCTGCTCTCCGCGGCCGTCGCGATCGTCATCGGCGTCGCCTTCCTCGCCGCGAGCCTGGCCCTGCTCACCACGGCCCAGCGCGGCATGGAGGACGCGGTCGCCGCCGGGGTGCGGGACGCCGACCTCGTCCTCACCGTCGAGGGGGAGGGCATCTCCACCGAGGGGTATGACGACGCCGCCGCCCTCGACGACGTCGCCTCCGTGCGGGGCGAGACCGTCGTCATGGGTGAACGCACCCCCCAGGAGTGGGTGGCCGGTGCGCCGGTCCCGGTCGCCGGGGTGACCCTGCTCGAGGGCCGGATGCCGGCCGCGGCCGGCGAGGTCGTGGTGAACGCCGACCTGGCCGAGGACGTCCCGGTCGGGGAGACGCTGGAGCTGGCCGGCGAGGCGCTGGAGGACGCGGGAGCCCCGGACGTCACCACCGTCGAGGTCGTGGGTGTCGCGGACTTCGGCGACACCGACCCGATGCTGTCGTTCGGGCCAGCGTTCGCGGCCGACGACGCGACGCTGCGGCAGGTCGAACCGGAGCTGACCTACGGGTCCGTCATGGTCGATCTGGTCGACGGCGCCGACGACCCGGCGGCCCGGGAGGCGCTGCTGGCCGCGGTGCCCGGCGCCGACCTGCAGACCGGCGCCGAGGCGGCGGCCGACCGGGTCGCCAGGCTCACCGGCGGCACCAACGTCGTCGGGGCGATCCTGCTCGGCTTCGGCGCCGTCGCGCTGCTCACGGCCGCCATCGTCATCGCCAACACGTTCACGATCACCCTGGCCCAGCGCACCTCCGAGCTGGCCCTGCTGCGGGCCGTGGGCGCCACGAAGCGGCAGGTCCGCTCGCTGGTCGTCCTCGAGGCCGTGGTCCTGGGGCTGGTCTCCTCCGCCGTCGGGGTGGGCGTGGGCCTGCTCGCCGGGACGGGGCTGCTGTCCCTGGGGCGCCGGTTCGACCTGGGCATCCCGCTGCCGGAGGGGCTGGCCCTGACCCCCGTGGTCCTGGGCGTCCCCCTCCTGGTGGGGCTGCTGGTCACCGTGCTCGCCAGCCTCTGGCCGGCGGCCCGGGCCACCCGGGTCTCCCCGCTCGCGGCCCTGCGGCCCGCCGGGCCCTCCGGGGACCGGCACCGGGTCGGCCGGGTCCGGATAGCGCTGGCCGTGCTGCTGGTCGGCGCGGGGGTCGCGGCGATGGTCCACGCGGCGACCTCGCGGGACATGGTCGTCGGGGTCCTCGGAGGCGTGGTCTCCTTCGTCGGCGTGCTCGTGGCCGCGGTGGTCCTCGTGCCGGCGGCGGTGCGTCTGCTCGGGCTGGGAGCCCGGGTCGCCGGGGTGCCGGGCCGGCTGGCCGTCGACAACGCGGTCCGCAACCCCGGCCGGGCGGCCGCGACCAGCGCCGCGCTCGTCGTCGGCGTCACCCTCATCACGATGACGTCGGTCGGGGCCGCGACGGGCCAGCGCACCGCGATGGGCGAGATCGACGAGTCCTACTCGGTCGACCTCGTGCTGTCGGCGGGCGCCGAGTACCTCGACGACGGCACCGACCGCCTCGACGCGCTCCCCGTGCCGGCGGACAGGGCCGACCGTGTCCGGGCCGTCGAGGGGGTGTCGACCGCCCGGGTGGCGGACACGGCATACCTGACCCTGGGCGAGGAGATGGGGGGTGGCACCGCCGCGGTGGGCATCGACCCGGCCCGTGACGGGGACCTCGTGCGCGGCGGCGAGCAGCTGGCCTCACTGGTGCCCGGCACGGTCGGGATGTCCGGCGCGATGCTGGTCATGTACGCGCTGGAGCCCGGCGACCTCGTCGAGGTCGCCGGGCCCGGGGGAAGCGCCGAGCTGGAGGTGGTGCCGTTCGCCCTCGGCTACGACCTGGCGGTCAACGTCGCCGACCTGGCCACGCTCGGCGGGGACGCGGTCGCCCCCGGCGCGGTGCTGGTCCGGCTGGCCGAGGACGTGGACGTGGCCGACGCCATGGGCGCGGTCGCCGACGTGGCCGACGAGAGCAGCCTGCAGGTGTCCGGGTCGGCCGCCGAGCGGGCCGTCGTCACCCAGGTGCTCGACGTGCTCGTGCTCGTCACCACCGCCCTGCTGGGCGTGGCCGTGCTCATCGCGGTCGTCGGCATCGCCAACACGCTGTCGCTGTCGGTGCTGGAGCGGCACCGGGAGCACGCCCTGCTGCGCGGCCTGGGGCTGACGCGCGGCCAGATGCGGTCGATGCTGCTCGTCGAGGGGGTGCTGCTGGCCCTGGTCAGTGCCCTCGTCGGCCTCGGGCTGGGGCTCGGGTATGCCGCGCTCGGCGTCCAGACGATCCTGCCGGAGGGCGTGCCCGTCCAGCTGGCGGTGCCGTGGGGCCGCGTCGGGATCATCGTCGGGGTCGCGCTGCTGGCCGGTGTGCTGGCCAGCGTGCTGCCGGCCCGGCGGGCGGTCCGGGTCAGCCCGGCGGAGGGGTTGGCCACGGCATAGCCCCGGACAGGACCACAGGACCAGGACCACCAGCAGGACCACCGACCCCGGTCCGCGACCGTCAGGACGGCGGACCGGGGCCGGTCAGGGCGTGGCGGGGACGGGACACCCCGCCGGCCCGGCGACCCGCACGGGACACGCGGGAACGCCCCGCCGCCCGGTCACCTCGTCGAGGTGGCCGGGCGGTCTGGTGTGGTCGGGCCCGAGCAGTCGATCCGGGCCAGTCCCCCCTCGGTCCCACCGGTGCCGTCGCTGCGCAGGTGGGGCCGGGGCACGAGGTGCCCGTGCAGGTCGCCCAGGTGGACCAGGGTCAGGCCGGTCATCTCGCCTCCGTCAGATCGGGGACCCTGCCAGCCGTTGCCGCAGGCCGCTCGCCCGGACGACCCGCCGGTCCACCGCCGCCCGGACGACCTCCTCCGGGGCCACCACCCGGACGGTCTCCTCGGCGCGGGTCACGGCGGTGTAGAACAGCTCCCGGGTCAGCAGCGGCGAGTCGGCCTGGGGCAGCAGGACGGTGATCTCCCGGGCCTGGCTGCCCTGGGCCTTGTGGATGGTCATCGCGTGCATCGTCTCCACGTCGCCGAGCCGACTGGGGGCGAACCGCGTGGACCCGGTGGCGCCCTCGACGACCGCCATCCGCACGGGGGTGCCTTCGGACGTGCGCGAGGCGACGACGACCCCGGTGTCGCCGTTGAGCACGCCGGTGGCGTAGTCGTTGGCGGTGACGAGCAGGGGTCGGCCGACGTACATCTGGTCGTAGAACGTCAGCCCGGTCTCCTCGGTGAGCCAGGTCTCGGTCAGCTGGTTCCAGGTGCGCACGCCGTGGGGTCCGGTGCGGTGAGCGCAGAGCAGCCGGTGGTCGCCGAGGGCGGTGAGCGCGCCCTCGGCGTCCCCGTCCCGCGCGGCCGTGAGCACCCGGTAGGCCTGCTGGGTGAGCAGGGGCCGCAGGGTGGTCACCGGGTCCTCGCCGGGCACCCACTGGACCTCGTCGCTCCCCGCCGACAGGGCGGCGACGACGGCGTCGGCGTCCCCGACCCGCAGCGCCTCGGCCAGGGCGCCGATCGTCTCCCCGAAGCGGTGCACCGTGCGCAGCCGGGCCAGGGCGACCGGGGGGTCGGCGGCGACCTCGGCCCCGGCGACCAGGTCGGCCAGGACGGCGCCGGCGTCGACGGACACCAGCTGGTCGGCGTCCCCGACGAGGATGAGCCGGGCCTGCGGGCGCAAGGCCTCGAGCAGCCGGGCCATGTGGGTCAGGGACACCATCGAGGCCTCGTCGACGAGGACCACGTCGTGGGGGAGCCGGTTGCCCCGGTGGTGCCGGAAGCGGGAGCGGCTGCCCGGGCGCCAGCCCAGCAGCCGGTGCAGCGTGCTTGGCTCGACCTCCCGGAGCCGCTCGACGACCGTCCGGGTGTCGTCGGGGGTGCGGCGAAGGATCTCGTCCAGCGCCCCGTTGACCGCGACCCGGACGCGGGCGGCGGCCTTGCCGGTGGGTGCGGCCAGCCCGATCCGCAGCGGCCGTTCGCCGGCCGCGTGGGCCTGCTCGGCCAGCAGGGCGAGCACCCCGGCGACGGTGGTGGTCTTGCCGGTGCCGGGGCCGCCGGTGATCACGCTCGTCCGGGAACGGGCGACCACCTCGGCGGCGGCGCGCTGCTCGGCATACCCCTCGCCGGGGAAGATCCGGGTGAGCCCGGCGGCGAGCACCTGCTCGTCGACCGCCGGGGCCGGCAGCGCCGCCCGGGCCCGCAGGTCCTCGACGACCTGGACCTCCTGGTGGTGGTAGCGCTGCAGGTAGACCAGTCCCTGGTCGACCACGAGGGCGCCGGAGCGGGCCAGCTCGCTGGCGGCCACCGCCTCGGTCCAGGCGTCGGGGGAGGGCCAGGGCAGGCCGGGCAGGGTCTCGGCGCCGGTGGTGGCGAGGTCGGCGAGGTCGACCGCGACCGACCCGGACCGCACGGCCCGCGTGGCGACCGCGGCGGCGAGGACGGCGTCCTCGTCGTGCTCGCCGCAGACCCGGGCCAGGGTCCGGGCGAGGTGCACGTCGGCGGCGGTGAGGACCCCCGCCCGGTTGAGCTCGCCGAGGGCGCCGGGGGTGTCGACTGCCAGCCGGCGGTCGTGCTCGACCGGCTCGAACACCTCGAGGATCGTCATGCCGCCCCCTCGGTGGTGCGTCCGTCGAGCAGGTCGGACACCCCGGTGACCAGCGCCACCGGCGGCCGCCAGGAGAAGACCCCGCACGGGTGGCCGTCCACGGCCGGGGTGTCCGGGCCGCACATGCCCCGGACGTAGAGGTAGAGGACCCCGCCCAGGTGCCGCTCGGGCCGGTAGCCCGGCAGCCGCCAGCGCAGGAAGCGGTGCGCGACGACGGCGTAGAGCAGCGCCTGCAGCGGGTAGGAGGAGTGGCCCATCGCCTCGGCGAGCTTCTCCGGCCGGTAGTCGGCGGCGGTCAGCGGCTCCTCAGGACGGCCCAGCCAGTTGGTCTTGTAGTCGACGACCAGGTAGCGCCCGCCCGTGCGCAGCACGACGTCCACCGAGCCGGTGAGGTAGCCACGCAGCGGCTGCTCGGCCAGCTCGGGGGAGGAGTCGAGCACGTCGGCCCAGCCGCGGACGGGGTCGCCGGCCGGCAGGTGCGACCGCAGGAGGGGCACGAGGTCGCCGAGCCGTGCACCGGTGGCCGACCCGGGAGGCCCGCCCCGCGTCGGGCCCTCCGCCACGTCCCCCACCGGTTCGCGGCGCAGGTCGCCCCCGCCCAGCGGGAGCTCGAAGTCGAGCTCGCACAGCCGGTCCGCCCGCCCGATCTGCCGCAGGGTCACGCCCTGGGCCAGGGGGCCGAGGGGCGTGTCGCAGACGTCGACCAGGGCGTCGGCCAGCTCCTCGGGGTCGAGCTCGACCGGCCACTGCACCAGCTGCTCCCGGACGTGCTCGAGCAGCTCGGCGCGCAGGTCGGGCGCCTGCGGGTCGGCGTGCTCGAGCACCCCGTGGACGAGGGAGCCGAAGGTCGCCCCCACGGGCAGGTCGGCCATGGGGGAGGCCACGTCCTGCCCCGGCAGGACGACCTCCAGCCCCGGCAGCGAGGGCGTCTGCTCCACGACGGGGTCGACGGTGTCCGGCTCGTCCTCCCGCGGCGAGAGCTCGGGCTCGCTGCCGACGCCGCCGGTCAGCTCGTGCCCCTGGGCGTCGCGCGGGGTGGACAGGGCCGTGTATGACGTGCGCCGCCAGTCCGTGTCGATCCGCCGGGTCCAGGTCGCCAGGCGGGGCGGGGGCGGCTCGTCCGTCGCCACCGTCGGGACGTGCTCGGCGTGGTCGGCCCGTTCCAGGGCGAACGCACCCAGGGCGGCCCACTCCTGCAGCCGCGCGGTGGCGAAGTCCTCCGCCGGAACCGGGACGGTGTCCGGCACCGGCCCCTCGCCGGGACCCCGGCCGAAGAGGACCCGGTGGAGCGGGGAGGGGGAGGTGTTGCGGCCGCTGGGCGACCACCAGGTCACGACCTGGGACTGGGCCCGGGTGAGGGCGACGTAGAGCAGCCGCAGCGACTCACCGGCCTCCTCGGCCTTGTGGCGGGCGACCGAGTCCTTCCACTGCGGCCCGGTGTCGCCGCCCACGTCGATCCACCGGGTCCGTTCCGGCGGGTCCTCGTGGCACAACGGGATCGACGGCGTGTCCGGCACGTTGCGGTCGACGAGCGCCGGCAGGTAGACGACGGGGAACTGCAGGCCCTTGCTGCCGTGGACGGTGAGCAGCTGGACGGCGGCGGCGTCGCTGTCGAGCCGGCGGGTGCGGGCGTTGGTGGACGTCGGGGCGTCCTCGGCCATCTGGGCACGCAGCCACTCCAGCAGGGCGACCAGGCCCAGCTGTCCCTCCCGGCCGGCCTCGTGCAGCAGCTCGGCCACGTGCTCGACGTCGGTGAGGGTCCGTTCGCCGCCGGGCCGGGCGAGCACCCGCGCGGTCAGCCCCTCGGCCACGAGCCGCTCCAGGACGGCGGCGATCCCCTGCCGGGCGTGGACGGCGGCCAGGTCGCGGCAGGTCTGGGCGAGCAGGTCGTCGAGCTCCTCGCCCCCCTCGTCGACGGCGACCGGGTCGTGCCCGAGCAGGTCGGTCAGGGCCGCGGCCCGGGTCAGCACCGACCGGTGCGGGGCGACCATCGCCTCCAGCAGGGTGAGCCACTCGTGGGCGGCCCGGGTCTGCAGGACGGACATGCCGCCGGCGCTGACCGCGTGGATCCCCAGGTCCCGCAACGCGTCCTGGGCCCGGACGAGGTCGCTGCCCTTGTGCGCGAGCACGGCCACGTCGCTGGCCCGCACGGGGCGCCCGTCGAAGGTCGCGTCCGACCCGAGCAGAGCGGCCACGTCACGGGCGAGGTCGGGGAAGACGTGCTCGCGGAACGGGCCGATGCGGTCGCTGCCGCCGAGGTGCTCCTCCAGCAGCACCTGCCGCAGCCGCACCGGGGCGTCGCTGGGGGCCCCGTCCAGGCGCCTGACGTCGATGGCCGCCTCGATCGGGTGGACGACGATCTGCGGGTCGCCCAGCTGGGCGCCCTCGAGCAGCGTGCCCAGGGCGCGCACCACGCCGGCGTCGGAGCGGTAGTTGCGGGGGAGGGTCCGGCGCTCGCCCGCGGCCTCGGCGGCCGTGAGGTAGGTGGCGATGTCGCCGCCCCGGAAGCCGTAGATCGCCTGCTTCGGGTCGCCGATGAGCACCATCGCCCGGCAGTGGCCGGTGAAGGCCCGGTCGAGCACCTGCCACTGCACCGGGTCGGTGTCCTGGAACTCGTCGACGAGCACGACCTGCCAGCGCGCCCGCATCCGGTCCCGGGCCAGGGAGTCCGGGTCCTCGAGCGCGTCCGCCAGCTGGGTGAGCAGGTCGTTGTAGTGCATGACCTGCAGGCGGCGCTTGCGCACGTCGAACTCGGTGCGCACCGCCCGGGCGAAGCCCGCCCGACGGGCCGGCACCGACCGCGGCTCGGCGGTCTCCGGCCGCAGACCGGCGTGGATGTCGTCCACGGCCGTCCGCGCGATCTGGAGGGCCGCGGACCGGTTGAAGAGAACCTTGCGGTCGTTGCGGAACCCGCGCAGGTAGATGTCGTCGACGACGTCGACGAGCAGGTCGTCGAGGTCCTCGACGAGCGTGGCCGAGGCGTCGGTGGTGCCGGCCACGCCCAGGCTGCGCAGCACCTCCTGGCAGAACTGGTGGACGGTGGCGATCGTGGCCGCGTCGAAGTCGGTCAGCGCCGCCCGGACCCGCCGGTGCATGACCCGCACGGTCTCCTCGTCGGCGGCCAGGAGGTGGGCGACGAGGGCGTCGCCCGGAGGGCAGGACCGTTCGCGCAGGCAGCGCTCGACGAGCACGAGCTGCTCGCGGACCCGGGCCCGCAGCTCCTGGCTCGCGGCCCGGCTGAAGGTGACCACGAGCAGGTCGCGCAGGTCGGCCTCGCCCTCGGCCACGAACCGGGCCACGAGGGCGGCGATCGTCCACGTCTTGCCGGTCCCGGCGCTGGCCTCCAGCAGCACGGTGCCCTGCGGCAGCGGGTCGGTGATGTCGAAGTGCTCCACCGGCTCAGCCCTTCCCCATCGTCTCGTGGTCCAGGGCCGGGCCCCACAGCCGCAGCGACAGCTGGCCCAGCCGGTGCGGGACCTCCGGGACCCAGCGTTCGTCGTCGAGGGGGGTGCCGACGACGGCGGCCAGGGGCAGCACGTCGCCGAGGACGTGCTGCCAGGAGGTGTCGTGCTGCTCCTGGCGGATGCCCCAGCCGCCCTGGCGGGTCTCCCAGCCGCGCTGCGAGGCCCGTTCGTCGGCGGCCTTGACGCTGCGGTTCTTCAGGTACTGCTCGGCCCAGGCGCGGCTGGTCTCCACCGGCAGCGGGACCACCGCGTCCAGGCCGCGGTCGCGCAGGTCGACGAGCCGGGCGAGGAGCTCGACGGCCTGCTCCCGGGGGACCGGGCCGTGGCTGACGTGCCCCACCGACTTGACCCTGCCGAAGCTGTAGCGGCCCAGGTGGTGGCCCCGGGCCTGCTCCTGACCGGCGGCGGCCAGGACGAGCGCGGAGATCCAGGAGTGCAGCCGGTGCTTGGCCTTGACCGAGGAGAAGCTGACCGACAGGGCCGACCCGCCGACCAGCCCGCCCAGGGTGCCCACCAGGCGCCGGTCGCCGGGCAGCGGCAGGGCGATGTCGACGTCGAGGCTCTCCCGCTGCAGCGCCTGGCCCCAGCCGCCCTGACCGACGGCCCGCCAGGTCGCCTGGCACAGCTCCTGCACCTGGCTGGTGAGGTCCTCCATCGTGCGGTGGCCGAGCGCGTCGGGCGGCAGCTCGCCGCGCCAGAGCTCGGCCTCGCAGGTCGCGCCGGGGTCGCGGCCGGCCAGGACCGCGGTGAGCATCCGCTCCCCGATGGCCCACCGCTGCAGGCCGTCGAGCTCGACGGGGATGCCCTCGCCCCGCTGCTCGGGGACCTCCGGCACGTAGAGCCCGATCCGGGAGCGCAGGAAGGCCTTGGCCGGGTTGTCGAAGAAGCGCACGAGGTCGTCGAGCAGCACGTCCTCGCGGGGGGAGGGGGCGAAGGCGCGACGGGCCAGCGGGACGCGTGCGGCGGGCTCGTCCTGCAGGGCCCGGGCACCGGCGAGGGCCGCGGGGTCGTAGCTGAACGGCTCGTCACCGGGCAGCAGCGGGGTGGTGTCAGGTGCCGTCCCGGCCAGGTTGCGCAGGTCGAAGGGCTGAAGCGGGTGCTCGGTGACGACGCGGTCGACGCCCTCGCCGGTGGCGGTCGCCCGGAGCGCGTCGACCAGCTCGCCCAGGGGGACGGCCGGCGGGCGCCGCTGCCCGGTGTGCTCGTCGAAACCGGTGTAGGTCACCACCAGCGTCTCCCCGGCCGACATCAGCGCGTCGAGGAGCAGCTGGCGGTCCTCGCTGCGGGGGTCGCGCTCCCCGGTGACGGGACGGCGGGCGAGGACGTCGTCGCCGTCGGAGGTCGTGGACCGGGGGAAGTGGCCGTCGTCCATGCCGACGAGGGCGACCACCCGGTGGGGCACCGAGCGCATCGGCACCATCGTGCAGACGGTGAGCGTGCCCGTGCGGAAGTTGGACCGGGTGGCCCGGCCCGCCGTCTGCTCGGCCAGCAGGGTGTGCACGTCCGCCAGCGAGAGGGAGACCCCGTGCTCGCCCGCGACCCGGCCGGCCGCCTCGGCGGTGCGGTGCAGCTCGCGCTCGAGCTGGGCCACCTGCCAGACGTCCCGGAAGGGCACGTCGGCGAGGTCGAGGACCCCCTCCTCCACGACGCGCAGCCACTGCTCGGCCGTGTCGGCGGTGCGCAGCGCCCGCAGCGTGCGGCCCAGCCGGGAGACCAGCTCGGCGAGCCGGCCGGCGAGGTCGAGGTCGCCGCTGTCCAGGTCGTCCAGCCCGAGGGTGCGGCCGACGTGGTCGACGTCCTCGCCGTCGACCGCCGCCCCCACGAGGATGCGGTCGAGGCCGGCCCGCCAGGTGTTCTGGACGACGTTGGTCAGCTGGTAGTCGGCCCGGTGCTCCCCGTCCAGGCCCCACCGCACGGTGGTCGCCCCGACCCAGTCGCCGATGCGCTCCAGGGCGTCGTCGTCGAGGCCGAACCGGTGGCGCACCGCCGCGCTGCGGGCCAGGTCGAGCACCTCCCCGGCGGTGACCCGTCCGCCGGCCAGCTCCACGAGCTGCAGGGCCAGCCGTAGCAGGGGGTTGAGGTGCACCGGGGCCCGGTCGGCCAGGCGGACCCGCAGCCCGTGGGCGGGGTGCGTGCGGGCCGACCCGTCCCGGACCACCTCGCCCAGGCCGAAGCCGGCGTGGACCAGGGGGGCGTAGGCGTCGATGTCGGGGACCATCACGAGGACGTCCCGCGGCTCCAGGGTCGGGTCGCGCTGGAGGAGGTCGGCGAGCACGTCGCGGAGCACCTCCACCTGGCGCGACTGCCCGTGGCACGCGTGGACCTGCACGCTGCGGTCGGTGGCCGGGACCTGCCGGGCCTCCCGCGTCGCCCCGTCCGGGGGGCTGTCGGCCCGGATGTCGTGCTGGAGCATCGCGAGCAGGGTGGCCGGGCCGTCGGGGGCAGCGGCGCCACCACGGTCGTCGGGGGAGCTGTTCTGCCCGCCGCCGGGGGTGGACCCCACCAGCTCGTCGCGCCCGCCGACGAGGGCCAGCGTGCGCTGGAGCTCGCGGGCGTCCCGGCCCAGGCTGGCCAGCAGCGGGTGCTGGACGAGCTCGCCGGAGCGGTCGTCCTCGCGGGGCACCGGCCCGACGGCCACGACGGGGGCCAGCTCCGCCCAGGCGACGGGCGAGGCCTGGGGCAGCCACAGGTGGACGTCCCGGTGCTCGGCGAGGGCACCGAGCACCTCGACCTCGCTGCGGGAGATGCGGGTGTGGCCGAACAGCGACAGCCGCCCCGGCAGCTCCAGGTCGGTGAGGCGGCCCTCCCGCAGCGCCGCGACGACCCGGGCGTGCCGCTCGTCGGGCGCCTCGGCCCCCACCACCTCCAGCACCCGGCGCCACAGCGGCGGCTGCCAGGCGAGGTCGTCGGCGACCCGGCCGCCCAGGCCGTCCCCGTCCCCGCCGGCCCGCCAGTCGGTCAGCACCGCCGGCCGCTGGGCGGCGTAGTCGGCGAACAGCCCCGCGAGCCGGCGCGCGACGGCATACCTCCGGCCCTGGCGCAGCTCGCGCTCGGTGCCGGTCTCGGCATACCCCAGGTGGTCGGCGAGCGTGCCCGCCCACGGCTCGCCGAGGCTCTCGTCGACCGCCCGCAGCACCGCCCACGCCAGCTGGCCGGGGCGCCACGGGTCGTCGCGCCCGACGTCGAGCACCATCGTCACGAGCGAGTGCGGGGTCAGGAAACGCACCCCGGCGCACACGCCGTCGTGCCCCGACGGGCCCGCCCCCAGCCGGTGCGAGAGCCGCTGCGCCAGCCACCGCTCCACCCCGCGCGCGGGCACGGCGACGACCTCCTCGGCGAACGGGTCCTCGAGCGGACTCCCCAGGAGCTCGGCCAGACCGTCGGCCAGCACCCCCGTCCCGGCCGCCCGGTGCACGATCAACGTCACGTCCGCGACCCTACCCAGCGGGCCCGACAGACCCGGCCCGGCCTCAGCGCACCCGGACGACCTCGCCGCCGGTCACCCGCAGGAGCTCCTCGAAGGTCAGCGGGACGATCGAGTCCGGCGTCCCGCCCGCGGCCCAGACCTCCTCGAAGGCCCGCAGGTCCTCGTCCACCAGCGTCCGCAGCGGGGCGGGGTGCCCGGCCGGCGCCACGCCGCCGATGACCTGGCCGGTCGCGGCGCGCACCTACTCGGCGGAGGCCTTCGTCACCGTCCCCGCGCCGACGGCCGCGGCGATGACGTCGGTGTCCACCCGGGCGGCCCCGCTGGCCATGACGAGCAGGGGCTCGCCGTCGGCCATGAAGACCAGGCTGTTGGCGATCGCGCCGACCGGGCAGCCGAGCTGCTCGGCCGCCAGCGTCGCGGTCCGGGCGTGCTCGTCGAGCAGGCGGATCTGGGCGTCCACCCCGGCGGCGTGGAAGGCGTCCTGGACGATCTGGTTGCGGGGGCGCATAGCAACGAGTGTGCCCGGTCGGGCGGAGGACGGCGTGTGGGGCTCACCGACGGTCGCGTCCGGCCGTCGGGGAGCCCGCGCCCTCAAGTGACGCGGGCCGAGTGCTGGTGGGCGGAGGCGCGGCTCGGCGATTCTCGCCGAGCGGGGGCCATCAACTCCGACCAAGCCTTCGAACGGCTCGACGCTAGAGCCCGCACCACCCGGCCACGGGTGGAGGACGTCGCCGACGAGGTCGTCCGCCAGGTCGAGGATTCGGGTTGGGGGGGGGAGGGGCGAGCCTCCGGGTGGGCAGTGCCCCGGTCGGGGCTGGGCAACGTCGGTGACGTGCCGTAGCGTCCTGCCTGCGACCGGCGCGCGACGAGGCGTGCCGCATGGTCGGAGCAGGAGGGAATGGGATGTTCGTACGCACGAGGTCCGTGCTGG
Organism: Ornithinimicrobium kibberense; assembly: GCF_006519705.1. NCBI lineage: Bacteria > Bacillati > Actinomycetota > Actinomycetes > Micrococcales > Ornithinimicrobiaceae > Ornithinimicrobium > Ornithinimicrobium kibberense. The sequence continues at coordinate 215,952 of NZ_VFXM01000006.1, forward strand.
CCGTGGTGGCCGCGCTGGTGCTGGGAGGTGGGGGGCTGCCGGTGGTGGCCGCACCGGTGCAGGAGCGTCCTGCGCGCACGATCGAGGAGGCGCTCGCCACCGACCTGGGCCTGACGATGAGCGAGTTCGCGCAGGCGGGTGCGAGCGCGGAGCAGGCCGCCGCGACGCTGGGGTTGGACCAGGGAGCAGTCCCCGACGACGCCCCGACAGTCGGGCGGCTGACGTCCCGGGGGGTCGAGGTGCTTGACGTCGACGAGAAGACGGCCGACACCTTCGCCGACCTCGAGCAGCTGCGGGAGCGCTATCTCGCCGAGGTGGGGCCGGACGGGCTCACAGGGCTCGCCTACACGCTGGATGGCTACGAGGTCCTCGTCATCGATCCCGGGGTCGCCCGGGAGCGGGGCCGCACCGAGGGCTCCGCACCCCTGCTCTCCCCGGCCGACTGGGCCGCGGCCCACCCGGGTGTCACCGCGGTCGGCACGACCGGACCGACGGCGGGCGCCAGCCTCCACGGCGGCGCGCCGATCTCGTTCGGCTCGGTGGCCTGCACGCACGGCTTCAACGGATGGGACGGCGGTGCCCAGGTGGGGATCTCCGCAGGGCACTGCGCCTATGCCGGCGGCGCCGCCGTCTACGCCGGCTCGACCCGGATGGGCACCGTCTCGTGGTGGCAGTTCGGCGCGCCCGGCTCGGCATGGGAGTCCTACGGGACCGACCTGACGACCTACAGCCAGGGGTCGGCCTTCACCTACCCACCCTCGGTCGCCACCGGGTCGGGCAGCGTGACGATCACCGGTCGCGCCCCGGCCGTCCTCGGGCTTCCGGTCTGCAAGATGGGCCGCCAGACCGGGTGGACGTGCAGCACCGTCAACAAGGTGGGCTGGCAGTGGATCGGTGACGGCTCCGGTGACATCAACCGCCCCAAGCGCTGGGTGTGGTCCTTGTTCGCCGACCTGCGCGTGATCCCTGGCGACTCCGGCGGGCCCTGGATCTCGGGCCACAAGGCGGTGGGGGTGACCTCCTCCTACGACTGGTACTCCGATGGTCGCCCCTACTCCACCGCCGCCCTCTTGACATCCTTCGACGAGTACCGACCGGGGGCACAGGTCAAGGTCTGGCTGGGCACCCCCTCTGCCTCGGGCGTCGAGAAGACAACCGCGTCGAGCGGGCGGGCGCGTTGGGTCGAGGGCGAGAGGGTCAGCGGCACCCTCAGCCAGCCTTCTGGCGACGCGATCTCACCCGGCACGGTCGTTGACGTCTTCGTGGACGGCAGTCGGGTCACCTCGGCGTCCGTCAGCGGGCCCGGTACCTTCAGCTTCACCTACCCCGGCTCGGACAGCACCACCCACACGGTGGTGCTCACCCCGCGTCAAGGAGACTCGCGCGGCACCTCGCTGACGGTCTCCGACGAGTCGGCCGGCACGTACCCCTACATCGACTTCTCTGCGCCATACCAGATCGGGAGGGGCTGGCCGGCCGACCGCACGATCTCGGCGGGTGACTGGGACGGTAACGGGTTCAGCGACCTGATGCTGGTTGCCTCCGACGGCCGCCTGCTGCTCTACCCCGCCACGGCGCGGGAACGGTTCGCCTCCCCCCGCCAGATCGGCAAGGGCTGGCTGGTGGCCGAGAGTGTGCAGGGCGGGGTCGACTGGGACCGCGACGGTGCGCTGGATCTGGTCGCCCGGTTCACCGACGGTCGGCTGATGCTCTACCGGGGCAACGGCACGGGCGGGTTCGCATCGGCGCGGCAGATCGGCAAGGGCTGGCTGCAGATGCGGACGTGGACGCCGGTGCAGCAGTCCGTGAACGGGTATCCAGCGGTGGTCGCAACCGACGCGGCCGGCACCATGCATGTCTACCCGACCAACGGCACCGGTGACTTCCGGGCCCGCACGACGTTGGGCGGCGGTTGGGCGCCTATGGAGCAGGTCGTGGGGGCCGGTGACTGGGACAAGAACGGCCGCTCCGACCTGCTCGTCGTCGACGACGAGGCCCGGCTGCGACTGTACGCCGCGTCGGCCAGCGGGACGTCGTTCCCCATGTCGCTGATCGGTAAGGGCTGGTCGGTGTTCCCGAGGATCTTCGCCACCCAGCACGATGCCCGCGCCCAGACGATCTGGGCGGTGCGCACCGACGGCGCCCTGTATGCCTACCCCGCCACCTACGGCGGTCCCAACAACGCGTTCACGCCCTGGCCGCCCACGACCGCCCCGTGAGACGACCCAATGCGGGGGCGGGTGAGAGGCGAGAGCGAGGTCACGCGCCAACCGGGTGGGGAGGTGACGACGAGTCCCGCCCCTCGATTGGCCGCGGCCGCCGGATCGGTCAGCGGCCGGGAGTCTGTGAACGTGAGGCACTCTCCTCCGCGCTCCGGCGCGCGGCGATCTCCTTCCACACCGGCGCGTTGGTGATGCCGACGTCCTCGGGGTCGAACACCGGGTCGAGGCCGGCCGAGCGCTGCCGGTCGTAGTCGCGCACGACCGCGGTCGCCTGCCTGCTCAGCAGCACGAGCGCGACGAGGTTGATCCACGTGTAGAGGCCCAGGCCGACGTCGGCCAGGTTCCACGCGAAGGTCGCGGAACGCAGCGATCCGAGGAAGATCGAGCCAGCCAGCAGCACCCAGGCGACGTTGACGACGAGCCGCTCGCGCCGGCTGCTGCGCAGCAGGTAGGCGATGTTGGTGTCGGCGTAGAACGCGAACGACAGCAGGGTGGTGAAGGCGAAGAAGAACATCGCGACCGCGATGAACGCCGACCCGAGGCCGGGGAAGGAGGCGTCGATCGCGGCCTGGGTGGACTCCGGTCCCTGGACCAGGCCGGGCACGTTCTCGGCGACCATCTGCCCGTCCGGCCCCTCGACGTTGTAGGAGCCGGTGACCAGGATCATCAGCCCGGTGACCGTGCAGATGAGCAGCGTGTCGACGTAGGCCGAGAACCCCTGCGCCAGACCCTGCTTCACCGGGTGCGAGACCTCGGCGGCCGCTGCGGCCTGGGCGCCGGACCCGGTGCCGACCTCGGAGGAGTAGATCGCCCGCTTGACGCCCCACATGATCGCCGCGCCGAGGATCCCGCCGAACGCCGCGTCCGAGCCGAAGGCGCTGCGGAAGATCAGCCCGAACATCTCCGGGACCGCGTCGGCGTTGAGCACGAGCAGGGCGATCCCGAGGAGGATGTAGGCGGCCGCCATGATCGGCACCACGAGCCCGACGACCCGCCCGATCCGGTGCATGCCGCCGAAGACCACGAGGCTGAAGAGCGCGGTGACCACGACCCCGGTGACCCACGGCGGGACCGAGAAGGCCGACTCCACCGAGACCGCGATGTTGTAGGACTGGATCGAGGGTCCGGTGATGGTCAGCGCGAAGACCGCGGCGACGGCATACAGCACCGCCAGCCACCTCCAGCCCAGGCCCTTCTCGATGTAGAAGGCGGGCCCGCCGCGGTACTCCCCGCCGACCTCCTCCTTGTAGACCTGCGCCAGCGAGCTCTCCGCGATCGCCACCGCCGCGCCGACGAACGCGGTGACCCACATCCAGAAGAGGGCACCCGGCCCGCCGAAGTGGATGGCGGTCGCGACGCCGGCGATGTTGCCGACGCCGACCCGTCCGCCGAGCGCCATCGCGAACGACTGGAAGGACGACAGACCCTGGGTCGAGTCGTCCCCGCCGACGAGGTAGCGGACCATGTCGGGCAGCCGCCGCACCTGCGGCACGACCATGCGGACGGTGAACCAGACGCCCGCCGCGAGGACGAGGACGACCATGGGGGTGCTCCAGAGGAGCTCGTTGACCCTGGCGATGGTGGAGTCGAGCATGGCGCAGACCTTTCCCGGAGGGTGGGGGAAGACTATGCGCGCGGCGGGTCGGGTGCCCACCGGAGGAGCAGGGGGTATGCCGTCGCGCCCGGCTCAGTAGGCCGCGTCCCACCGGGCGGGGCCCGGCTCAGTAGGTCGTGCGGTCGGGGTTCTCGGCCCAGCGACGCATGACCTGGACCGCCTCGGGCAGGTCGTGCTGCCGGGCCGGCAAGCGGCGCCGGTCGGGCGGGAGGGCCAGCTCGTCGTAGATGAAGGAGTCGTCGAAGCCGACCTCGGCCGCGTGCTCGCGGGTGGCGGCGTGGTGGATCTGCGCCGGCCGGGCCCAGTAGAGCGCCCCGAGGCACATGGGGCACGGCTCGCAGGAGGCGTAGACGTGCGCGCCGACCAGCTGGAAGCTGCCCAGCTCGGCGCAGGCGCGACGGACGGCGACGATCTCGGCGTGGGCCGTCGGGTCGTCGGTCGCCACGACCTGGTTCCAGCCCTCGCCGACCACCCGTCCGTCGAGGACGACGACCGCGCCGAACGGCCCGCCGTCGCCGCGGGAGGACCCCTCCCTGGCCAGCTCGACGGCGCGGAGGAGGTGACGCCGGTGGTCCTCGCCGGTCGGCGGACGCGTGTCCGGGTCTCCCGAGGCTCCTGCGGCCGGATCGGGCTCGTTCACAGGTCGGCCAGCAGGGTGCCCGGCCGCTCGACGCAGTCGGCGACGTAGCGCAGGAAACCGCCGGCGGTCCCGCCGTCGCAGACCCGGTGGTCGAACGTGAACGACAGCTGGGTGACCTGACGCAGCCTGACCCGTCCCTTGTGCGCCCACGGCTTCTCGACGATCCGGCCGACGCCGAGCATGCCGGCCTCGGGGTGGTTGATGATCGGGGTCGAGCCGTCCACGCCGTAGACGCCGTAGTTGTTGAGGGTGAAGGTCCCGCCGCTCATCTGGGTCGGCGACAGCTTCCCTTCGCGGGCCAGCGTGGTCAGCTCGCGGAGCGCGGATGCTAGCTCGGCGGTGCTCATGGTGTCGGCGTCGTGCACGACGGGGACGACCAGGCCGCGCGGCGACTGGGCGGCGAAGCCCAGGTTCACGGCCCCGTGCTGCACGATCTCCCCGGCCTCGACGTCCACGGAGGCGTTGAGCTCGGGGTGCCGCGCCAGCCCGGCGACGACGATGCGCGCCAGCAGGGGGAGCACGCCGATGCGGGCGTCGGGCCTGGCCTCGCGCAGGCTGTCCTTGAGCTTCATCAGGCGGGTGGCGTCGACGTCGACCCAGGTCGTGGCGTCCGGGATCTCCCGGCGCGAGGTGGTCAGCCGGTCGACCATGATCCGGTGCACGCCCTGGATCGGGACGCGCTGGTCCGCGCGCTCGGCCCCCCCATCGGCGGGGACCGTCTCCGCCGCGGCCGTGCCTGCTGCGGTCGTGCCCGCTGCTGCGGTGCCTGCTGCGGGTGTCTCCACCGTGGCCGCCGAACGGGCCTCCCGGGCGGCCTCGAGGTCGGCGCGGCGGACCACGCCGGTGGGGCCGGGCTGCACGGTGCGCACGTCGATGCCCCACTCGGTGGCCAGCCGGCGGACCAGCGGCGAGATGACGCGGACGGCCCGCCGGCCGTCGGACGAGGTGTCCGGCGCGGACGACGTGGTAGCGGAGGCGGGTGCCGTGTCGGGTGTAGTCGCGGAGGCGGCATCGTCGGCAGATGCTCCCCGGCCGGCCCGGCGGCGGCCGCCCCGTCGGCGCCGGGCGGGTGCGTCGCCCGCGCCGTAGCCGATCAGCGGCCGCTCCGGCTGATCCTCCGGGTCATCGCCGTCGGCGGGCACGGTCGCACCGGCGCGCTCCTCGGAGCGGTACTGCTCCCCGGCGTGGTCCTGAGTCGCAGGAGCGGGCCCGGCCGGCGCAGGCTCCTCCGCCGCAGGGACCGGCTCGGCCGCGGCCGACACGTCGCCCACGGTGATCAGGGGCTCGCCGACGGCCAGGACCGTGCCCGGCCCGGCGTGCAGCTCGGCCACCGTGCCGGCGTAGGGGCAGGGCACGTCCACCGACGCCTTGGCCGTCTCGACCGTGACGACCTCCTCGTCGATGGAGACCTCGTCGCCGACCGCGACGTGCCACTCGACGACCTCGGCCTCGGTCAGGCCTTCTCCCAGGTCGGGCAGCCGGAAGACGAACCCGCTCACGCAGACACCTCCCCTGCCGGCACGGCATACGTCAGGTCCGGCTCGTCGTCCCACTGCAGGCGCGCGACGGTGTCGAGGATGCGGTCCACGCCGGGCAGGTGCGAGTGCTCCAGGATCGGCGGCGGGTAGGGGATGTCGAGACCGCTGACCCGCAGCACCGGTGCGGCGAGGGAGTGGAAGCAGCGCTCCTGGATGCGGGCGGCGATCTCGGCGCCCATCCCGGCGAAGCCCTGCGCCTCGGCGAGCACGACCGCGCGTCCGGTCTTGCGCACCGAGGCCATGACGGTCTCGTCGTCGAAGGGCACGAGCGAGCGCAGGTCGACGACCTCGAGGTCCCAGTCCTCCTCGGCCGCGGCGACCTCGGCGGCGCGCAGGGCGTTGGGCACCTGCGGGCCGTAGGTGACGACCGTGACGTCGGAGCCCTCGCGGCGCACCGCGGCCCGGCCGACCGGCTCCGTGGTGGCGGGCAATTCGACCTCGGCCTTGGACCAGTAGAGCGACTTGGGCTCCATGAAGACGACCGGGTCGTCGGAGGCGATCGACTCGCGCAGCAGGCTGTAGGCGTCGGCGGGGGTCGACGGGGTGACGACGTGCAGGCCGGGTGTGTGGACGTAGTAGCCCTCGGAGGAGTCGCAGTGGTGCTCGACCCCGCCGATGCCCCCGGCGTAGGGGACCCGGATGACGATCGGCATGGTCAGCCGCCCGCGGGTGCGGTTGCGCATCTTGGCGATGTGCGAGACGACCTGCTCGAACGCCGGGTAGCCGAACGCGTCGAACTGCATCTCGATGACCGGCCGGAAGCCCTGCATGGCCAGGCCGACCGCGAAGCCGGCGATCCCGGCCTCGGCCAGCGGGGTGTCGATGCAGCGGTCCTCGCCGAAGTCCCTGGTCAGGCCGTCGGTGATGCGGAAGACGCCACCGAGCTGGCCGACGTCCTCGCCGAGCACCAGGACGTTCTCGTCCTCGGTCAGCGCGTCCCGCAGGGCCGTGTTGAGGGCCTGGGCGTATGTGGTGGGTCGGCTCATCGGGCCACCTCCTCGGTCTCGGGCCGGCTGGCCTCGCGCTCGGCCGCGACCATCTCCGCCTGCTCGCGCAGCTGGGGCGTGGGACGGGCGTAGACGTGGGCGAACAGGTCGGCGGGGTCGACCTGCGGGTCGGCGTTCATCCGGTGGCGCAGGGCCGCGGCGAACTCCTCGGCCTCCTGCCGGACCTCCTCGACACGGGCGTCGTCGATGGCACCCTGGGCGACGAGGTAGGCCTGCAGCCGCACGAGCGGGTCCTGCCCGGTCCACTCGTCGACCTCGTCGGGGGTGCGGTAGCGGGTGGCGTCGTCGGCGTTGGTGTGCGCCTCCATCCGGTAGGTGTGCGCCTCGACGAGGAAGGGGCCCTTGCCGGAGCGGGCGTGCTCGTAGGCCTTCCGGGTCACGGCCAGCACGGCGGCCGGGTCGTTCCCGTCCACCTGCTCGGCGCGCACGCCATACCCGATGCCCTTGTAGGCCAGCGCGGGTGCCTTGGTCTGCTTGGAGAGCGGGACCGAGATGGCGTACTTGTTGTTCTGGACGAGGTAGACCACCGGGGCGTTGAAGACGCCGGCGAAGTTGAGCCCCTCGTGGAAGTCGCCCTCGGAGGTGGCGCCGTCGCCGATGAAGCACAGGGCGACCGCGTCGGATCCCCTGCGGCGCAGGCCGTCCGCGGCTCCGGCGGCGTGCACGGCCTGGGTGGCCAGAGGGGTGCACTGGGGGGCGGTGCGGGTGGCCTTCGGGTCGTAGCCGCAGTGCCAGTCGCCGCGCAGGAGGGTGAGCACCTCGACCGGGTCGATCCCGCGGGTGACCAGGGCCATCGAGTCGCGGTAGGTGGGGAAGAACCAGTCGTCCTCCTGCAGCGCCAGCACCGGGGCGACCTGGCAGGCGTCCTGCCCGCGGGAGGAGGGGTAGACCGCCAGACGCCCCTGCTTGGTCAGCGCGGTGGCCTGGGCGTCGAAGCGGCGGCCGACCACCATCGCGCGCCAGACCTTCACCAGGTCCTCCACGGGGGGTATGACGTAGCCCCGGTCGGTCATCTCCTGCGTGGGTTCGGCCTCGGTCCCGTCGGGCGACAGGAAGCGGACCGGCTCGCGGCACGGGAGCAGGTCGTCGATCTCGCTCATCGTTGAGTCCTCACGGGTGGTGTCGGCAAGACGATCGTGACGTCTATCGTCGCGCACGGCCATAGAGGGATCGACATCCTGGGGACGAGTCGAGACGTCTGGCACAGTGTGTGGATGACCGACGACAGATCGTCCAGTGTGACTCACGCCACGTCCGGGTCGGGGAGACGCGTGGCTGCCGGTGCGGCGCCCGTGGACGACACGGACCGGGCGATCGTGGCCGCGCTGCGGGTCGACGGGCGGATGTCGGTGCGAGCCCTGGCGGAGCAGGTGCACATCTCGCGGGCCAACGCCTACGCCCGGCTGGAGCGTCTGCAGCGGGACGGGGTGATCACCGGGTTCACGGTGCGGGTCGACCCGGTCCGGCTGGGGCTGATGACGTCGGCCTACGTCTCCGTGTCGATCGAGCAGGGGTCGTGGCGCGAGGTGCTGGCGGTGCTGGAGCAGCTGCCGGGCGTGGAGAAGGTGGCGCTCGTCGGGGCGGAGTTCGACATGCTCGTGGAGGTGCGGGCGCACGACAACCACGAGCTGCGGGACGTCGTCCTCGAGCAGATCCAGGCGGTCCCGGGGGTGCGGGCGACGAGGACGTGGCTGGTGTTCGACGAGTGGAGCACGTGAGGCACGAGCGGTGGCGGGGACGGGCCGTGGCTTCTACGGTCGAGGTGTCGGGCCGGCCCGACCGGCCCGGGAGAGGACGGAGGACCATGGCGGTCTGCGAGGTCTGCGGCAACGACTACGACAAGAGCTTCGAGGTGATCGCTGCCGGGCAGCGGCACGTGTTTGACAGCTTCGAGTGCGCGGTGCACAAGATGGCGCCGGTGTGCGAGCACTGCGGGTGCAAGGTCATCGGGCACGGGACCGAGGTGGACGGGCGGTTCTACTGCTGCGCCCACTGCGCGAAGGACTCCGAGGGGGACGTGCCGGTCGACGACCGGGTCGGCTGACTCCGCGGTCTTCCCTGCCGACGGTCAGTCCTTGCGGGTGCGGCCGTCGATCGACTCGCGGAGCAGGTCCGCATGGCCGTTGTGCTGTGCGTACTCCTCGATCATGTGCACCAGGATCCAACGGAGCTTCGCCGGGACGCCCAGGTAGGTGGGGCGGACCGCCAGGGTCTCCAGGCCCTCGGGCGTGGCGAGGAGGTCGTCGGTGATCCTTCGGGATTGGGCGACGGAGGCGTCATACAGCTCGAGCAGCTGGCGCGGGGTGTCCTGGGCGGCGGAGTGCCACTCCCAGTCGGCGTCGGCGGACCAGTCGACGGCGTCGAAGGGCTCGATGAGCGGCCCGCCGAGGAGGTCCTCGGAGAAGAAGCTCGACTCCACGTAGGCGAGGTGCTTGAGCAGCCCGGCCAGCGTCATCGTCGACGGAGGCAGGCGCTGGTTGAGCTGGGTGTAGTCGAGGTCCTCGCACGTGCGCCGCAGGGCGGCCCGGTGGCGGTCGAGGGTGTCGAGCAGGACCTCGGCCTCGTCGCCCTGGACCGGTTCCGGTCGGGCCTCGTCGTCCGGGATCGGCTCTGGTGCGGTCTCGTCGGGAGCCATCCATCCACCGTCGCACGGGCACGCGGGTCGGTAAAGGGGCGGTGGTCTACGTCAGGTCCTCCCAGACGAACGGGGTGACGGTGCCGGTCTCCCAGTCGCGGCGCAGGATGCCGTAGGCGACGGACGCCACCGGCTCGCCGTCCTCGACGGGCCAGCCCTCCCGGTAGTGCGCCTCCTTGAGGAACCCGCAGCGCAGGAACGTCCGACGCATCGCGACGTTGTCCTCCCGGGTCTGCCCCTCGAAGCGGTTGACCTCCGGCATCGTCCGGAAGACGTGGTCGGTGGCTGCCCTGACGGTCTCTACGGCCAGCCCGCGTCCTCGGAAGTCCTGGGCGAGGCGGAGGTCGAAAAGGGGTGCATCGTCGGAGAGGTCCTCCAGGCGCAGGAACCCGATCCGTCCCAGATCGTCGTGCTCGACCCAGAAGGAGTCGTTGTCCTCGTCCCGGTAGGCGCCTGCTTCGATCCATGCCTCCACCTGCGCCCGAGTGGGTCGTGGGACGACGTGGAAGGGGAACTCGTTGCCAGTCATGAAGGCAATCAGGTCGTCGCGGTCGGCTCCGGTGGGGTCGAGGCGACGGAGGGAGATGCTCACCGGGGGAGGCTACCTGCGCCGATGCGACGATCCGTTCGGGAAGCGTCGGCGGGAGGGGCCGCTCCGTTGGGTTGAGGAGGACCGAGGTGGTCAGAAGGGCGGCGGTCCGTAGGTGGGTTTGTCCCAGGGGGTGTCGTCGTGGCCGTCGTTGTCGTGGGGGGTGGTGGGGTGGTCGGGCTGGGTGGGGATGTTCAGCTTGG